>NZ_DBHHFZ010000003.1:0-318386 GCF_057238465.1 Arachnia sp.
GCATGCACGACTACCTCCAACACGGCCCCTCACCCCGACCCGAATTCAACTGACCGCGGTGGAGCCATCTCGGAGGTGGCCGGGTCGGTCTACCAACTCGTTCACGTGTGGCCCCCGACCCTCCCTGCTGCGCAGTAGCCTGAACCATGACCACTTCAGATCCCCAGTTCGCCGAATTCTGGGAACCGGGCATCCGGTTGTTCATCTCGGAGTGCGACCAGGTGATCCTCACCGAGCCGATACGTTCCTTCATCCTTGAGGCACGCCATGACGGGCAACGGCCGGTGCTGCTCACCAAGGAATCGGCCCACATCGGGTGGTTCGTCGCCGACGAACTTCGAAACGCGGGTGGCCGCTGGGTGGTGCAGGATCCCGAGGGCCGCGACTACGACGCCATCACCGGGCTGCCCATCTCCGGTATGGCCGACCTGTGGCAGGACCTCTCCCCGGCCCGCCCCAGGTTGTCGTCCTTCGAACGGGGAAGAGATCAACCTGGGCTGGGAACTTTCTTCTTCGAGGTTTTCTCGCGAGAACGCGCGCGCAGCAACACCCGGTGCGGCAGGGTGGCTGAACACATGATCTCCGGACTCGGGGGCGGGCGCCTCATCCGGTGGGACGAGTGCGAACCCCTGGCCACACCTTGGGATCTCACCGCCATTACCACGTCCCTGCAACAGCAGATGCCGCTCACCCGCCGCCATCTCGGGCGGAGCGACCGGGATGCAATGGTCAGCATCGCCGTCGCCAGAACCGACCAGGGTTTGCTGGAACACACTCGCGGGCTGCTGCCAACCGGTCCTTACGGACAGCCAATCGGTCTTCCCGACGGGGCCTCCCTCGCCATGCACCCGACGATCACGGGGACACTGATGGAGCTTGGGACCCGCTTCCGGCCCAACATCGCGATCGTCTCCTACGGTGAGGCGGAAAAACGAGACGGTTCCCTCGGGCAGTTCGCGATCCGACGGCACGGCGAGGTACCACTGGCCGCGCTCATCGGCCCCCCGGCCGTGCGTGACCTGCGGATCGACATGGAGGAAATCTCCCGAACCCACGATGTCACTCCCGTCGGTTTGAGGAAAGCCCCCAGCCTGCTGGTGCGTTTCAGCCGGGGAGACGACTTCTGGCATCAGATGATCACCTTCACGCACACCCTGGACCAGGAGAGACTGACCGCGGCTCTGGGTGGCACGCCCGTCGATCACCCCGGGAAGGAACACCACTGATGGCCGTTGAACTGGTTCTCCTGAGCGAGACTCCCCCAACCCTCGAACTCCAGCAGCTGGTTCTCGGTGCCATAGTCGGCTCGGGCACGGTGACGCAGTGGAGCATTGGCGCGTTCAGCACCATGTTCTCGGAAACCGGCGCCCCGCTGCTGCGGGTGCACAACCCGAAACCGATCCTGGACGACACCGAGGCCAAGGCCGCTCTCCACGATCCCCCGGACACCTTCACCTGGTGGACTGACCTCGTGCTCCTCGACCAGCCGGACAGAACCACCATGCAGTTGGCCGTCACGCTGGCATCGGAACTGAACGGCGTCCTGCGCATCAGAAAATGACATCCACGAGGGAAGATTCTGTTCTCACCCCGGGATGGCCCCTTATGCTGCCTCCATGCTTGGACTTCACCTCCGCCTCGACGCAGCTGACGTCTCACGTCTCACGGACAACGAGGAGGACCTAGCTGACATCCTGGAGGAGTTCGAGGAGGACGAGCAGCTCTTCGACCGCGCCTGCCAGACCGACAAGGCGTGGGAACCCATCCACAACGCCCTGGCCCCCGACGGCGAGGACGACGAATGGCCTGCCCGGGGCGTCATCGGCGGGGCCCGCACCCTCCACGAGGACGACGATGTCTGGGTGACCCACTCCAACCCGGACGAGGTGGAGGAGATCGCCCGGTGGCTGGACACCTTCGGCGACGACGACTTCCATCGCGCCTACACCGGCATGCCCGAGGAACTGCGCGACCCGAGCCACGGCCCGGAGGAGGAAAGCTACGCGCTGGAGTCGCTGGCCGACCTGCGCAGCTTCTACCGGGACGCGGCAGCAGAACGCCGCCACGTCATCTTCACGGTCTACGGCTGATTCGAAACCGCAAACCACGGTTGCGCAGCACTCAACGCGGAAAACGCCTCGTTTCGCGCCCGAAACCGGGTTGAGTGCTGCGCAACCGGGGAACCCGCGCGCAGCCGGCTGGGGAAGAGGGGCTCAATCGGCGAGGGTGGCCACCAAGATGGCCTTGATGGTGTGCATCCGGTTCTCGGCCTGGTCGAAGACGATGCTCGCCTCCGACTCGAAGACCTCGTCGGTGACCTCCAGGGCGTCCAGTCCGGTGGCCTGGTAGATCTCCTCCCCGACGGTGGTGTTGCGGTCGTGGAAGGCGGGCAGGCAGTGCATGAACTTGACCTGCGGATTACCGGTGGCCGCCATCATCTCCGCATTGACCTGGTAGGGCTTCAACAGCTCGATGCGCTCGGCCCACAGTTCCTTCGGTTCCCCGAGCGAGAGCCACACGTCGGTGTGGAGGAAGTCGACTCCCGCCACGCCCTCCGCGATGTCGTCGGTGATGGTGATGCGGGCACCCGTCTGCGCGGCGATGGCCTCGGCCTGGGCGCGCACCTCGTCGGTGGTCTGGAGCTGCCTGGGTGCGACCAGGCGGATGTCGGCACCGACCATGACGGCCGAGATCAGGTTCGAGTTGCCCATGTTGTTGCGCACGTCGCCGACGAAGGCCCACGACGTCTCCTCCAGGGGCTTGCCGGAGTGTTCCAGCATGGTGAGCTGGTCGGCGAGCATCTGGGTGGGATGCCAGGAGTCGGTCAGGCCGTTGTAGACGGGGATCCCGGCATGCCGTCCCATGGTCTCGAGGGTTTCCTGGGCGAAACCGCGGTACTCGATGCCGTCGTACCAGCGGCCGAGCACGCGGGCCGTGTCAGCGGCCGACTCCTTGTGGACGAACTGCGACCCGGCCGTGTCGAGGCGGGTGGCGTAGCCGCCCTGTTCCGTCATGGCCACGTCGAAGGAGCAGCTGGTGCGGGTGGAGGTCTTCTCGAACAGCAGAGCGACCTTCTTGCCCACCAGCCGCTTGACCTCGCGTCGTTCCCGCCGCTCCGCCTTCAGCTGGGCGGCGAGGTCCAGAACGGCCTTCCACTCGGCGGGGGTGAGGTCGGTTTCCTTGGTGAAGCTGCGTCCTTTGAGCATCACAGGGCCTTTCTGCGAGGAAGCTCTCAGGGTATCGCGACAATCCAAACGCGACCGCCGGTGTCCGGATTAACGCATCGCCAGTGGACAAGCGGCGACGATCAGGTGAGGGCGTCCAGGATGCCCGGCATGGCGGCCTCGATGTCGGCCAGGGTGCTGCGGAACCCGGATGCGGGACCGTACCAGGGATCGTCGAGGTCCTGGCCCTTCGGCATCGCGGGGTTGAAGTCATTGATGAGGGCGTAGTTGGCGTCGGGACAGAGTTGTTCGAGCCTGCTGATGTGGAACCGCTCGGCTACGACGACGAGATCGGCCGAGGCGAGGTCGTCGGCGGTGACCCGCCGGGCCCGGTGCCCGTCGGTGGAGTACCCGGCCTCGCGGAGCACGGCGGCGGCCCGCCGGTCGATGGGATTACCCGACTCCTCCGACGAGATGCCGACGCTGTCGGTCTCCACGTCAAGCCCCCGCTCGGCGGCCATCCCACGGGCCACCTGCTCCGCCATCGGGGAGCGGCAGATGTTGCCCCAGCACACAAACACGACCTTCGCCATGGACAGCAACCATAAGGGCTTCGCGGATTGGCGGCACCCTCCCCGCGCACCGTGATGTACCTCCCCGGGGTAGTTTGCCCACTGCACCGGCGTTGTTCGTGGGGTTTCGGGTTTTTGATGGCAGGCTTGTACCATGCAGATCCTGGTGGTGGATGACGATCAGGCCGTGCGTGACTCGCTGGCCCGATCCCTGAAGTATTCCGGCGACGAGGTGACGACTGCGGCTGACGGCGTCGAGGCGCTGGCACAGCTGGCAGGGCACACCCCGGACGCGGTGATCATGGACGTGATGATGCCTCGTCTCGACGGCCTGGAAACCACCCGCATGCTGCGACAGTCGGGCAATGACGTGCCGATTCTGATCCTCACGGCCCGTGACGCCGTCGGCGACCGGGTGGACGGCCTGGACGCCGGCGCCGACGACTACATGGTCAAGCCCTTCGCCCTCGACGAGTTGCTGGCGCGGCTTCGGGCCCTGACGCGGCGCTCGAAACCGACCCCGGAGAATGATTCGAAGGTGCTCGTGTTCGGTGATGTGACGTTGGATCCGCAGCACCGCGAGGTGACCCGCGCGGGGCAGCACATTTCCTTGACCCGCACCGAGTTCGCCCTTCTGCAGGCGTTCATGGAGAATCCCCGCCGCGTGATGGAACGCAACACCCTCCTCAACGAGGTCTGGGGATTCGAGTTCCCCGCCACCGCGAATTCCCTCGAGGTCTACATCGGTTATCTGCGGCGCAAGACCGAGGCGGGTGGTCTGCCTCGTCTGATCCACACGGTCCGCGGAGTCGGTTACGTGTTGCGTGAAACCGCCCCGTGATCAGTTCGTTCTGGATCCGGGTTCGCCGGGGCGTCGAAAGACTCATCACGGGCCAGTCGCTCCGCTCCCGGTTGGCCTCGCTGACCGGGATGTCCGTGGCCGCCGCCGTGCTTCTGGTCGGTTCCACCGCTTACCTGTCCACGCGAATCTCGCTGCGTGACCAGCTGGACCGCGAGATGCTGTCGGCCGCGCGCACCACTGCCGAGATCATCAACTCCGACATCAGGAACCTCGACAACCTCGGTCCGGGGCTCGGCACCTCCCAGGAGCTGCTGGCCGTCACCACCGCACGCGGTGAGGCCTTCCAGGCGGGCAAGCAGTCCCTGGCGTTGCTCCCGGATGCCGGGGAGATCGCAGTCGCCCGCATGCAGCAGGGGCACCGGGCACGTTCCGTGAAGCTGGCGGACGGCCAGGAGTACCGCCTGGTCTCGGTTCCGGTGCGCGCCAGGGACCGCACCGGCCAGTTGCAGAGTTACGCCATTCTCTACGCGCGCCCCCTGACATCGCTGGGGGCGACGTTGAACTCGCTGTGGTTTGTGATCGCGCTGTCCGGTCTGGCCGGGATCGTCTCCACGACCCTCACCGCCCTGTGGATGGCGCAGACCGCGCTGGCCCCGGTTCGTCGTCTCTCCACCGCGGTGAAGAACGTCACCCAGACCGACCAGCTGAACCCGATCCGCATCTACGGCCGCGATGACCTGGGTGAGTTGACGCGCAGCTTCAACCTGATGCTGAAGAGCCTCCAGACCTCACGGGAGCAGCAGCGGCAGTTGATCGCCGACGCCGGCCACGAACTGCGCACCCCGTTGACCTCGATGCGCACCAACATTGAACTGCTGGTGGCCGACGACAAGTCCGGGATGTTGCCGGAGGGGGCCCGCTCCGAGATCCTCGACGACGTCTCCGCCCAGCTCGGCGAGTTCTCGGCCCTCGTCGGTGACCTGGTGGCGCTGACCCGCGACGACCACCTCCAGCGCCAACCGGAACGGCTGGACCTGTCGGAGGTGGTGGAGGCGGCGCTGGCCCGGGCGACCCGTCGCGGACCGAACATCACCTTCCACACGCACCTGGAGCCGGTGCCGATCCTGGGCGACGCGTCCACGCTGGAACGCGCCATCACGAACCTGCTGGACAACGCGGTGAAGTTCTCCCCCAGCGACGGCGAGATCTGGGTGGAGCTGACCTCGGCCGGGGTGTTGACGATCATCGATTCGGGTCCGGGGGTGGCCGACGAGGATCTGCCACACATCTTCGACCGGTTCTATCGCTCCGACCGGGCACGCAACACCCCCGGCACCGGTCTCGGCCTGGCGATCGTCGCCCACACCGTCGAGGCCCACGGCGGTTCGGTCCGAGCCGGCAACCAGCAGGGCGCCGGAGCGAAGTTCACCATGCGGCTGCCGGTACTGAACATCCCCGAGTCGCCGCTGTCACCCTGACCTCGTCGCCCCGAGAAACCGCGTCGTGTCATCCGGAAGGTCTTTGTTCCACAGAGTTTTCCACAACCTGGGTAGAACTACACAGCTGTGATTCCGGTGGTGTCTCCGTTGCCCCCGGGCACGGCGGTCGTCTCTCGTCGTCTCTCATCGAGAGGGGTTCCCGTACACATCGGTTCACCCGTCGCGTCATCCAGTTGACCGACAAGCGACGGCGATACGCCGCCTGACCTCGTGCAATGCCGAGGTTGCGCGGACCCGGGACTGGACAATCCCCCGATCCCGGTCATTAAGGTGTCGGAATGCCCCCAAGACCCGCAGCGTATTACGCCGCGTCGACGCTCCACGCGGCCCCGGATTCCTCGCCCATTTCCCTGCGAATACATGTTCTCGTCTCCCTGCTGATCGGGCTGGTGCTGTGGAGCGTGATGGAGCAGCACTGGCCGTTGGCGGTCGGGCTCATGACCCTGATGGCGGTGATGGCGGTGCTCATGGCACGCAAACCCCGCGGCAGCCATCTTCCCCCGTCCCGCTTCCTGGTCACGGGCATGGCCGTGGCCCTGACCCTGCCGTTCACGGTCTTCCTGCTCGACCTTCCCGGGCTCCCCGTGGTGGTCTTCGTCGTCGGCACCACGGTGGTTCTCGCGGCGATGCGCATGGACGAGAAGAAGCGGCGGCGGCGACTCGCGACCGGCGACTTCAACTACCGCGACCTCTGGTGAGCAAGGACGCCACCAGCTTTTCCCACAGAGTTTTCCACAGCCGAGGTAAAACTACACAGGTGTGATTCACGGCCCCTCGTGGCGCCCAGCCTCCTGACCGCTGGTCGCGGGAGGCGCGCTGCTGGCAGCGGCGGCCGGGACCTGGATCTGCGATGAGAGCTCGGGGGAGGCATGCCTGCCCTGCCGGAAAATCACCAGGTAGGCGACCCACACCAGAAGAGCCAGCACCATCATCGTCACGGCCACCCAGGCCCAGGTGCTGCGGCGCTTCGGCGCCTGATGCTGGACGGGTTCCGCGTGGTAGACCGGAACCGAGGGCTGGTAGGAAACGCTCGGCGGGGGCAGGTACTGGCCGTAGGGCTGCGGGGATCCGTAATACGGGGCCGCGGGAACGGAGCCATAACCGGGATCGTTCGTCGGCGGGGGCACCGCCGCGACCGGGTCCGGCGGCGGCATGGCCCCGAGGGACTGCTGCCCGTAGGGGGCCCAGGGATCCTGCGGCGGGTTCGCCGACGGAGGGACCGGCGGGGGCATGGCTGCCAGGGCCGCGGCGGACGGCTCGGGAACCGGGGGCGGCATCTGGGGGGCCGCGTACCCCGTCGACGGCGTGGGGGCCGCCTGCGCCATGGGATCGGCCGGGGTGCTGGAGAAGTTCTGGTTCGTGGAATGCGGAAGCACCGGCTGCGGTGGTTCGGAGATCTTCTCGGTCGCCTCGTCCCTGAAGATGGTCAGGTCCTTGACGGCCTCCATCACCTGGGTGGGGGCCTCGGAGTCGTCGAACCCCACTGGGGCGGAGATGCGGGTCACCGGATCGTCGTCCTCCGCATCCGGCTCGGCCGGGGCCCGGCCAGCCGGTTCCGGTGCGACCGGGGACGGAGCAACCGGTTCCGGCGCAACTGGTTCCGGCACAACTGGTTCCGGCGCGACCGGGGACGGTTCGGGCGAGGGTAGTTCGTCCCAGACGGATCTGATCACGCCGGGCTCTTCCGGGGATGGCGCGGATGGCACCATGACCACGACCACCCGGTTCACCGAATCGTCGTCCTGCTCCACCGAGGAAAGTTCCTCCGATGCCGGGGCCTGCTCCCGGGGGGACAGTTCCGCCGACGCCGGGGCCTGCTCCCGGGGCGACAGTTCCGCCGAGACCGAGGCCTGCTCCCGGGGCGACACCTCGGCCGACCACTGCCTGGCCAGGACCAGTTCCCCGGGGGCGGTTTCGGCGGGCGTCCCGGACGGTGTCGCCGGAACCACGCGGGTCACCGGGTCGTCCACGCCCGGGGGCTCCGGGGAGCTCTCCGACACCGGTTCCGGCAAGTCTTCGTCCAGGTGGAAATCTTCCTCATCCGGGAGCGAACCCTCGTTGTCCGAGTAGAAACAGTCCTCTTCCGGGTAGGGGCCGTCGTCACCCGGGAAGGCGGGGAACGAGTCGACCGGGGGCGGTTCGGCGGGCGCTTCCACCCGGGTCGCCCGGGTGGTCTCGTCCTCAGGGCAGGAGGTCGGGCCGGTCGGGACCGAGGAGAGAACCGTCGGCACCTCGTGACCCTCGTCGGTGAAACCCGGCTCCCCGACCGCGGGCACCAGGTCCCGGATCAGGGCGTACAGATCCCCCTTGTCGGCAGCAACCACCATTGCTCGGATGCGCGTCCGGTATTGCGCGGAATCCAGCTTGTCAGCGGCCAGTGCCTCGTCCAGGACGCGACGGCACCGGAGCAGGTCCTCCGATGTCAGGGGGTTTGAACTCACGGTGCCAGTTTGTCAGAGACCGCCGCCAAGAACCATGTCCGTGTTCAATTCACCGGCTTGAACCGTCCCGATTTCGCGGCCGCACGCCCCTGCGGACTAGGGTTGGCGCACAAACCCCAGGAGGCAACATGCTCGGTTTCGCCGCGGTGGATCGGCGCCCGGATACGGTGGCGATCTGGCTGGTCAGTCGCACGGATCCCGACGAGGCGTCCAGCACGAACGCCGTCGTGGTGAACCTGGCCGACGAACACGCCCTGAAGAAGGTGCATTCGCTGACCCGCGACCGCGTCGTCATCTCCACCCCCGGCAGCGACCTGTCCGGGTTGCCGATCAGCGACGGGCATCCGACGGAGCTGCTAGGGGAGTTCATGGAGGCCACCCGCACCCACCAGCGCGCCATCGTCGAGGCCGTGCGTTCCTACGTGGCCTCCCGCAGGAGCCAGAAGCTGGTGGAACCCACCTTCCCCGCGGATCCGCAACTCCCGGAGAGCTGGCCGGAGACCTGCCAGGACCGCGCCCTGGAACTGGCCGGTCTGGTGTCGCGGGTTTGGACGAACTGGCTGGTCAGTGACGGCGAGCGGCTCCGCCGCACCACCCAGCCGCGTACCGGCAGGACCCCGTGGATCATGCCCGAGGAGCTGAACCAGCCGGAACTGCTGGCCCTGCCACCGGCCCTGGCGGAGAAACTTCGCCCCGAACCCTTGGGGCCCTTCCCCGGCTGAGCGGTCCCGGACCCGCCGTTTCTCACGCCGGAGGCAGCGGGACGTACCACTCGACATCGGTGATGAGGATGCGGGTGTCCATGTTCCCGTTCCAGCTGACGCCCATGCCGTGTTCCTGGAGGATCGGGATGACAACGGTCTTCATCAGGTTGATGGTCGTGGCTTCGTAGAGCTCCTCGCGCTGGGAGTTGCTCAAAGCGTTGTACTCCTCCTCGCTGATGTGGGCGGGCCAGAAGATGCCGTAGTCGAGGCAGGTGCTGCCGTCCTCCACGAGGTTCTCGGTGTCCTGCTGGTGGAAGAACACGTACCCCAGGTCGTCCTGGTCGCCCTCGATCTCCGCATGCCCGCAGGTGCCACAGCAGGTGAAATCCTGCTCCGCGACGACATGGGCCCTCCGCAGTGCCTCGAAGGCGCGGTCCAGATTGCTGGCAGGCACCTCCCCGAATCCCGCCTGCTGGGTGCGGCGCGCATCGATCAGGTACTGGGCGATGGCGCGGCACTGCGCCTCGGACAGCGTGCCACCGCCCTCCTCGTCCTTCTCATCCTCCACTGCACAGGCGATCTCCTGGGCATGGTCGTTGATGTCGTCATCCCCTCTCACGAGTTGCATCCAGATCATGTCGCGGATGTGCTCCTCGAGTTCGGGATCGATCACGCCCCCGAGCAGCTCGGCGGGGATTTTCAGCCCTTCGGGTTGGGCGTTCAGTTCAGTCATGTCCGAGACCCTAGCGATCGCCACCGACAGAAAAGGGGCCGGGCGGCACCGCCCGGCCCCTCACCGCGGCATCTCACCGCCAAGGACTCTGGCCAGGCTGACCCGGCTGCCCCGGCTGGCCGGGCTGCTGGAAATTGACCGGACCCTGGAATCCACCCTGCGGGCCGGGCTGCCCAGGACCAGGACCTGCCGCCTTCGCCCTGCCGCGCTGCACCAGGATCAATGCGGCCACACCGCCGCCCACCACGACGACCCCGAGCACGATCCACAGCCATGTCAGGTCGGGATCGTTGCTGGCGGTCGCCTTCAGGCCTTCGGAGCTGGCCAGATCGGCGGGGTCCTTCCACCTGACGGTGTTGCCGGAGATCTCCCCCTTGCCGCTGGCGGTGAGGACCTTGCCCGGGAAGCTCACCTTGACCTCGAAGTCGGTGAACATGCTTGCGCTGGCCCCCTGCGTTCCGCCGCCCGGCATGTGGAAGGTCCATTGCTTGCTGGACTCGTCGAAGCTGAGGTAGCTGACCTCGGAGAGTTTGGCGGTGCCGGAGAGCCGGCAGCCGATGTACTTGTCGTCCTGGTAGCCCTCCTGTTTGAGGTCGCCGGGGAGATTGGTCGAGCTCGTTCCGCGCTGACAAATCCCATTGGGATCCTTGATACCGCCCGATCCCGCCTGTTCTTTCAGCACCCCGAAGTCAGCCTTGACCTCGATCTTGTCCTGACTGCTCACGTTGATCTCCTGATGCATCCGGATGCAGGAGCTGAGTGCCAGGACGAGAGGCAGGATCAAGGCGACGATGCCGATTCTGCGTAGTTTTCTCATGGTTGAAACCTAGCCCCTGCCCCTTCCCGGAATGCGGAGTCCCCCAAATTTGCGACAAACGGGTGGGATTTCCCGCGCAACCCCTTCCCGGCCCGCAGCGGAACACGGCACCATTGACCCGTGAAACTCGATCGCAACGCCACCGTCGCCGAGATCTACGCCCATCCGCTCGGACGCGACATCATCGACAAGATGCTGCTGCAGACCGGGCGCAGCGCCACGTGGGTGCGCAACCCTCTGGTGTCGCGGTTGCGGCTGCGACAGCTCGACAGGCTGCTGGGACGCATGTTCGGCCCCGGCTTCGTCGACACCCTCGTCGATCTGCTGGCCGACTGCCCCGAGTCACCTCCCCGCCTCGACGGGCCCATCGCCGCCACGTGGTGGAAGCGGGCCGTTTTCTACCAGATCTACCCGCGTTCCTTCGCGGACAGCAACGGCGACGGCATCGGCGACCTGCCCGGCATCCTGGCGAAGCTGCCCTACCTGGACGACCTGGGCATCGACTGCCTGTGGCTCTCGCCCATCTTCACATCCCCCAACAAGGACATGGGCTACGACATCGCCGACTACCGGTGCGTCATGGACGAGATGGGCACCATCGACGACCTGCGGCGCCTGATCGCCGCCTGCCACGAACGCGGGATGCGCATCATCCTCGACCTGGTGGTCAACCACACCTCCGACGAGCACCCGTGGTTCAAGGACGCCATCGCCGACCCGGAGGGCGCGCACGGCGACTACTACTTCCTGCGCGACGGCGACCCCGAGACCCCACCCAACAACTGGACGTCGTTCTTCTCCGGCCCCGCCTGGCGCCGCATCGGCGACAAATGGGTGCTGCACCTGTTCACTCCCGAACAACCGGACCTCAACTGGGACAACCCGGCCGTGCGCCGCGAGGTGGTCGACGTGGTGCAGTTCTGGCTGGCGGAGGGCATCGACGGGTTCCGCCTGGACGTGATCAACTACATCTCCAAACGCGACGGCCTGCCCGACGGCAACGCCACCGTCGGCCAGGTGATGGGTTTCACGGGCGTGGAGCACTACTTCCACGGCCCGCACCTGCACGACCACCTGGCTCAGCTGCGTCGTGAGGCCTTCACCCGGACGGAAGTGGAACCGGGCCACGAGGCGCCGGGGGCCGATGCCCTTCCCATCATGATCGGCGAGACCCCGGGCGCGGGCGTCGAGGTGGCCCGGCTGCTCACCAGCTCCCAGCGAGGTGAGCTGGACCTCGTCTTCAGCTTCGACCACCTGGAGACCCCGGGGCACGTGCGCTGGGACGAGTACGCCTACGACCTGAACTTCCTGAAGCACTACTACATCGACTACCAGTCCCGGCTTGGCTCCGACGACTGGATGAGCCTGTTCCTCGAGAACCACGACAACCCGCGCATGATCTCCAAGGTCAACCCCGACCCCCGGTTCCGCGACCAGCTGGGCAAGGCCCTGGCGACGATCCTGCTGACCATGCGCGGCACCCCGTTCATTTTCCAGGGCCAGGAGATCGGGGCCATCAACCAGGACTTCCCCGACGAGTCGGCGCTGCGCGACGTGGAATCGCTGAACCTCCTGGCCGCCGAGGGCCCCGGGGCCTGGGGAAAGATCATGGCCGGTTCCCGCGACCACGCCCGCGTCCCGATGCGCTGGGACCGCGACGAGCACTGGGGGTTCACGCGTGGCATTCCTTGGATCAAGGCCTTCGACGACTCGGTGGGATATTCCGTCGCCGCCCAGGAGCACAACCCCGACTCGGTGCTGCGCTACTACCGCCGCCTGATCTGGCTGCGCCGCTCCAACCCGACGCTGAGCCTGGGTTCGATCCGTTTCATCGACGCCGATGTCAAGGACTACTTCGCCTGGTTCCGGGAGCACGACGGCGAGCGCTGGTTCATCGAGGTGAACCTGTCGGGCCATCCCCTGCGGCGACGCCATCGCGAACGAAATCTCGAGATCGTCGCGGGCACCGCCAAGGACCGCTCCGGCCCGATGGAACCCTACGAGGCCCTCGTGTGCCAGGTCCCTCGCGACGGGGGTGAATGACCCGGGATCACAAGGGGTCACGATTTCAACCGGTGATTTAATTTTCCATCTCCGGCGAGAATCGCGACCCCGACTCGCTTTGTCACCGCGACCCGGAACTAGGGCAATAAAAACTAGATAATTCAATTAACCAAGGTGAGCGCGGCTCCACCGGGAACGACACCGGGAAGTTCACTCCCCGAGATTTCTCCTCACAAAAGTTCACCCCCGTGAGTTATGCTTCACGAAGCACCCCCTTGGACGGGCAGCTGACCCCAACCGCGGGTTGTAAAATCCTAAAGAATTGAGGAAGTTTTATGAAAGCTGCTTCATCATGCGCCGGGGCTCGGAAGCTCCTGGCATCAGTCGCCGCCGCCCTCGCGGCAACCCTGACCTTCAGCATGCCAACGGCACATGCCGACGACCACCCGGCCAACCCAGCGGACAGCCACCCGAAGGTCGGAACGAGCGACGAGAGCGTGCCCGGCTTCCGACTGACCGTCGAGAAGAAGGAAAAGGACGGCAAAATCTGGACCGGGCACGTCACGCCCCACCTGTTCACCGTGCACACCTCGGCGAACAAGGAAGACGCCTTCAAGGCCTACTGCATCGAGCTCGATGTCGACATCCGCTATGACTCCAGCCTGCGCATCGGCGGCTGGAAGGACTTCCCGGGCAAGAACAAGTTCAAGGACAACCCGGATGTCCAGGCCAAGGTCGCCTGGATCGCCCAGAACAGCTACCCCCAAACCGATCTGGCCAAGGTCGCCGAGACCTCTGGCGTCTCGGGCCTGACCGAAAAGGAAGCCATAACCGCCACCCAGGCAGCCATCTGGCACTTCACCAACCCCGACGAGTACAGGTGGCTGGGCCTGCAGGAAGGCGACCAGGCCACGCAGAGCCGCGTCGAGGCGCTGTTCAAATACCTGACCGGCGAGAAGAACGCCGGGTTGAAGGAGCCCGCCCACCCCGCCATCACGATCAAGGGTGGCGAACTCCCCTTCGCCCTCAACGAAGCCAAGACCGAGGGCAGGGTCGGCCCGATCCGCTTCGAGTCCAACCAGGCCACCGTCAAGCTGACCAGCGAACTCAAGTACGAACTGGTCGACAAGGATGGCAAGGCGGTTGACAAGAACGCCGTTCCCACCAACACCGACCTGTACCTCAAGGTGCCGGCCAACATGACCTCAGGTGAACAGGAGTTCAAGGCCACCACCACCGGAACCGTCCAGGCGGGCAAGCTGTTCATCACCAAGAACGCCGTAATCGGGGGCGACCACGGCCAGACCATCATCACCGTCTCCACCAAGGAGATCGCGGTCAACGCCCAGGGCAAGATCACATGGTCCACCCCCAAGCCGAGCGCCCCGACGGCACAGCCGACCCAGCCGACGGCGCAACCGACCCAGCCGACGGCGCAACCGACCCAGCCGACGGCACAACCGACCCAGCCGACGGCACAGCCGACCCAGCCGACGGCACAGCCGACCCAACCAACGGCAAAGCCGACCCAGCCGACGGCGACCACCCCCAAGCCCACCCCCAAGAAGCCGGGGCTGCCGAGAACCGGCGACTGATCAACCTCCGGAGACAGAAGAAGGGGCCGGGTGATACCCGGCCCCTTCTCGCGTGCCTCTGTCCTCCACCAATCCGTCCACCCGGAACCGGGGGGATCGATAGTTGAAATTTTCCCGTACTACTTTCGGCCCAACCCGCTGGCCAGGGCCCCCCGCGCCCGGCCGCAACACGCCTGACCGCAAACAGCAGACTTTTCAATTAACCAAAGCGAAAGCGCTCCCACTAGGCACTATGCCCGTTGGGAGGTACATTACCCACCCTCCCTCTCTAAAGTGCAGCCGCATGGGTTATAGTTCGCGCAGCGACCCTGTGGGGAGGCGCATAAGCGGCCTGTCCACGGGCCGTGAAGCCCTAAAGAATTGAGGAACCCATGAAGGCTGCTTCATCACGGACCAGGACGCGTAAGTTCCTGGCACTCGCCGCCACCTCGCTGGCGGCCGTCCTTACCTTCGGCGCCCCGACCGCACACGCGGACGACTTCACCTACCCCGAGGGCTACCCGAAGCTCGGATCCGCGGCTGAGGCCGAGCGCGGCCACAACCTTGTTTACAACAACACAGCCCTTCCCGCCATGCTGTTCACGGTGCACACCAGCCCGGCCAAAGAAGGCAACATCAAGGCCTACTGCATCGAACTCGACGTCAGCATCCAGTACGGAACAGACCTGAAGGTCGGCGACTGGAAGGACTTCCCGGGCAAGAACAAGTTCAAGGACAACCCGGATGTTCAGGCCAAGGTCGCCTGGATCGCCCAGCGCAGCTACCCGGAGGTCGACCTGGCCAAGGTCTCCGAGGCCTCTGGTGTCGCGGGCCTGACCAAGGAGGACGCCATCACCGCCACCCAGGCGGCCATCTGGCACTTCACCAACGACTTCGCGTACAAAGGTCTGAAGGGCGCCGACAAGGCGGCTGGCGAGCGGGTCGAAAAGCTTTACAATTACCTGACCGGCAAGAATAACGTCGGTCTGAAGGAAACCGCCAAACCCACCGTTGAGATCAAGGGCGGCAGCGGCACCTTCAAGGCGGGCGACCCGATCGGCCCGATCCGTTTCGAGTCCAACCAGGCCACCGTCAAGCTGACCAACGAACTCAAGTACGACCTGGTCGACAAGGACGGCAAGGCGGTCGACAAGAACGCCGTTCCCACCGGCGTCGATCTATTCCTCAAGGTTCCGGCCGACGCCCCGGCGGGTGAGCAGGAGTTCAAGGTTTCCGCCACCGGTAGCGTCTACGCCGGCAAGCTGCTGATCTCGAAGGACGCCACCCCCGAAAAGCACAGCCAGACCATCATCATCGGTTCCAACAAGGAAATCACCGTCGAGGCCTCCGCCGTGCTCAAGTGGAACGCCGCCCCCAAGGAGACGACCCCGACCCCGAGCCCCACGCCGTCCAACTCCACGCCGGCCCCCAAGCCGTCCAAGTCCGAGTCGGCGACCCCCAAACCCACCACCCCCAAGAAGCCGGGTCTGCCGAGGACCGGCACCTTCTGATCACCCTCCAAGGACAAGGGGCCGGGCGATACCCGGCCCCTTTCCACACCCCTCGCCATGCCCGGGCATTCGGCGGACCGACCGAATTGCAACCCCGATGTGACAATCCCACTGTCTTGCGCTAACTTTCGAGAAGCCAAAACTCCTTGCGTCTTAAATCACCTTGGGACGCCGGAATGGCAAGAAGGAGGAAACAAGGCGTGGGAACATTCTCCGCAAGCAGATTTGCCAGAGGATTCCTGGCCGTCATCGCCGCGTTCGTGGCCACCGTCCTGGCGGTCGGGACGCCGAATGCCAGGGCCGACG
The DNA here is from genome assembly GCF_057238465.1 of Arachnia sp. Taxonomy (NCBI): domain Bacteria; kingdom Bacillati; phylum Actinomycetota; class Actinomycetes; order Propionibacteriales; family Propionibacteriaceae; genus Arachnia; species Arachnia sp. The sequence continues at coordinate 16,128 of NZ_DBHHFZ010000003.1, forward strand.
AGTACCAGCCCGGATACCCGAAACTCGGGAGGGATTCCGAACTCGTCTATGGCCATGACCTGTACCGTGACGGTGCGCTGGGAACCCAGCTGCTGACCGTTCACACCGACGACAAGGGCGGCAAGATCCTGGCCTACTGCATTGAGCTCGACGTCAATTCCGAATGGGGCGGCGAGATGAAACAAACCGATTTCTCGGCCTTCCCCGGCAGCAATGAATTCGCGAAGAACCCGCAGGTGCGTTCGAAGGTTTCCTGGATCATTCACCACAGCTATCCGAAGACCGATGTCGCCCAGGTGGCGGCGGCCGCCGGCGTTCCCGGACTGACCGACAGGGAGGCCATCACCGCCACCCAGGCCGCCATCTGGCACCTGACCGACAACTTCACCTTCAACGGCCTGCACCAATGGGAGGATCCCAAGCACGACACCACTTCCGATCGGGCGCAGCGCATCAAGAAGCTGTACGACTACCTGCTGGGACCGGCCAACACCGGCCTTCCGGAGAACTCCGGCCCGAGCGTGGAGGTCACCGTCCCCAAGACTCCCGGAACCAGTGGCAAGCTGGTCGGTCCGATTCGCCTGACCGCCACCCAGCAGACCGTCTCCTTGGCCGCGCTCCCCTACCCATTGGTGGACGCCCAGGGCAACGATGTGGATCTCTCCGCGGTTCCCACCGGGACGGACCTGTTCCTGAAGGTTCCCGCCGGCGCACCCGCGGGGAAGGCCGACATCACCGCCAGCCTCACCGGTGACAGCCACACGAGCAACCTCCTGGTCGCCCGGAACGGGCGCTGGCAGACCCTGGTCATCGCCAAGACCAAGCAGGTCACCGTCACCTCCCGGGGCGAGGTCAGCTGGGCCCCCGCGAAGGCTCCGAGTCCTTCTCCCAGCCCGTCGCCGAGTCCTTCCCCGACCCCCTCGGTGACCCCGTCGCCGACCCCCTCGGTGACCCCGTCTCCCACCCCCTCGGTGACCACTCCCCCGCCCGGTCCGAGCATCCCGGCCAAGAAACCGGGCCTGCCCAGGACCGGCAGCTGAGAGGATCCACGGTCCGGCCCTGAGCTGCTTCTGCCTCCCACCCCCGGGGTGGGAGGCAGAAGGTTTTTCATGACCCGCACAGGAGGCTTTCCAGGGCCTCATCGATTGGCATGCTGGTCGTCCCGGAGCTCAAGGATGCCCATGTGTTCCGGCCTCCCAAGCGCTGCTGGCGCAGCGCATCCGGCCAACAGACCAGACACGTGCACCGACGGTCCGGCAGGGAAACCCTGCGAGTTTCTGGCGGTCACGAAACAGGCGTTTCCGCGCAGATCAACGATGCGTGCAGAGGGGCCCGGTCAATCCGGGCCCCTCTGCATTGTTCATTGCACTTCAATGAATCGGAATCGCGGCCACCGCGACCGGTTGCGCACGAAGCGATTCCGGGACGGATGCGACGCCACCTGCAACCAGCGCCGCACCCGCCCCCAACCAGGCCACCGACTCCGCCTGCGCCAGTTCAGCGGGCAGTCGCAGTTCCCCGGAAGCGGGGGACAGCAGGAATGCATGGACCACCCCGTCGACGACGGTGTAGCGGACTTCCCCATCGGCGGCGCGTCTCCACGGCCGCGATCCGAAGATCGCCGGCCCATTGACCTCGAGCCAAGCCCCCAATCCGTCGAGGGCCCGCTGTTGGAGCTGCGGAATCGACCCGTCGGCCCGCGGACCGACGTTGATCAAGAGGTTGCCGTTCTTCGCGACGACGTCGACGAAGTAGCGGATCAGCCCGGCGGCATCCAGACTGTGGGTGTCGTCCTCCTCGGCGTTGTAGCCGAAGGACAGGCCGAGTCCGCGGGTGGCCTCCCAGACCTGCTCCTGAACCCCGTCGACCTCGCTGTACTCGCGGGTCAGGAACCCGTGAGCGGGCACCCCCCAGCGGTCATTGACGACACCGTCGGGCACCGTCTCCAGATAGTGCCGCCACAGCGCCGCGACCCCGAATCCGTCGTCTCCCTTGCCGCCGTCGGGCCATTCGATGTCATTCCACAGCACCGACGGTCGGAAACGGTCGATCAGCTCGGTCAGCTGTGCCGCCGCGTAGCGCGCGAACCCCTCGTCGTTGCGGCGCAGCAGGAACAGGTCGCGGTCGGACTGGATGGGTGGCAGGTCCGAGACGTGCCAGTCGAGGGCCCCGGAGAAGTACACCCCGAACCGCGCCCCGGCGGCCCGGGTCGCGTCGGCGAACTGCCGGATCAGGTCGCGACCCGGACCCCGCCGGGCCGCGTTGAATCCGGTGGTGGTGGTGTCCCACAGGCAGAAACCATCATGGTGCTTCGTCACGGGCACCACGTAGCGCGCCCCGGAACGCAGCACGGCCCGGATCATGGCATCGGCGTCGAGGTCGAAGGGACGCCACCGGTCGGCGAGGTCCTCGTAGCTGGTGCCCTCCCCGAACCGTGCGACGTGCTGGGCACGGCAGGGCGACCCGGGGATGCGCACGGTGTTGCCGTACCACTCGGCGTAGCGGTGCCGCGCGTAGGCGTCCTCGACCGGCACCCGCCCGTCGTGGGGTTCGGCCCAGGCCGGCAGGGAGAAGATGCCCCAGTGGATGAAGACACCCAGCTTGGCGTCGCGGTACCAGTCGGGGACGGTGACATCCGGGTAGTCGACCCCGAGGGCCGGGCCGGTGCGTTCGTCGAAGTTCAGCATCCGGCACCTCGCCGGGTGATCACCGGGGTCAGGTCCGGGTCGGGATTGGAGCGGTCGAAGGGCCAGGTCCCGGGTTTGAGATTGCGGTGCCCGAGCCGCAGCAGGTCCTGGTCGACACCACCGGGGGTGAGGGCAATGACCCAAGCCTTCGCCAGGGTGAACAACTCCGGCTCCAGGTAGCCGATCTTGACCAGCACGACATCGGCGTCCTCGGGTTCCAGACCGAGCTGACGGAAGTCGTCGAGCAGGTGGAAGGGTTTGCGGCGTTCCGTGATGATCACGTGCACCGACCCGCATCTGACCACCGCCTGGCGGCCTGCGACGGGATCTCCCTCGGCCAGGGAGAACACCTCCCCGCGCACCTCGGCGGGTGGTGCGACCGCATCGACGTTCCCGCCGACCCGCACATCCACCGCCCCGCCGACCCCGGCATCGAAGCAGGCCGCGACGGCCCCGGGATCGAAGGTGGAGGCGTGGATCACGACGCGGCCCCCGTCGGTCAGGCCGGGATGGGCCAGCAGTTCACGCACCGTCCACGACACGTCCCCGGCACCACCCGCGGTGGGGTTGTCACCGGAATCGGAGATCACGAAGGGCCTGGGTGCGTCCTTGGCGAGCGCCGTCGCCAGGGCACCGTCGAGGGTGTCGGTGGGGCCGACGAAACAGAACTCGTCGCGGGCCGCCCACCAGGCCTCGGCCAGCTCCGAGGCCCCGGCGGCGATGGCCTCCCGGTCATCGCCCGTGACGACGACGGCGGCCTGGCAGCGGGGTTCGTCGGCCCATGCGTAACCGACCCACAGGGCCGCGTCGATCACCCCGTCACGGGCCTCGATCTCCGGTACGCGGGCGTAGATCGAGGCCGCGGGTTCCACGCGGGTGGAGGTCTTCTCGCCGGGCAGCAGCAGCGGAACGGGCACGAATGCCTTCCACGGCCGCCTGGCGGCGACATCCGCCCCGATCCCGGAACGCAGCCGGGCGATCAGGTTCCAGGCCGCACGTTCCTTGGTGTTCATCACATCCTCGTGCGGGGCCATGCGGTAGCAGGTGATCAGGTCCACCTGGTCGACGAGGGCCGCGGAGACGTTGCCGTGCAGGTCGAGGGTGGCCGAGACCAGGCAGTCGGGGCCGATCACCTCCCGCAGCGCAGTGGCCAGGTCGCCCTCCGCGTCGCGCATCCCGACGACGCTCATCGCGCCGTGGATGTCGAGCAGCAGCCCGTCGAACGGCCCCTCGGAGGCGGCCAGCTCCAGGATGCGGGCCTTGATGTCCTGGTAGGTCTCCGGGCGGACCGCTCCACCCGGCAGGGACCGGCCGTGGTGCAGCGGCACCCAGTCGACGACCTCCCGGAGTTCCCGGCCCGCCTCGAGGAACGGATAGTAGGACAGCAGTTCGTCGCCCTCGCGGCGGGTGAACGCCTCGTCGCCGCTCAGGTGCGGGGAGAAGGTGCTGGACTCGATCGACATGCCGGCGATGGCGATCCTCGGCCGGGCAATCCCCCCGTCGGCGGCGGGCGGCAGGGGCGGGCACCAGATGTCGGCGGCTGTGGTCATGAAACGGCTTCCTTCAGGTCGAGAGCGAGGGCGGCGGCCCCGAGGGCGGGGTTGACGAGGGTGGCGCGGTGAACACCGGGGATCGGCACGGTGACGGGCGGGTCGGCGGCCAGGGCCTCGGTGAGCAGCGGTCCGAGCAGGTCCCAGGCCGCCGTCACCCCTCCCCCGACCACGACATCGGTCAGGTCGAGCAGGGTGGTGGCCACGACGATGCCCTGCGCCAGGGCCTGCGCGGCGCGGGTGAACACCTCGACGGCGGCGGTGTCACCTTTTCTGGCGGCGGTCGCGACATCGGCCCCGGTCAGTCCGGTCCGCCCCGTCAGGTCGGCATAGCGCAGGCCGAGGGAACGCCCCGACGCGAGGGTTTCGAGATGCCCCACTCCCCCGCAGGTGCAGCGGTGCCCGGGATAACCGGGGGTGTGCCCGATCTCCCCCGCGCCGCCGCGCGGCCCGTGGTGGGGGCGTCCCCCGATCAGCAGGGCACCACCGACCCCGGTGCCGAGCATGATGGCCAAGCCGTCGCTGACGCCGCGCAGCGCACCCCAGCGGGCCTCCCCGCACAGGAACGCGTTCACGTCGTTGACCAGTTTCACGGGGTGTCCGGTGAGGTCGGCGATGGCCTCGGCGGGACGGCGGCCCCGCCAGTCGGGGAAGATCCCGGAGGCGGCCAACACCTCACCCGAGTCGGGGTCGATCACCCCCGCGGCACCGGCACCCACGGCTGTGGCCCGCAGCCCGGAAGAGGCCTCGATGCGGGTCACCAGGCCCGCGGCGGCGTCGATCAGCGCCTGACCGCCGCGCCCCGAGGCGGTGGTGTCGGAGGCCAGGATGTTGCCGTCGACGTCCGCCAGCACCGCGGTGATCTTGGTGCCTCCGATGTCGATGCCGGCCACCACGGGGCCGCGCAACTCATCATCCGGCGACGGGATCCTGAGCATCAGCGACCACCCAGCCCGGCCAAGGCGATGCCCTTCACGAGGTGCTTCTGCAGCGCTATCACGAGCGCGGTGGTGGGCACCATCGAGATCACGGCGGCGGCCATCTGCAGGTCCCATCGGGTGCCCTGCTGCGTGGAGAACGTCGCCAGGCCCACCGGCAGGGTGCCGAGGGTGGAGTAGTCGACGGTGACGATCAGCGGCCACAGGTAGGAGTTCCAGAAGCCCAGGAAGGTGAACACGGCCAGCACCGCGATCGCGGAACGCGACAGGGGCAGAATGATGTTGAGGTAGATGCGCAACGCCCCCGCACCGTCGACCCGGGCGGCCTCGTCCAGCTCGAAGGGAATTCCCCGGTAGAACTGGCGCAGCAGGAAGGTACCGAAGGCGCTGAACGCGAACGGGATGATCAGGGCCTGATAGCTGTTGATCCACCCGAACCAGTCCATCAGGGTGTACATCGGGATCATCACGACCTCCGCGGGCACCATGAGGGTGGCCAGGAACAGCAGGAACACGGCGTCGCGACCCTTCCAGCGGAGCCGGGCGAAGGCGAACGCCGACGCGGAGGAGACGATCAGCACCAGGATCGTCCCGGCCACCGACACGAACAGCGAGTTCAGCATGTAGGTGACGAACGGGCCGTAGGTGAACACCTCGATGAAGTTCGTCCACTTGATCTGCGACCCGACCAGCCGCGGCGGGGAGGTGAACATCTCGTTGTTCGGTTTCATCGCGGAGAACAGCGCGTAGATCAGTGGCGACGCGAAGATCAGGGCGGCGACGTAGACGCTGATGTGGGCGAGCACCGAGCGGCCACCACCGCCCTTCTTCCTGGTATCGGCGCTCGCAGCGCGCAGCGTTTTCTCCGCCTGCCCCGCCCCGGCCCGGGAGCCGCCCTTCTTGCTGGTATCAGTACTCATAGTGCACCCACTTCTTCTGCACCTGGAACTGCAGGGCCGTCAGGACGATGATGACGGCGAACAGGATCCAGGCGGCCGCGGCGGCCAGCCCGAGGTCCTGGAATCGGAAGCCATTGTTGTAGATGAACTGGACGATCGGCTGGGTCGAGTTGCCGGGGCCGCCGCCGGTCAGCAGCTGCGGCTGGGCGAAGACCTGCAGCGAACCGATCATCGTCATCACGGTGGCGAAGAACACGGCCGGGGAGATCATGGGCAGCGTCACACGGAAGAACAGGCGTGCCCCCGTCGCGCCATCGATGCGGGCCGCCTCAATGACGCTGTCGGGAAGCTGCTCCAGCACCGCCGAGAAGATCAGCATGTTGTAGCCGAGGCCCTGCCACACCGACATGGTCACCACCATGACCATCGCCCAGAACGGATCAGCCAGGAAACTGGGCAGGGTGTGGTTGAACAGTCCCTCGCTGATGCCGTTCAGCGCACCCTTGGGTTGCAGCAGCATCTTCCACACCAGGATGTTCGCGACCATCGGGGTGACCACGGGGATGAAGAACAGCACCCGTAGCACCCCACGCCCGCGAATACGGGAGTTGAGCGCCACCGCCAGCCCGAGCGACAGGGCGATGTTGATGGGGACGTAGGTGATGGCGAACACGAAGGTGTTGCGCATCGCCGGCCAGAAGTCCGGGCTGACGGTGAACAGCTTGATGTAGTTACCGAGCCCGTTGAAGGTGCGCGCACCGAAGGTGGGCCAGTTGAACAGGCTCATGACGATGGACAGGCCCACCGGGAAGAGCGTGAACAGGCCGAGGCCCAGCAGGGCCGGGCTGACGAAACCCAACGCCTGGCGAGCCTCGGCCCTGCGAAGGGCCCCTTTTCTGGGGGAGGACATTCAGGACCCTTTCTCCATCACTGCTGGAACTGCTGCTGAGCGGCGTTCAGCACCTCGGACATCGGTTTGGCTCCGCTGTAGACGCTCACCAGTTCGGGCTGGATGTAGGAGTTGACCTTGGACCAGTTCGGGGAGACGCGCTGCGCCTCGACGTTGGCGAAGGCGGCGTCGAAGGCCTGCTTGACCACGTCACGGTACTGCTCGTCGATGGAGTTGAAGTACAGCGGCTGCGACTCGACGCGGGCCGGGTAGGACCGACCGGAGCTGGCGACGTGGTCCTGGGCCTCCTTGCTGAGCAGGGCTCCCAGCACCTTCAGGGCCGCGTTCTTGTCCTTGCAGCTCTTGGCGACGCCGTAACCCGAGCCGAGGATCAGCCCGGTCGCCTTGCCACCAGCGGGTGCGGGCAGGTTCGTCATGCCGACCTTGAAGCCCGCGTCGTTCTTGATGTAGCTGCTGGCGTTCCAGGTTCCGTCAACGGCCATCGCGGCGTTGCCGTTGGAGAACTGTTCCTCGCCCCAGCCGGCGTCGGAGGCCGATCCGACGGGCAACGCAACCTTCTTCTCGGTGACCAGGCCTGCGTACCAGGTGGAGGCCTCGACGAAGGCCGGGTTGGCGATGTCCAACTTGCCGTCGGCGGTCACCGGCTGGGTGCCGGACTTGGCGATCGGCAGGGCCTGCCACTGGAAGTCCCCCATGCCGATACCGAAGCCGTGCTTGCCGTCCTTGGTGGCTGCGGTGGCGGTGGCCTCGAAGTCATCGAAGGTCCAGCCGTTCTTCGGCTGGGGAGCGCCCGTGGCGTTGATCATGTCGGCGTTGTAGTAGGTGAGCATGGTGGCCATGTCGAAGGGCAGGCCGTACATGGTGCCACCGTCGCTGAGGATGTCCGTGGCTCGCGGGGCGAAGTCGGAGGTCTTGAGTCCCGCCGTTGTGAGGTCGGCCTCGGTGAGCTCCGCGAAACCGGCCTTGTAGTCGGACAGCTTCCCCGAGTTCATGCCCGTCACGCAGGCCATGTTGTCGGTGCCCATGTTGGTGGTGAGCTTGGTGAAGAAGTCACCCCAGGGGGCGGTGCGCAGCTCGATCTGGATGTCGGGGAGGGCCTTCTGGGCGATCTCCACCTGCTTCTTGAGGGCCTCGGTGTCCTTCTCACCGCCGGCCCACATGTCGACGACGATCCTCGTCTTGCCATCCGCGCCGGTGGTGTCGCTGCCGCCTCCCTTGCTGGAGCATCCGGTGAACGCCAGCGCGGTGACTGCCGCCAACGCGACGGCCCTGCGGAAATTGATCTTCATCTCTTCTCCTCGATCCCGCACACTTAATTCTCCTTCGAAATAAGTTGAGTGCCTTTCTGGCGGAAGTGAGCTTAGGGCAGGCAGATTGACAGACGCAAGACGGGAAGGGCACACCGTTGCAAAACCGTGACCTGACGGGCGTACGGACAGAACCACAAGTCCCCGGACACCCACGAAATGGTTTCGACACGACCCACTCGCTGACGCTCGCAGGTCGGCTCAACCAACTTCCACCCCCAAGCCGGCTGAACCGGGGCGCGAACACCCCTCCCAAAGCCGGTTGAGCCGGGGCGCGAGGAACGAGCGACCCGAGTCGAAACCACCCACACCCGGCAACCAGACCCAAACCCTCACCATGGTTTCGACACGACCAGCTCATCGAGCGAGCAGGCCGGATCGGCCACCTTCGGGAGGATGGTTCCCGCGACTCGGCCGTCCTCAAAAAATTTCCGTGAGCAAAACTTTTTAGTTCGGCGTTGGCTAAAGTTAGTCCATGGCACGTCCACATCCGCGCATCACGGAGCTGCTGGCCGACGGGTCGGCCTCGTCGCGTTCGGACATCGCGCGCCTGCTGGGGGTCGCCCCGTCGACCGCCTCGGCCTGGGTCGGGCAGCTCATCGACTCGGGGGTCGTCGTAGAGGACGGGCTGGTCGCATCCGGAAGCGGACGCCCCCGCCGCAGGCTCCGCCTCAACCGTTCCCCCGGACATCTGCTGGTGGCGGAACTGGGTGGCAACCACGCGCGACTCGGGGTGACCGACCGGACGGGACGGCTGCTGCATTCCACGACCTCGCCCCTGATGGTGGCCGACGGCCCGGAGCAGGTGCTCGGTTCCCTCGCCAGGCTCCTGCGCGACCAACCGGCCGAGGGGGAACTGGCGGGGGTGGGGTTGGCACTGCCCGGCCCGGTGCAGCCCGGGGGCACGGTGCGGTTGCCGTCGCGAATGCCGGGCTGGGCGGGATTCCCCGTGCAGGAGGCCCTCGCGGAGAGCTTCGGGGTGCCTGCCGTGGTGGAGAACGACGCGAACGCGATGGCCCTCGGGGAGCACCGCACCCAGTTCGGCTCCGAGGGCGACTCCATCACGGTGAAGGCGGGCACGGCGATCGGTTCGGGCATCGTGATCGCGGGGCAGCTCTACCGGGGGGCGACCTTCGCCGCCGGGGACGTCACCCACACCGTGGTCCACGCGGCCGGGAACAGGCCCTGCACCTGCGGGAAGACCGGATGCCTGGAGACGGTGGCCTCGGGTGCGGGTATCGTCGCGCGGCTCGCCGAGCAGGGGATCAAGGTCACCAACACCGCGGATGCCCTGGCCCTGGCCCGTGACGGCGACCCCGAGGCCACGACCATGATCCGCACCGCCGGGTCCCTGCTCGGCGAGGTCCTCAGCTCGGTGGTGAGTTTCTTCAATCCGCAGGCGCTGTTCCTGACCGGCGGGTTGGCTTCGTCGCAGCACTTCGTGACGGCGGTCCGAGCCCGCATCTACGACGGATGCCATCCCTTGATGACGGAGTCGCTGCGGATCGAGGCGGCGTCGCTGGGAGCCGACGCGGCCCTGGTCGGCGCGGCCCTGCTGACCGCGGCTGCCGTCCGCGAGGCAACCACCTGAAACCCCACCACCCCCAGGATGTCGTTATGTCATTTGGAAAGATTTTGTACCGTACACGCCACAAAACTTTTCACGACGTCGTCAAAATCTTCTTCCACGATGCCACCCCCTAGGCTGGGGCCATGCTGATCGGTGCTCATGTTGACGCGGATGCCGCGATTGCGCAGGCCGTCGCCCTGGGGGCGGACATCGCCCAGGTGACCCTCGGCGACCCGCAGTCGTGGAGGAAACCCACAGTCCCCGGCGACGGGGCCGCCGCCCTGGGGTCGCAGGCCGCCGACGCCGGGATCGGGCTCTACGTGCACGCCGCGTACGTCATAAACGTCGCCTCCACCAACAATCGCATCCGCATCCCGTCGCGGAAACTGCTGCAGCAGACCATCGACGCGGCCGCCGGGATCGGGGCGCGCGGGGTGATCGTCCACGGCGGGCACGTCACCGCCGACGAGGACCAGCAGCAGGGCTACGACAACTGGCGCAAGTGCGTCGACGGCCTCGACTTGAAGGTGCCGATCCTGATCGAGAACACCGCGGGCGGCAAGAAAGCGATGATGCGATACCTCGAATCCATCCGCGACCTGTGGGCCACCCTCGACGGCTCCGACAACCTGGGCGACGTCGGGCTCTGCCTGGACACCTGCCACGCGCACGCCGCCGGCCTGGATCTGACCACCGTGGTGGAGGATGTTCGGGCCATCACCGGCCGCATCGACCTGGTCCACTGCAACGACTCCCGCGACGCGGCCGGTTCCGGGCGCGACCGCCACGCCCCGCTGGGACACGGCCAGCTCGACCCGGAGGTCCTCATCACCCTGTTGCGCGACGCCGACGCCCCGGTCCTGCTGGAAACCCCGCCGGAGAACCACGCGGAGGAAATCGCCTGGCTGCGGGAGCGGCTGGGCTGAGGCGGCACCGACGGATTTCCCCGGTTGCGCAGCACTCAACTCGTTTTCCGGCCCGGAATGGCGCATTTCCGGGTTTGAGTGCTGCGGAACCGGGTTGGGCGTCCCTCAGGCCTTCCTCGCGACCTTCTGTTCCCCCGAATAACCGGAGAGGTTCTCGAAGGAAAGCAGCCGATCCACCGTGATCTCGTCCAGCAGACCCCGTTCCAGGACGATGTCGCGCACCGACTTTCCCGACCTGGCGGCCTCCCGGCCCACCTCGTCGCCCGCCCGGTGCCCGATGTAGTCGTTGGGGAGGGTCACCACTGAGATCGATTCCCGCACGTAGCGTTCGCAGACGTCCTTGTTGGCGGTGATGCCGTCGACGCAGCGGGTCCGCAGCACGTTGCAACCCGACTTGAGCAGCCGGATCGACTCGAACAGCGCCTGCGCGATCACCGGTTCCATGGCGTTGAGCTGCAGCTGCCCCGCCTCGGCCCCGAGTCCGACGGTGAAGTCGTTGCCGCGCACCTTGTAGGTGATCTGGTTGACCACCTCGGGGATGACGGGGTTGACCTTGGCGGGCATGATCGAGCTGCCCGCCTGCATCGCGGGCAGGTTGATCTCGTTTAGCCCGGCGCGGGGTCCGGAGCTCAGCAGCCGCAGGTCGTTGCAGATCTTCGACAGCTTCGTCGCCAGGCGTTTGCAGGCCGCGTGGGCCATCACGTAGGCGCCGGTGTCGGAGGTGGCCTCGATCAGGTCGGCCGCGGTGACGAACGGGCGTCCCGTGATCTCGCAGAGGTGTTTCACCGCCAGCTCCCGGTATCCGGGTGGGGCGTTCAGCCCGGTGCCGATCGCCGTCGCACCCAGGTTGATCTCCAGCAGCAGCGAGCGTGCGTAGTCGAGGTGGCGCAACTCCTCCTCCAGGTTCACCGCGAATGCCGTGAACTCCTGGCCCAGGGTCATCGGCACCGCATCCTGCATCTGGGTGCGTCCGAGTTTGAGGATGCGCTCGAATTCCTCGCCCTTGTCGTAGAAGGAATCGGAGAGTTCCTCCACCGCGTGCGACAGCTCCCCGAACACGTGATCGAGGGCCACCCGGAAGCCCGTCGGGAAGGTGTCGTTGGTGGACTGGCCGTGGTTGACGTGGTCGTTGGGGTCGATGATGTCGTAGCGGCCCTTCGAGAATCCCAGATGCTCCAGCGCCAGATTCGCCAGCACCTCGTTGGTGTTCATGTTCACCGACGTCCCCGCGCCGCCCTGGAAGACGTCGATCGGGAACTGGTCCATGCACCGCCCCTTGGACAGCACCTCGTCGCAGGCCTGGAGGATCGCCCGCGCCACCCAGCCGGGCAGGGCACCGAGTTCGCGGTTCGCCAGTGCCGCCGCTTTTTTCACCTGAACCATCCCGCGGATCAGTTCGGGGACCGAGTTCACAGTGGCCCCCGAAATGGGAAAGTTCTCAATCGCCCTCAACGTGTGGATGCCGTACCAAGCGTCGTCAGGGACTTCACGATCGCCAAGCAGGTCGGTCTCGGTGCGCGACATTGCCTTCCTTTCGGAGCTATCCTCCCGTCAAAAGCCCCTCGGAAAGGGGCTAGGGCAACGCTACCGGAGTCGCCGGGCCCGCGCGTGCCGGGCCAGCTTCTTCCCCGATAAACGAGACGACCGGGCATTCCGCGGGCGGGTGTGGGAGGTTCTTTCGAAGAGCCAGACCCGCATGTTTTCCGATGAGTCGCTAGGCTTGGGTCCGTGACCAGATGCGTTTACATTGCTTCATCGGAGTGGCAAGTCAGCAAGAGCGCCATCGCTCTGGGCGTGCTGGAGTTGTTCGCGCGCCAAGTCCGTTCGGTCGGCTTCTTCCGTCCGCTGGTGCAGTCCCTGAAGGAGGACGGCATCACGACGGCACTGCTGGCCACCAACACCCTGCGTCACCAGAGCTTTGAGGACAGCGTCGGTGTCAGCTACGAGGACTGGGCCAACGACCCGGATGCCGCCATCGACACCATCGTCGCGAAGTACTCCGCGCTGGCGGAACGATTCGAGGCGGTCGTGATCGTGGGGTCCGATTTCGACGACCTCACCTCCGGCACCGAGCTGGACCACAACGCCCTCATCGCCGCCAACCTGAACGCGCCGGTGCTGTACGTGTGCCGCGCCTCCGACCGCTCCGTCGACGAGGTGTGCCGGATGGCCGAGGAAGCCATCGAGACCTTCGAGGCCCGGCACAACACCGTCGTCGCGATCGTGGCGACCCGCGCGGAGCCCGAGATCAGCGAGGAACTCTCCTCGGCGCTGCGTGAGGTCCGGGACGTCCCGGTCTCGGTGCTGTTCGCGAATCCGGTGCTCGACGCCCCGTCGGTCGGCCAGCACTTCGAGGCGGTCAATGCGAAACTGTGGCGCGGCAAACCGGAGGGTCTGAACCGCGAGGCACTGACGACGATCATTGCGGGCATGAGCCTGCCGAACCTGCTGCCGCGCCTCCAGAAGGAGGCCACGGTCATCGTCCCCGCCGACCGGCTCGACCTGCTGCCCGCGCTCATCATGGCGCACCGTTCCGCCACCTACGGGCCTCTGGCGTCGCTGCTGCTGACGGGCGGTTTCGAGATCCCGGAGACGGTTGCGACGCTGCTCAGCGACTCCGAGGTGGATCTGCCCATCGGCATGACGAACGACGACACCTTCCCCACCGCGAGCGCACTGCGGGAGGTCAGCGGGGTGGCCACCAGTTCGCCGCGGAAGGTCGAGCTGGCGCGTGCCCTGTTCGACCGGCACGTCGACGAGGAGGCGTTGCTGGCCGCCATCGAGCTGCCGCGCGCCGAGATCCGCACCCCGAGCATGTTCGAGCACCAGCTGATGCAGATGGCCCGCAAGAACCTGAAACGGATCGTGCTGCCCGAATCCACCGACGACCGGGTGCTGACCGCCGCCGACGTGGTGCTGAAACGCCACATAGCCGAGATCACCCTCCTCGGCGATCCGGGTGCCATCTCCCGCCGCGCCGCTGAGCTGGGTCTCAACCTGACCAAGGCCACCGTCATCAACCCACAGGACCCGGAACTGCTGGAGAAGTTCGCCGCCGAGTACGCGAAGCTGCGCGCCCACAAAGGGGTCACCCTGGAGGAGGCCCGCGAGAAGCTGGCGGACCTGTCCTACTTCGGCACGATGATGGTGCACCTGGGCATGGCCGACGGCATGGTCTCGGGCGCGGTGAACACCACCGCCAACACCATCCGGCCGTCGCTGGAGTTCGTGAAGACCAAACCGGGTGTCTCGGTCGTCTCCGGCTCCTTCCTGATGGCGATGAGCAACCGCGTGGTGGTCTACGCCGACTGCGCCGTCAACCCCGATCCGACGCCCGCGCAGCTCGCGGACATCGCGATCTCCTCGGCGCAGACCGCCGTCAGCTTCGGCATCGAACCGCGCATCGCGATGCTGTCCTACTCGACGGGCAGCTCCGGTTTCGGCGCCGACGTCGACAACGTGCGCGAGGCCACCAACCTCGTCCGCGAGAAGGCACCCGAACTCAAGGTGGAGGGACCGATCCAGTTCGACGCGGCCGTCGACGAGGTGGTGGCGGCCAAGAAGATGCCGGGCTCGGAGGTCGCGGGGCGCGCGACGGTGTTCATCTTCCCGGACCTCAACACCGGCAACAACACCTACAAGGCCGTGCAGCGCACCTCCGGTGCGGTGGCCATCGGTCCCGTTCTCCAGGGGCTCCGTAAACCCGTCAACGACCTGTCCCGTGGCGCGCTGGTGGATGACATCGTCTCGACGATCACCATCACCGCCATCCAGGCCCAGACGGACTGAACCCCGCCTCGTCCTGAAGTAGTCCTGAACCCTGTCCGATACCGATCCCCAAGGAAAGTACCCGTGTCAAGTCACATCCTGCTGCTCAACTGCGGCTCCTCGTCCATGAAGTACCAGCTCTTCGACCCGGAGACGCAGAGCCCCCTGGCGGTCGGCATCGTCGAGCGGATCGGGCAGGACGTCGGAAAACTGAAGCACGAGGTCGACGGGCAGGAGTTCGTCGAGGAGCAGCCCTTCCCCGACCACACCGCCTCGTTCGCCGCGGTGGTCGCGGCCTTCGGGAAGCACGGGCCGTCCCTCGACGGGGTGCGGGCCGTCGGTCACCGCACCGTCCACGGCGGCTCCACCTTCCAGGAGTCCACGCTCATCACCGACGAGGTGATCGCGAAACTGGTGGAGCTGCAGGCCCTGGCGCCGCTGCACAACCCCCCGGGGATCGCGGGCATCGAGGCCGCGATGGCGCTGCTGCCCGACGTGCCTCACGTCGCGATCTTCGACACCGCCTTCTTCGCGACGCTGCCCGCCGAGGCCTACACCTACGCCATCGACAAGGAGATCGCGAGGAAGTACGAGCTGCGCCGTTACGGCTTCCACGGCACCTCGCACTCGTACGTGTCGAAGAAGACCGCGGAGGTGCTGGGGCGCCCCGTCGAGGATCTGAAGGTCATCGTCTGTCATCTCGGCAACGGCGCCTCCATCTCGGCGGTCGACGGCGGCCGGGCGGTGGAGACGTCGATGGGCCTGACCCCGCTGCAGGGGCTCGTGATGGGCACCCGCTCCGGTGACATCGACCCGGGCATCTTCAAGTTCCTCTCCGACAAGGGCTATTCAATCGACGAGATCGACACGCTGCTGAACAAGCAGTCCGGCATGGGCGGCATGTGCGGCCACACCGACATGCGCGACGTCGAGGCCCGGATCGAGGCGGGCGACGCCGACGCGCGCCTGGCGATGGATGTCTACATCCACCGTCTGATCAGCTACATCGGCGCCTACATCGCGGTGCTGGGAGGGGTGGACGCGGTGGTGTTCACCGCGGGCATCGGCGAGAACGCCTCCCTCGTGCGCCGTGAGGCCTCCAACCGGCTGCGTCACCTCGGCCTGGTCCTCGACGAGGAGAAGAACGAGGTGCGCGCCAAGGAGCCGCGCGTGATCTCCACCCCCGACTCCCCCGTCAAGGTCCTCGTGGTCCCCACCAATGAGGAACTGGCCATGGCCCAGGACACCCTGCGCATCATCGAGGCCTGAGAAACCTTTCCCGAAGCTGGTTGAGCCTGCTCGCCCACGAGCTGGCTCAACCAGCTTTGTCTTTCCTGAAGTTGGTTGAGCCGACCAGCGAGCGCCCACGAGCTGGCCCAACCAGCTTCATCGGGGGGAGGCGCTCACGCGTTGACACCGCCAGCTCCGAGAGGGTTTCCAAGCGGCCATCAGCGACACTCCGGCCTTGCCCTGTGAGCTAACTTTGGGGTGTGTCGGCCTGTATTCTGGCCGGCACTTCCCCACTCTTTTGTCAATGGAGGTCCGGGCATGACCTTGCTGACCATCGGCGTGGCGAGCAGCGCATTGTTCGACCTGGCCGAATCGGATCGTGTGTTCCGGGAGCAGGGCGTCGCCGCCTATCGCGAACACCAGGAGGAGCGCCTGGACCAGCCGCTGCCGGCCGGCCCCGCGTTGCCGTTCATCCGTCGTCTCCTGGGGCTCAACGACGTGCTGGCCGAGGCGGTGGACGTGATCGTGCTGTCCCGCAACAGCGCCGAATCCGGGTTGCGGGTGATGCGTTCCATCAGCTCGGCGGGGCTGCCGATCACCCGGGCGGTCTTCCGGGAGGGGCGTTCCGCCTTCGAGTTCATGCCCGCGCTGGAGATGTCGCTGTTCCTGTCGGCCAATCACGACGACGTCTCCGAGGCCCTGGCGGCCGGGCACCCGGCGGGCACGGTGCTGCGCGGCAGTTCAATGCCCGAGGTTGGCAGGGAGCTGCGAGTCGCCTTCGATTTCGACGGTGTCCTGGCCGACGACTCCTCGGAGCGTGTGTTCCGCCAGGAGGGCATGGGGCGCTACGCCCTGCGCGAGGCCGAACTGGCCGACGTCCCCCTCTCCCCCGGCCCCCTGGCCCCCTTCCTGGCGGGCCTGAACCGCATCCAGGAGGAGGAGACGAGGCTGAAGTCGCGGGATTCGGGATACGAACCCCGGCTGCGCATCTCGCTGGTGACCGCCCGTTCGGCGCCCGCACACGAACGCGCCGTGAACAGTCTCCGTGCCTGGGGGCTCAAGGTGGACGACGCCTTCTTCCTCGGTGGCCTGCCGAAAGCCCCCGTGCTGGAGATCCTCAACCCCCACATATTCTTCGACGACCAGCGCCAGCATCTCGACCGGGCCCTGCGCACCCCGTCGGTGCACGTCCCCTTTGGTGTGGCCAACGAGACCGAAGCCGGATCCGTCCCGGTCTCCGACACGCCGCGCCGCGCCCGCCGCGCCGCACCGGAGGAGATTCTCGACATCACTGCCTGAGGGACCACCGGGCGGGCAGGGAAAACGACAAGGCGAACGCCCCTTGGTTGTGGGAACCCGACTAGGCCGGTGGCGCAGTGTTCATCGTCCCCGTGGCGCACTTTCCACCGCTTGCCCGGGCGGGATAGCGTTGCCCCATGGCACGAGCACTGATCACGGGCGCGACCGCCGGCATAGGCAACGCCTTCGCCAAGGAACTGGCCGCCCGAGGAACCGACCTGGTGCTCGTCGCCCGGGATCGCGAGCGTTTGGAGGCCACCGCCGCGGAGTTGTCGGAGGTGCACGGCATCGAGGTGGAGTTGCTGCCCGCCGACCTGTCCGTCCGCGACGATGTGATGAAGGTTGCGCAACGACTCGAATCCGAGACCGAGCCCGTCGACATGCTCGTCAACAACGCCGGGTTCGGGTTGCACGCCTCGCTGCTCGACGCATCCCAGGTCGAACTCCACGAACGCGCCATGGACGTGATGTGCCTGGCGATGCTGATCCTCGGCGGCGCCGCGGGCCGGGCCATGAAGGCGCGGGGCCGGGGCCGGATCATCAACGTCGCCTCCACCTCGGGCTCAATCTTCACCGGCAACTACTCCGCCATCAAGGCCTGGGCGCGCACCTGGTCGACGGGCCTGGCGCTGGAACTCAGCGGCACCGGGGTCACCGTGACGACGTTGATGCCCGGCTGGGTGCGCACCGAGTTCCACCAGCGCGCTGGGATCAGTTCCAAGAACCTGCCTTCGTTCGTGTGGATCGACGCCGGCAACCTGGTCAGGCAGTGCCTGCGGGACGTCGAGAAGGGGCGTATCGAATCGGTCCCGACGAAACGCTGGAAGGTGTCGTTGTTCATCGCGGATCATGGACCCCGGAAGTTCACCCGTTGGTTCTCCCGCAAGCTGTCCGCTAGCAGAAGGAAACGCTGAGACATGGCGAAGGTCCCGAAACCGGGCAAGCACGCCTCCAAACTGAATGCATCCACCCGCCAGGCCGCGCAGATGCTGCTGCTGAAACCGACGATGTGGCGACTGTTGCGCGTCCACGTCCACGGCAAGGCGAACCTCGACGGCCTGGATGCGCCCTGTGTGGTGTTCGCCAACCATTCCTCCCACCTGGACACCCCCCTGATCTACGGGGCGTTGCCGAACCGGATCTCGAAGTACCTGGCGGCGGGTGCCGCACGCGACTACTTCTACGACAAGTGGTGGAAGGCCGGGCCGATGTCGCTGTTCTTCAACGGCTACCCCATCGACCGGGGCAAGGACAAGGAATCGAAGAAACGCAACGTCAGGGGCATGTCGGCGGCGCTTCTCGACGCCGGGGTGCCGCTGCTGATCTACCCGGAGGGGTCGCGTTCCCGCACGGGCGCGATGGGCCCGTTCAAACCGGGCGTGGCGGCGCTGTGCATCTCCCGGCAGATCCCCGCCGTCCCGGTCGCCCTGATCGGCGCGCACGCCGCCTGGCCGAGCAGCCAGAAACACCTCCCCAAGGGACGTCCCGTGGTGCACGTCGTCATCGGACGGCCGCTGACGCCGCTGCCCGGCGAGATCGCCCACGAGTTCAACGAGCGGATGCGCCGCCAGGTGCTCGAACTCCACGACACCACAGCCCGCGCCTACGGCGCCAAGACCCTCGACGAGTACGCCCGCACCGCCGCTCTTGAGAAGGCGGCGAAAACCGAGATCACCGCCCTGGCGGAGGATGCCCGGGCCCGTGCCGACCAGCAGGATCACCAGGAGGACCAATGATTGACGGCGTCAAGCAGCACAAATGGTGGGGTTGGGGCGAGGAGGGCCGCTCGTACCACCACGACGACAAACCGAAGTTCGCTCCCTTCGTGAAGAAACTGGTCGGCGTCGACA
Organism: Arachnia sp.; assembly: GCF_057238465.1. NCBI lineage: Bacteria > Bacillati > Actinomycetota > Actinomycetes > Propionibacteriales > Propionibacteriaceae > Arachnia > Arachnia sp. The sequence continues at coordinate 35,062 of NZ_DBHHFZ010000003.1, forward strand.
TCAACGCCCCCGTCGCCCCGCTTCCGAAGCTCTCGGACCTGGACGTCCCGCCGTCGCGGCTGGAACCGGGGCTGCGCGACTCGCTGGTCGGGATCTCCGGCGCCAAGTACGTGCAGTCCGATGACGAGACCCGAGTCGTCCACGGCTTCGGGAAGGGGGTGCGCGACCTGATGCGGGTGCGCGCCGGTGAGTTCGGCCGGCTGCCCGACGTGGTGGTCTACCCCGCCAACGAGGGTGAGGTCGCGCGGATCGTCGACGCGGTGGTGGAGGCCGACGCGGTCGTGATCCCGTTCGGTGGCGGCTCCAACATCGTCGCCTCCCTGGAGGCCGAACCCGGCGAGCAGCGGCAGGTGGTCTCGGTGAACCTGGGACGGATGAACCAGGTTCTCGCGATCGACGAACAGTCCGGGCTGGCGCACATCCAGGCGGGCGTGTTCGGCCCCGACATGGAGGAACAGCTCCAGGCCCGCGGCTGGACCATGGGACACCATCCCGACTCGTTCGTGTGGTCGACGCTGGGCGGCTGGATCGCCACCCGCAGCTCCGGCATGCAGTCCGACAAGTACGGCGACATAGCCGACATCTGCCGCGGCCTGCGAATGGTGATGCCCGGCCAGGTCCTGTCGCTGCGGCCGCTGCCGTCGACGTCCTCCGGCCCGAGCGTGCGCGAGATGGTGCTGGGTTCGGAGGGACGCCTGGGGATCATCACATCCGCGTGGGTGAACGTGCACCGCATCCCCGAGGTGCGGGAGATCCAGGCCTACTTCTTCCCCACCTACGAGGACGGGTTGAAGGCTTGCGAGCAGATCGTCTCCTCCGACGCCTCCGTGATGATGGCCCGCGTCTCGGACGCCATTGAGACGCAGTACATCATGGCCAATGGGAAACGCTCCTCGAAGTTGTCGTCGCTGCTCAGCAAGAGCATCGAGAAGATCATGCTGGCCAAGGGCTGGAACCTGGAGCAGATCGCCATGGCCTTCGTCGGTTTCGAGGGGTCCGCGAACCACGTCACCTACGAGAAGGGACTCGTCGGCAAGATCGTGCGCGCCAACGGCGGGCTGGGGGTCGGCAAGGGACCGGGCACCCTCTACGACCAGAAGAAGTACGACACCCCCTACATCCGCGACTTCATGCTGGACCACGGCATGATCTGCGACGTCTCCGAGACCTCCACGCCGTGGCGTTACGCCGCCGAGATCCACACCAAAACCGTCGCCGCCGCCTTGAAGGCCATCGAGGCACGGGGGGTCAGGGGAACGGTGTTCTGTCACCTGTCGCACTCCTACCACTCGGGTGCCTGCCAGTACTTCACCTTCGCCATCGCCGACGACTCCGACAACGCCATGGAAACCTACGACGCCGTCAAACGGGCCATCCAGCAGTCGTTCATGGACTGCCACGGCACGGTCTCGCACCACCACGGGGTCGGTGAGGAGCACTCCCCCTGGATGGATCAGGACATCTCCCCGGCGGGCGTGTTCATCCAGCGGACGCTGTTCGAGGGCGTGGACCCGGGTCGCAACCTGAACCCCGGCAAGATCGTCCACGAGGGCAGGCCGGGCATCTCGTCGAACTCCCGCGACGCCTGAGGTCGCAGCCGGCTCAACCAACTTCCACAAGGATCAAGCTGGTTGAGCCGGGCCGGCGGTTTTCAGGCCTTGGTGATCCTCACCTTGAGGCCGAGTTCCGGTTCCTCCGCGGTCGGGTCCTCGACGTCGCCCTGTTGCAGGTCGACGGCCAGGACCTCGTCGGCGATCAGGTCGGCGTGTTCGCGGATCGCCTCCAGCAGTTCAGCCCCGGCGGCGAGGCGCAGGAGGATCCGGTCGGAGACGTCGAGCCCCGACGACTTGCGGGCCTCCTGGATCACCCGGATCACCTCACGGGCCCGGCCTGCGCGCACCAGCTCGGGGGTGAGTTCCAGATCGAGGGCGACGGTCTCGCCCTGCTCGTTGACCACGCTCCAGCCGTCGCGGGGACGTTCGGTGAGCAGCACCTCGTCGGCGGACACCTCCAGCGACTCGCCGTCGAGGTTGATCAGCGACCTGCCGTGTTCCCGCAGTTCCCGGACGAGCCGGGAAGCATCGGCGGCGGCGATCGCGGCCGCGACCTTCGGGGTGAGTTTCCCGAACCGTTTGCCCAGGACCCGGAAGTTGCCCTTGGCCGTGTGATCGACGAGATCACCGGCGGAGGTGAACGACGCGATGTCCTGGACGTTCAGCTCGGAACGCACCTCGGCGACGAGCTCCGCGTTCAGCTCTTCGAGGGCCGCCGTCGGCACGAGCATCCGTTTGAGCACCTGCCGCACCTTCATGCGCGACTCGGCGCGGGCCGCGCGACCCAGTTCCACGATCCGCCGGGCGGTGGCCATCGCACCCATGAGACCGGCATCGATCAGCGACTCGTCGGCGACGGGCCAGCTGGTCAGGTGCACCGACTCGGGCCCGTCTGCGTCGGTGGCGGCGAACAGGTCCTGCCACACCCGTTCCGTGACGAACGGCATGATCGGGGCCATCAGCCGGGTGACGACATCGAGGGTTTCGTGGAGGGTGGCCAGCGCGCCGGCCTCGCCCGCCCAGAAACGCCGCCGCGAGCGGCGCACGTACCAGTTCGACAGGTCGTCGACGAAACCGGCCAGCAGCGCACCGGCCTTCTGGGTGTCGAAGTCGTCGAGGGCGGCGGTGACGTCGCGGATCAGTTCGTTGGTGGCCGAGACCAGCCAGCGGTCGAGGACGTGCCGGTCGGCGACGGCGGGCACCGCGGCGCCCGGCTCCCACCCGGAGGCGCGCGCGTACAGCGACTGGAAGGCGACGGTGTTCCAGTAGGTCAGCAGCACCTTGCGAACCGTCTCGGCGATGGTGGCGTCACCGACGCGCCTGGCCATCCACGGCGACCCGGAGCAGGCCATGAACCAGCGCACCGCGTCGGCGCCGTGGGCCTCCATCAGCGGGATGGGTTCCAGGATGTTTCCGAAGTGTTTGCTCATCTTCCGGCCGTCCTCGGCGAGGATGTGGCCGAGGCACACGACGTTGCGGTAGCTGGACTCGTCGAAGACGAGGGTGCCGACCGCCATCAGCGAGTAGAACCAGCCGCGGGTCTGGTCGATGGCCTCGCAGATGAAGTCGGCCGGGTAGTTGGCCTCCAGTTTCTCCGCGGAGCCGGGGACGTGCGGGTATCCCCACTGCGCGAACGGCATCGACCCGGAGTCGAACCAGGCGTCGATCACCTCGGGCACGCGCCGGTAGGTGGCGCCGTCACGGACAATCTCGACGTCGTCGATGAAGGGGCGGTGCGGGTCGAGGTCGGAAAGGTCGCGGCCGGCCAGTTCGCCGAGCTCGGCGAGGGAACCGACGCAGATCAGGTCGGTGGGGTCGTCGACGTTGCGCCAGATCGGCAGCGGCGTGCCCCAGTAGCGGCTGCGCGACAGCGCCCAGTCGATGTTGTTGTTGAGCCAGTCGCCGTAGCGGCCGTGTTTGATCGACTCGGGATACCAGGTGGTGGCCTCGTTCTGCGCCAGCAGCTGGTCCTTGATGCGGGTGGTGCGGATGTACCACGACGGCTGCGCGTAGTACAGCAGCGCGGTGTGGCAGCGCCAGCAGTGCGGGTAGGAGTGGAGGTAGTCGAGCCTGCGGAACAGCAGGCCACGCTGGGCGAGGTCGTCGACGAGGAGCGCGTCGGCTTCCTTGAAGAAGACACCGCCAACCAGTTTCACGGTGTCGTCGAAGGCTCCGTTGGCGCGGATCGGGTTGACGAACGGCAGGCCGTAGGCGCGGCAGACGAGCATGTCGTCCTCACCGAAGGCGGGCGCCTGGTGCACCAGGCCGGTGCCGTCGGAGGTGGTGACGTAGTCGGCCAGCACGATGTAGTTGGCGGGGGCGGGGAACTCGACCAGTTCGAAGGGGCGCTGGTAGTCCCAGCGTTCCATCTCGGAGCCCCTGAACGAGCGGCCGCGCGTCCATTCCTCGCCCAGCACCGCGTCGAACAGCGGTTCCGCGACCACGAGGCTGCCCTGTTCGGGATGCGTGCCGACGACGTAGTCGACGTCGGGATGCACCGCGACCGCCGTGTTGGAGACCAGCGTCCAGGGGGTGGTGGTCCACACCAGCAGGTCGGTCTGGCCGGCGAGCGGGCCGGATGTGACGGGGAAACGCACGTAGACCGACGGGTCGGTGACGTCCTCGTAGCCCTGCGCGAGTTCGTGATCGGACAGGGTGGTGCCGCAGCGCGGGCAGTACGGGGCAACCCGGTAGTCCTCCTGCAGGAGGCCCTTGTCGAAGATCTGTTTGAGCGCCCACCAGCACGACTGCACGTACTCGGGGGTCATGGTGACGTAGGCCTCGTCGAGGTTCACCCAGTAACCCATGCGGCGGGTCAGTTCGGCGAAGGCGTCGACGTGCCGCAGCACCGATTCGCGGCACTTCGCGTTGAACGGCTCCACCCCGTAGGCCTCGATGTCGGGTTTGCCGGAGAAACCGAGTTCCTTCTCGACGGCGAGTTCGACGGGCAGGCCGTGGCAGTCCCAGCCGGCCTTGCGGTCGACGCGGTAACCCTGCATCGTCTTGAAACGCGGGAACAGGTCCTTGAAGACGCGGGCCTCGATGTGGTGCGTCCCGGGCATGCCGTTGGCGGTCGGCGGGCCCTCGTAGAAGGTCCACGGTTTGCCGTCTCGGGTGCTCTCAAGGGACTTCGCGAAGGTGTCGCGTTCAGCCCACAGGGCGATGATCTCGCGCTCCAGGGCAGGAAAATCAACAGTCGCGGGAACTGCGTTGTAGGAACTCATCGGTACCTCGGTTGGTGGCTGGACGAACCGGAGGGACGAGCCGGAACCCGCGGTACCACCCTCCTTGGACGCGCTGGGCGTCCCACTCGATTGTTGATCGCGGCCGGGTCTAGTGAGCTTGCGCCGTTCTTCCGGCAACTCCGGGGTGATGGCCCCATCAATGCCTTGCGATGCGGCATCAAGTATGCGTGAGACATCCGAATCGGGCAATTCGAGGGGCCGCCTTTTTCCCAAAGCCGGTTGAACCGGGGCGCGAACACCTTTCCAAAGCCGGTTGAACCGGGTCGCGAACACCCTCCCCCTCTGAAGCCGGTTGAGCCGGGGCGTGAACACCTTTCCAAAGCCGGTTGAGCCGGGGCGCGAGCACCCATCCAAAGCCGGTTGAGCCGAGGCGCGAGGAACGAGCGACCCGAGTCGAAACCCCCGGCAGCCAAAAACCAGTCCCAACCACAAGACCCCGAACACCCCCACCATGGTTTCGACACGACCCACTCGCTGCCGCTCGTGAGGATCGGCTCAGCCAATTTCGGATGGGACAACCACCTCGGGGGAGCCCCGCCCGGGGAGCCTCTAGGATCGGCCCATGGCCATCTTCGACATCCCCCTTGAGACCCTCCGCAGGCGCCGCAGCATCAAATGGGCCCGGTTCGCGCCCGACGTGCTGCCGATGTTCGTCGCGGAGATGGACGCCCGGCCGGTGCCTGCGGTGGTGGATGTCCTCTCCCGGATGGTCGCCGAGGGTGACACCGGCTACCCGGAGCTGCCCGACTACCAGGAGGCCTTCGCGTCCTTCGCCTCCGACGTGTGGGGCTGGAACATCGACCCGGCCACGATGTCGCTGGCCTGCGACGTCATGACGGGCATGCGGGAAATGACCTTGGCGACCACGAAACCCGGCGACGCCGTCGTCATCAACCCGCCGATCTACCCGCCGTTCCGGGCGGTCTGCAATGAGACGGGACGCCGCATCGTCGAGGTCCCCACCACCGAGGCGGGGCGCCTGGACCTCGACGCCCTGGAGGTCGCGTTCGAGAAGGAACGCCCCGCCGCCTACCTGCTGTGTTCCCCGCACAACCCGTCGGGGGTGGTGCACACCGCCGAGGAACTCACCAAGGTGATGGAACTGGCAGGCACCCATGACGTCGTCGTGATCTGCGACGAGATCCACGCCCCCCTCGCGGGCACGGAACACACCCCCCTCCACCAGGTGCCGGGCGGTGAGCGGGCCTTCGTCGTGACGTCTTCGTCGAAGTCGTGGAACCTGGCCGGACTGAAGGCCGGGTTGATCATCCCGGGCGCGGAGGTCGTCGACGTGGTCAAGGGTCTCAGCGGTTACGTGCCGGAGTCGGCCAGCTACCTCGGGGTGGTGGCTCACGCGACGGCACTGGCCGAGGGTCGCGACTGGCTGAAGGAGGCCTCCGCGGAGATCCACGAGAACAAGCAGTACTTCGCCGACGAACTCCACCGCGCCATCCCGGAGCTGACCTACACGCCGTCGCGGGGCACCTATCTGGCGTGGCTGGACTGCTCCCCGCTGGGCCTCGAACACGCGGGTCTCCATTTCTTCGAGAAGGCGAAGGTCCGTTTCGGCCAGGGCACCGACTACGCGCCGTCGGCCACCCAGTTCGTGCGCATCAACCTGGCGACGTCGAAGGAGATCATCTCCGAGGCGGTACACCGAATGGCCGCGTCGCTGTAACCCCACCCACCACCCGACCCCACCACCACCCGGCCCCACCGTCGGTTCGCTGGCCCTAACCCAGTTCGCTGGCCTTAGCCCGGTTTGCTGGCCCTAACCCAGTTCGCTGGCCTTAGCCCGGTTTGCTGGCCTTAATCCGGGTTTGCTGGGCTTGTTCGAGTTCGCTGGCCTCACAGCGCAGGCAAACGTGAACAAGCCCAGCAAACCGACCTCAAGGCCAGCAAACCGACGCACCGGGGAACAGCCCCGAGGGAGAGTTTTCCACAGGCTGAAAACTGGCCCTTGACAGCGCAGAGTCGACGTGTCGTCCAATGGTTGCATGACACGCACAACCCTTTGGACCCACGGGCATCTCACGACCCTGGGAGTAACCGACGCCCAGCTCAAACAGCACCTCCGCGACGGCACAATGGTGCGCCTCAGGCGCGGTGTTTACGCCCCGACGCAGCAGGCGGACGTGTTCGAGGAGCACCGCCGACGAATCCAGGCCGCCGCCATCGACGTTCACGACTCGAGCGTCTTCAGTCACACCTCGGCCGCGGTGCTGCACGGCCTCCCGGTGCCCATCGAGTCGCTGCGAGAAGTGACCATGACCCGCCGCACCCCCGGGCACGGCGATCACAGCGACCTCCTCCGCGTCCGTCGCACCGCCATCCACGACGACGAGATCACGCGCATCACCGGGTTACCGGTGACCACCTTGTCGCGCACGGTTACCGACCTGGCCCGCACGTCACCCTTCGAGTGGGGTCTCGCGGCGGTGGACGCCGCCCTGGGTCGCGGTCTCAAACGCGACTTCCTCCAGGACGAGCTGCACCGGCATCCCCGGCTCCACGGGGTGAAACAGGCCAGACGGGTGCTGGCGCTCGGCGACGGACGGGTGGAATCCCCGGCCGAGTCGCTGAGCAGGTTCCACATGATGCGGGCGGGCATCCCGGCCCCGGAGCTGCAGTTCGAGATCTTCGACGCGAACGGTGAGTTCGTCGCCCGTGCCGATTTCGGCTGGCCTGAACACGGTCTCGTCGGGGAGGTCGACGGGCGCATCAAGTACCGGGAGCTGCTCGGCCCCGGCCAGTCCGCGGCGGATGTCGTGATGGCGGAGAAGCGTCGTGAACAACGAATCCGTGCGTGCGGGTACTGGATCGTCCGGTGGGGTTGGCGGGAGGCCAACGACCGGGCCTCGCTCGCGGCTCTGCTGAACGCCGGTTTCGCGAGCGCCAGCCCTACCTGGCCCGCCCGTCGCAGCACCTGACAGCTGATTTGCTGGCCTTAACCCCGGTTTGCTGGCCCTATTCCGGTTTTGCTGGGCTTGTTCGTGTTCGCTGGCCTCACAGCGCAGGCAAACGTGAACAAGGCCAGCAAACCATTGCCAAGGCCAGCAAACCAGGGGTAAGGCCAGCAAACCATTGCCAAGGCCAGCAAACCGGGGTTAAGGCCAGCGAACCGGCAGGGGCGGGCAGACGGGCGGGCGGGCAGGACCGACGCGTCCTGCCCGAGGAACCAGCCGGTCAGATGGTGGGGCGACACCCCTCAGATCTCGACCCTCGCCTCCTCCTGATGACGGCCCAGCTGCTTCAGGCAGCTCTCCAACACCCGCATCACCTCGACGGTGTCGGACAGCGACATCGTCGCCGACTGGGTCCGGCCTGCGAGCAGGCAATCGCTGACCTCCATCAGTTCGTGGGCGTACCCCCTGCCGATCTGCTTGGCCTCGATGATCCGCGGCAGCACCCCCGAGCGGTGCACGGAGATGGTGGTCGGGTGGTGGAACCTGGGCTGGATCTCCACCCATCCCTTCGTCCCGAAGATCGTCATCCGACCCGGCCCGTGGACGTCGAACCCGCAGGTGAGCGCCGCCGTGCCGCCGCCGATGTAGGAGAGACTCATCGTCGCCGCCGACTCCACCCCGTTCGGCGCGTACCGCCCGACGCAGTGCACGTCCCGGGCCGCCCCCAGGAGCCCCTGCGCCATGGAGACGACGTAGACACCGAGATCCAGCACGGCACCGCCGCCCGTGGCGGGATTCCACAACCGGTTGTTCGGGTCGTAGGGACGGAACGCGCACAGATCCCCCTGCACACCGAGCACCTGCCCGATCCTCCCCCAGGCCACGACCTCCCGGGCCGCGGCCATCGCGGGCAGGAACCGGGTCCACATGGCCTCCATGGCGAACACCCCGGCCTCGGTGGCGGCCGCGACCACCTCCTCTGCTCCGGCGAGAGTGGCGGTGAAGGCCTTCTCCACCAGCACCGCCTTGCCCGCGGATATCACCGCCAGGGCGATGTCGCGATGATGGGGATGGGTGGTCGCGATGTAGACGACGTCGACGCCATCGCTCTCGATCAACGCCCGGTAGTCCCGGTGGATCACGGGAATCCCGTGTTTGCGCGCCAACTTCCGCGACCGCTCCGGGTCGCGCGAGGCCACCGCAACCAGCTCCGCCTGAGGCACGAAAGCGAAATCTCCCGCGACGGTGTCGGCGATGCTTCCGGCCCCGATGATTCCCCATCGAATGCTCTCCATGACACAAGGCTACTCTGGAGCATCGGGGGCTGACCATAACTTCGAGACGAGGAGTTGGAGATACCTTCGGGTTCCACCCACCCGGTGTTCCCGTGGGAAGATGCCGACGATGCAGTTCCAAGAACCAGCCAGAAGAATGCGCCGCCTGATGGGCCTCGGCGTGGGTCTGGCCGCGATCCTGCAAGGCCTCACCCCCCTCGAGGACCTTTTCGCCCCGGGCCTGCCCGGCCCGGCCGTGTTCGGGCTGGCCCTGATAACCCTGGCCCATCTGCTCGCCGCGATCGGCGCATTCCTGGACCTGCCACTGGCCTGGCCCGTCGCCCTGGTCAACACCATCGGATTCTGGCTGACCGGCGCCGGGATGTGGTCCAGTGGGGACCCGGTGATGTGGCACTCCAACCTGTGGGTCTGGACGATCCTGATCTACCTGCTGCTTCGAAGACGCGACGGCAACGGCCCCTGGATCCTCATGGTCGTCGGCGGTTTCATACCGATGATCATGCTGCTGCCACGCCTCGACTGGCGACAGCAGGTGCTCGACATCAGTTTCACCTTCGTCGCGATCGGCATCATGACGCTGGCCTACAGCACCATGAAGGCACAGCTGCAGGACCTGGAGGACAGCGTCGCCGACGACGCCCGCCGCCGGAGCGTGGAGCATCGCGCCCGGCTGTTGGAGAGCACCCGCAGGGAAAACATCCGCCGCGTCCACGACACCCTCCTGCACCTGTTCCAGCAGGTCGCGAGCGGTCGCGGGGAGATCACCCGTGAGGAGGTGCTGCGGCTGGGCGAGGAGTCGCGGGCGGGGCTGGGCACCTCCGACCTGGACCTGGAGGCCTCTCCCCTGCTGACCGCCCTGGAGCAGGCCGTCACCGACATCGGCTGCCCCGTCGCTTTGCGCGTCGAGGACGAGGCCAGTCTGCCCTCCAAGGTGACCCGCAACATCGCCGAGGCCACCCGGGAGGCGGTGCGCAACGTCGCCAAACACGTTCCCGGCGGCACCGCCCAGGTGACGGCCCGCACCTCCGAAAGCGGCTGCACCGTCGTCATCAGCGACTGGGGTCCCGGTTTCGACCCCAGCGAGGTGCCGCGCAGCCGCATGGGAATCAAGGAAGGCATCCACGGGCGCATGGCGGAGGTCGGTGGGCACGCCACCATCCATTCCGACATCGTCGGTGGCACCGCCGTCACCCTCACCTGGAACCCGATCCCGCACGCGGCCCGCATCGGCCCGTCGGGTAGGCGTTGGCTGTCGCTGATCGCGCTGCCGAGCCTGCTCGGGACGGGGCTGCTGCTGGCGTTGAAGGACGTCGGCCCGAATCCTTTGCTGGCCTGGGCGCTCTTCGCGGCGACGGCGGTCGTGGTGGTGCTGACCAGCCGCGTGCTGCGCAGACGCGGCCTGCACATCCACGAGGCGATCCTGGCCAACGCCTGGGGCATCGGGTTGCTCATAGCGAACTATGCCTGGCTGTCGCTGGCCTCCGAGAACAGCCGCTACGACCTGTGGGCCATCGGATTGACCAACGCCATGATGATGCTGACCATCCCGGGACGGCGGTGGAAGGAGGCCACCGGGTTGGTGCTGGCCAACGTCGCCGTCAGTGTCGCGGGGGCGCTGGGGTTGTTCGGACCGGTGCCGGCCGACACCGACATCGGTTCCTCCGGCGCCATCATCATCACGGGTGTGGTGACGCTGGTGCTCGCCATCGGCGCCTCGAACATCGGGAAACACGCCCACCGGGTGCAGGAGGAGCACACCGAGGAACAGCTCGCCGAGCAGCTCAGGAGGGAGCGGGTGGCGGAGCAGGAGGCGTGGATCGCGGCGCTGGACCGAATCTGCGGGCCCCTGTTCACGGGCCTCTACACCGGGGCCGTGGACCCCGCCGACCCTGCGGTGCGCGTCGAGGCCAGGCACGTGGAGTCGCGGCTGCGCGACGCCCTGCGGCTGTGGCCGGAGGGCATCCACCTGGCAACGGCCCTCGACCGGCTGCGGCGCACGGGCTGGGGCTGCCTGCTCGACGTGGAGCAGGTGGAGGCGTTCGAGGCGACGAGATTCGCCTCCCTGCTGAACCAGTTGGACCCCGCAGTCCCGGGTCAGCACCTCACCATCACCCGTCGTCAGGGCACCCTCGTGGCAACAGTTGCAGAACCGGGTTTAACGGAGATGCGACAGGCGGGCCTCGCAGGTGCCAGAATCTTGATTACCGATCCGGATTTCACCCAGTTCAGTTGTGAGGAGGACCAGCCGTGAGCATAAAGGTGGCAGTCCTCGATGACCACGAATTCATCTGCCGCGCCATTTCGGCGCTCGGTCGCGACTACCCGGAGCTGGCGGTGGTGTACACCAGCACCTGCCCCGAGGAGTTCCAGGCGTGGTGCCTCGAGAACCATCCCGACGTGGCCATGGTGGATTTGATGTTGCACGGCCAGTTGGCCGGGCACGAGACCATTCGAGTGCTGAGCCAGGCCGGTATTTCGTGCCTGGCCTTCACCGCGGACCATCGTCGCGTCCCGATCAGCATGGCCATGAGGGCCGGCGCCCGGGGGCTCGCTCTGAAGGACGAGTCGCCGGACAAGCACTTCGAGACGCTGCGGGAGATCCACGAGACGGGATGGTCGCCGTCGTCGGCGATGGCGGCTGCGCTCATCGAGGACGCGGCGGAACTGCCCGCGTTGTCGGCCCATGAGCTTCGTTGTCTGCGGCTCGCCTCGGAGGGAGTTCCCATCAAGGCCATCGGCCGCCAGTTCAACCCGGTGATCTCGCTGTCCACCGTCAAGACCTACCTGGCGCGGGCCTACGAGAAGTACGCGGCCGTCGGCAGGCCGGTCGGCAACACGACCGCGGCGGCCACCCAGACCTGGGAGGACGGCTGGTTCGACCTCGACGGGACGGTGGAACCCGGCTGAGGGACCGGCCCCGGGGTCTGACCCCGCGCCGCTCGCTTCATCGAAGGCTCACCGTCCCGTACCGGCTGCCGCCTGCCTCCGCACCACCCCGTCGGTTTGCTGGCCCTATCCCGGGTTTGCTGGCCTTGTTCAAGTTCGCTGGCCTCACAGCGCAGGCAAACATCAACAAGGCCAGCAAACCCGGATCAAGGCCAGCGAACAGGTGGTAAGGCCAGCGAACCTGGAACGGGGTCTGCGTGTTGCCGGTCTCGTCCGGTAGCCTTCCCTGTCGGTGAAGGAGGTTTGTGTGGGACGCATTGTTCAAAAGTACGGTGGCTCCTCGGTGGCCGACGCCGAGTCCATCAAGCGCGTCGCCCGGCGGATCGCGCGCACACGCGCGGACGGGCACGAGGTGATCATCGTCATCTCGGCGATGGGTGACGTCACCGACGAGCTGATGGACCTGGCGTTGAAGGTGAGCCCGAACCCGAAATCCCGTGAGCTGGACATGCTGCTGACAACGGGGGAACGCCAGTCGGCGGCGCTGCTGGCGATGGCCCTGGCCGACCTCGGGGTCGAGGCCGTCAGCTACACCGGCTCCCAGGCGGGCATCCTCACCACCCCCACCCACGGCAACGCGCGCATCATCGACATCACCCCGGGTCGCGTCGTGCGCTCCCTGGAGGAGGGCAGCGTCGTCATCGTCGCCGGATTCCAGGGGGTGGCGCAGACCACCAAGGACGTCACGACGCTGGGTCGCGGCGCCTCCGACACCACGGCGGTCGCGCTGGCCTCGGCCCTGGGCGCCGACCACTGCGAGATCTACACCGACGTCGACGGCGTCTACACCGCCGACCCGCGGATCGTGCCGAGCGCCCGCCGGATCACCGAGATCGGCTACGAGGAAATGATGGAGCTGGCCGCCTCCGGCGCCAAGATCCTCCACCTGCGCTGCGTCGAGTACGCTCGCCGCGAGAACGTGAAGGTCCACGTCCGTTCGTCCTTCAGTGACAAACCGGGCACCTGGGTGAAATCCCAAGACGAGGTCAGGAAGGCAGACAAAATGGAAGAAGCCATCATCACGGGAGTGGCCCACGACCGCAGCGAGGCCAAGATCACCGTCATCGGCGTCCCCGACCAGGTGGGTGCGGCCGCCTCGATCTTCCAGGTCATCTCGGACGCGGGCATCAACATCGACATGATCGTGCAGAACGTCTCCAGGCTCTCGGACGTGAAGACCGACATCTCCTTCACCCTGCCCATGTCCGACGGGCGCAAGGGCATCGAGGCGCTCGAGGCGATCAAACACAAGGTCGGTTTCGACGAGGTCCTCTACGACGACCAGATCGGCAAGGTCTCGATCGTCGGCGTCGGGATGCGTTCCCATTCGGGCGTGACCACCACCTTCTTCAAGGCCCTGGCGGCCGAGGGCGTCAACCTGCAGATGATCTCCACCTCCGAGATCCGCATCTCCGTGGTGGTCAGCACCGACGAGGTGGACCGCGCCGTCCGCGGCGCCCATGCCGCCTTCGGTCTGGACGGCGAGGAGGAGGCCGTCGTCTACGCTGGAACGGGTCGCTGAGAGGACTCGGGGCCGGCAGGACCGGCCCCGGGCGCGCTCCTGGTGGGACACTCGGATCGCCCGATCCAGCGCACCGCGACCGGCGTGACGTCCTAAGCTGGGGCCATGCTCACCCGACTCCAGGTCGACGGGTTCAAGAACCTGCTGGGACTCGACGTCCACTTCGGCCCCTACACCTGCATAGCGGGCCCCAATGCGGTGGGAAAGTCGAACGTCTTCGACGCCATCGAGTTCCTGTCCCTGCTGGCCGACCACACCTTCCTCGAGGCCACCCAGCGCCTCAGGTTGCGCGGCGGGCAGGTCGTGGACCCGCGGTCCCTGTTCTGGAACAACGCCGAATCCAGCGATCCCGTCATCTCCTTCGGTGTCGAGATGATCGTGCCCCCGGAGGTGACCGACGACTTCGGTCGCGAGGTGTCGGCGACCACCACCTTCCTCCGCTACGACCTGAAGCTGCGCTACCTCCCACCCGACCCGGGTTCCCCCCAGATCGGGAGGATCCAGCTCGAACACGAGAGCCTGACCCACATCAATCTGGGCGATGCCCACAAACACCTTCCCTGGCCGCACAGCAAGAAAAAATTCCGGGACACCGTGGTCAGAGGGAGAAGGTCGGGCGCGGCATATATCTCCACCACACGGGGTGAGGACGGGGAGGCCGTGGTCAACGTCCACCAGGACGGGGGCAGCCGAGGAAAACCGCGCCCCTCGGCGGCCGCCCGGGCGCCGCGCACCATCGTGTCCACCACGACCGCCGCCGACGACCAGACGATCCTGTCGGCCCGCCGGGAGATGCAGCAGTGGCGGCTGTTGGCGCTCGAACCTTCCGCCATGCGCGCCCCGGACAGCACCCTGGTGGATCCTCACCCCACGACATCGGGGGCACACCTGGCGGCGACGCTGTACCGCATGGCCAGGGAACAGGGCGACGACGTCTACGCCGAGGTCGCATCCGAGGCGGCGGTACTCACCGACATCCGCGGCATCACGGTCGACTACGACGAACGCCGCGACACGCTCACCCTGATGGCCTCCATGGGTACCGGTCCGTGGCTTCCCGCCCGTTCCCTGTCCGACGGGACGCTTCGTTTCCTCACGTTGTGCATCATGCGCGTCGACGACTCCTTCGGAGGGTTGCTGTGCATGGAGGAACCCGAGAACGGCATCCATCCGGCGCGCATCGAGGCCATGGTCGATCTGGTCCGTTCCCTCGCCGTGGACCCGCAGGATCCGCCGGGGCCGGGAAATCCGATGCGCCAGGTCATGGTCAACACCCACTCCCCCCATTTCGTCCGCTACCACGATGACAACCTGCTGGCCGCGGTGCCCACCCGGGTTCGCAGGGACGGGAGGATCGCGACCACGGTGCAGCTGCGCCCACTGCCGGAAACATGGCAGGCGGCACAAGGAGCACGCACCACCATCAAGGCCTCCCTGTCGGACTACCTGACCGAACCAGAAAATGCACTGCTGTCACTCGAGGAAGTCTCGTGACCGCCCGGAGCGTCTCCTTCGCATTCCTGTGTGAAGGCTCATCCGACACGGGACTCATCGCACACCTGGAAACCCTGCTGGTGTATTTCGGCGCCCAGGAAGCCACCGGCATGCCAGACACCCGGAAGGGCACGATTCCCGCCCGGCTACGGCAGCTGCTCACGGAGGGAACAGAAGCTGGGATCGACATGGTGTTCATCCACCGGGACTCCGACAGTCCTGACCGTGAGGGACGGGAACGCGAGATCCGCCGCGGCATTGAGGAAAGCGGTTTCCCGCATCCGTTCATCCCTGTCATTCCGGTCCAGGAAACCGAGGCCTGGCTTCTCCTGGACGAACAGGCGATCCGGGACGTCGTGGCCTGTCCAAAAGGGAAACAACCCCTGAAGTTACCGAAACCGAATGCCATCGAAGGCACCAGAAATCCCAAGGAAATCCTGCAGAAAGCGCTCCTCGCGGCAAGCAGGGCAAGCGGACGGCGGTTGAAGAAGGAGAAGAACAGTTTCAGCCGTCACCGCAAGGTGTTGCTGCAACGCCTCGATCCCTTCGGCGCCGTGCGGGACCTGCCATCCTGGCAGTGTCTGGAGCGCGACATCAAACGGGCGCTGGCGCAGCTCGAGAATCAGAACTGAAGGGAACAACCCGTGCTCAGTAACTTTCCCACCTGGTCCGTCCGGAAACCGGAAAACACCCGGCCCGATGCCGTCTGCAAGGTGGGTGGGGCACCGATCGGGTGGCCGCGGGACTGGCCGGTGTGTGCGTGCAACCTACCCATGAGTTTCCTCGGCCAGTTCACCGGCGACCCCCTGGCGCCCCGGCTCGCCTCTGGGCAGACGCTGTTCTTGTTCACATGCGAACACGACTCGGGCTGCGACTTCTGGGATCCCGTCAACGGCGCCAACGCCTGCGTTCTCATCCCCCACGACGAGCTGGGCGCGAACCCAACCCCCATCCCGGAGGAGACCCCCGTGCTGCTGGAGCTGTGGGTGAGCAGCTGGACGAGCAGGGACGACGCCCTCCCCGCGAAACCGGGGGATTCGCCGCAACCAACCCCCGAAGAAGACCTGTTCACCAAGGCCGGGGGTACGCCTTACTGGACGGACAACGGCCCCGGTTACCGGATCGATCCATCCGATCAGATGGTGCTCCAGATCGACACCTGGGTGACGGTCTCCGATGGCCAGGAAGCCCTTGAGGCCCAAGCTGCGAGGTTTCCTGACCGCGCCTACACCATAAAAAACAGAGCTTCCATCGCGAATCTCTGTAGTGACGGTATCGCTTTCGTCATGACTCACGAGGGGGAACCGGAGATCTATTTAATGGTCAATCGCTGATCCCGCCCCCCTGTAGGGCCGGTGTATCCCGGTTCCACCCGGTTGTGCAGCACTCAACCCGGATTTTCCGCCCTCAGCGGCGGTTTTCGGGATTGAGTGCTGCACAACCGTGATCCTGCGTGGTTATCTCGGGTCGCACACGATCCGGGGCCCCTTCCCTGGAGGTCGTCAATGGCGTCGTCGGTGAGGCGCACGCGCTTCGCGTTCTTCGTCACGGCAGGGTGTGCAGGCCGTACCTGATCTCGGATTCGAGCTCATCCTGGTTGATTCCGAAAGCCTCCATCGCGTCGTCGAGCTCCGTCCGATTGCCCGAATCGGTGACCATCCGGGTCATGACGAGGACGACATCGCGGAGAGTTTCCCGGTCGCGACGGAGAAGGTCCATCTCTTCCCGGGAAACGATCTCGGCAACAGGTTTTCCGTGACGGGACAGGGTCACCACCCGCCCGGATTCCGCAGAACTGACGAGCCCGGAGATTCCGACGCGGTTCGCATCGGTTATGGAGAACACGCTCACGACGACAATTCGACTTGGAAATCTAACTGGAACAACGAAGCCGAGGGGATCGTGGTGGCCACTCGGCCGCCCAGGAAAGCCCCGCGGGCAGACGCCTCCGTCGCAGCCGGATCGGTCACGAGCACGGGAACACGCCCCCGCTCAGAAGGGCGCCACCCGGTCGCGCAGACTGACAGCCACAGTGACACATCACATCGACAATTGTCACTGTAGATGTACATGTGTCACTGTGGCCCTCACCGAACGCGAGCTGCGCAACCGGGATTCCCGCCACTCAGGTCTGCGTCACCGGTCTGAGGAACTGGAACAGCGGCGTCTCGTCGCCGTCCGGGCGCAGGATCCGCACCTCCACCCCGTAGACCTCACGGATCAGGTCCTCGGTCAGCACGTCCGCCGGACGCCCCAGACACACCGCCCGGCCCTTGTGCAGGACCAGCACCTCATCGCAGAACGTGGTGGCCAGGTTCAGGTCGTGCAGGGCGACGACCACACCCAGCCCCGTCTCCCTCAAGGTTTTGAGGATGTCCAGCTGGTGGGAGATGTCGAGGTGGTTGGTGGGTTCGTCCAGCAGCATGACCTGCCCCTCCTGGGCGAACGCCCGGGCCAGGTGGGCGCGCTGCTGTTCGCCTCCGGAGAGGGTGTGCCAGTCGCGGTTCAGGAGGTGTTCGATGCCGGTGCGGCGGGCAGCGGCCTCCACCACCCTGCGGTCACGGGGACTGGGACCGGCCCAGCGACGGCGGTGCGGGATCCGTCCCAGGTCGATGACGTCGCGCACGGTGACGTCCTGGTCGGTGGTCGCCTTCTGCTGCACCACCGACAGCACCCGTGCGATGTCCCGCGGCGCCCAGTCGCTGTAGGGGCGGTCGTCGAGTTTGACGACACCCGTGCGCGGCTGGATGGTGCGGGCCAGCATCCCCAGCAGCGTCGATTTTCCCGACCCGTTGGGTCCCAGCAACCCCAGAATGCGACCGGGCATCGCGGGCACGTCGATGCCGTCGACGATGATGGCCGGACCGGCGGCCCACGACAGGTTCTCTGCTTCTATCTTCATCGTTTCCTGGTCCTGGCGAGAATGGTTGCGAAGATGGGCACTCCGACCAGGGCGGTGATCACCCCGACCGGCACCTCCAACGGAGCGAACAACGTCCGGGCGATGGTGTCCGCCCAGAGCAGGAAGATCGCACCCAGCAGCGCCGAGACCGGCAGCAGCCCCCGGTGCCGGGAACCGACGAGCATCCGGGAGATGTGCGGCAGCACGAGACCGACGAAACCGATCGAACCCGACGAGGAAACCACGACCGCAGTCATGAGGGCCGCGCATCCCAGCAGCACCACCCGGGTGCGCTGCACGGAAACCCCCAGCGAAACGGCCTCCTTCTCGCCGAACATGAACGCGTCCATGGAACTGGCCATGCCGATGGTGAGCACGAGGAAACACCCCAGCACCGCGGCTGTGAGCGCTACCTCCTCCCAGGAGACGTTGGCGAAGGAACCCATCAGCCAGTACAGGATGCCCCGGGTGACGTTGGCGTCCGCGCCGATCATGATGATGAACGACGTCAACGCGGAGAACCCCTGGGTCACCGCGATACCCGCCAACACGATCTTGTCGGTGGTGCCACCGGCCAGCCGGGACAGCAGCAGGGTCAGTGCGAAGGCCCCCAGCGACCCCACGAACGCGCCCGCCGAGAAACTGATGACCCCACCCCCGAGACCCGCGATCAGCACCAGGACCGCGCCGGTGGAGGCGCCCGAGGAGACACCCAGCAGGTAGGGTTCGGCCAGCGGGTTGCGCAGCAGCGACTGCATGATGACGCCGCACAGGCTCAACCCCGCACCCGCGACCGCGGCCAGCAGCACACGGGGCAGCCGCAGCTGCCACACCGTCGCGGTGCGCAACGGACTCAGCTCGGGGTCGGGTCCCAGCCCCAGTTTGTTCGCAACCACCCCCCAGACCTCGCCGATGCTCAGGTCGGAGGGTCCGAAGGTGATCGCGTAGAGGATGGACACAACCAGCAGAACCAGTCCGATCAGCAGAACCGGTGTCACCGGAAGCCTCCGGCGCCGACCTCGGGTCGTCGCGGATGCCGTCACTTGAGACCGAACTGCTCGATCCCGGCGACCAGCTTCTCGGCCAGGTCGACGGTGCGGATCGACGGGTTCATGTCGCCGCCCGCGACCTTGATGAAACGCTCGTTCTTGACGGCGTCCATCTGGGAGGTGACCGGGTTCGACTTCAGGTATTCGATCTTCGCGTCCGCGGTCTCCGCGGTCTGGGACTTGCGGGTGAGATCACCCATCACGATGATGTCGGGGTTCTTGGCGGCGATGTCCTCCCAGCTGACCTGCGGCCACTCGTCGCGCTGGTCGGAGTAGATGTTGGTGATGCCGAGCTGGTCGCTGATGAACTGGGACGCACCGGAACCGCCCGCCAGGTAGGGGGCCTCGGAGTTCGCGAACCAGAACATCACCTTGACGGGCTTGCCGGGTTTCTGCGCGACCGCCTTCTCCAAACGCTGTTTGAGCTGGGCGACGAGCTCCTGGCCCTTCTCGGGCACGCCGTGGATGCGGGAGAGCTCATCGATTTCCTGATACACCTTCTCAATGGTGAAGTTCTCCGCAGGGGCGTCGTTGCCGCTCTTCTTGCCGCACTGGTTCGGCGCCAGGTAGGCGGGCACCCCGAGGGATTCGTACTTCTCGTAGCTGCCCGCGACCTTGTCGGTCAGCGTGCTCGGGAAGGATGCCGTGACGAGGTCCGGTTCCTTGGCGATGACCGCCTCCGAGGTGGGGCCGCCGTCGGAGATCCGCTCCACCTTCGCGTTCTCGCTCTCCAGCGACGACAGCACCGGATCGGTCCAGGTGGCGGTGCCCACCATCTTGTCAGCGATCCCGAGGGAGAGCTGGATCTCGGTGGAGGACTGGTTCAGCGACACCGTCCGTGCGGGCGCCTTCTTGAACGTCAACTGGTGTCCGCAGTTGTCGATGGTGAGGGGGAAACCGGCGGCGGAGGCACCGGAGGACTGGCTGGCGGAGGCGTCGGCAGGCTGGTCCTTGGCCGCGCCCGCGCAGCTGCTCAGCAGCAGAGCCGACAGCAGCGCGAGCGAACAAACGGACTTCTTCACGTGCATCTGGGTGATTCCCTTGGGTTGTGAGATGTTTTGGGGGGTGACGGCAGCCACTGAAATGGCGCACGGAATCTTGTCTCGGGGGCCGTTGCGCGAGGCCCTGAACGGCAGGGCACGGTGGTTCGCGTGCCCATCGCCGATCGGTCTTCGGACTCGGGTTCTGCCACCGGACCGCCTTCCCGGGCAGGTCGCCCAGTAGCCTGATGATCCGGTGTCACCCTCACCGCTGCGCGTCAGTTCCGGATTCGCACCGGATTCCCTGCCCGTGGGCACTCGGCGACGCCGACAAGGCTAGCCCTCCCTCCGGGCACTGTCCATACCTCGGGACACGGTGACGAAGGCGCCGCCGCAAGGCCCCCACGTGCTCAATCACCTCGGCGATCGGTCCCGCTCGGGACGCCCCACCACCGCACCTCTCCCCTCTCCATCAAACCCTTCCGGGCGCGAGGAAGCCCCGCCCGGCGGGACCGCCGAAGTCGGTGTTAGGCTGCCCGAGGAAGCGGACAAGGGAATCCGGTGCGAATCCGGAGCTGACGCGCAGCGGTAACGGCGTTGTCGCCAAGTACGCCACTGGACAGGATCGTCCGGGAAGGTTTTGGCGGCGGGAAAGCCGAAGCCCGAAGACCTGCCGTTTCCGGTTGGTATCCCCCGGCCTCGCGAAAAGGCCCTGGCCAAGGACAGGATCGTCGTGCCCACATCCCGTGTTTCCCGAAAACCCCGCCTCACCCTCGCCGCGCTGAGCGCAGCAGCCCTGCTGGTCGCCGCCTGCTCATCCGGTTCCCCGTCACCCCAGGCCTCCACCTCGGGTTCCGGCCCCGTCACCCTGACCAACTGCGGCACCGAGGTGACCTACCCCAAACAGGCCTCGCGCATCGTCGCCACCAGCAACTCGGCGAACGTCGGAACCCTGATCCGCATCGGCGCGGTCCAGAACCTGGCGGCGGTGTCGCTGCAGAAGGGAAACGACGAGGTGCTCTCCGCCCTCTACAGCCCCGGCATCGAGAACGTGCCCCGCCTGCAGAGCCCCATCTCCATGGAGTCCATCGTCTCCACGGAACCGGACCTGCTGATCGGCTCTTACAGCGGGCTGTTCTCCGGTTCCTCGGGCGTCACCCCCGAGGCGGCGGCTGAGCAGAACATCCCCACCTACGTCATCAGCGACTCGTGCAGGCAGGATCCCGCCGCCGGTTCCTCCTCGAAACTCGGCACCATGGACCCGTGGGACGCGGTGCGCACCGACATCCAGAACTACGGCGCCCTGACCGGCAGGACCGCCGAGGCCACGGAGGCCCTCACGGAGTTCAACACGCAGCTCGCGGAGCTGCAGCAGGCCCCGGCGCCGACGAAGAAACCCCGCATCCTGCTGTTCGACAGCGGCACCGACGAGCTGTACACCTCCGGTCGCAACGGGCCGCCGCAGGGCATCATCGACGCGGCGGGCGGCGTCAACGTGTTCGACAACCAGGACACCACCTGGTTCAAGGCCAGCTGGGAGTCCGTGGCGGAAACCCAACCGGACGTGATCGTCGTCCTCGACTACCGCAAGGGCGACGCGGACGAGATCAAGAACAAACTGGAGACCATCCGCACCCAGCCGGCGCTCGCGAACCTCAACGTGGTCAAGCAGAACCGCATCATCGTCCTGCCCCTCGTGCTGTTCACCAGCGGATACCCGAACCTGGAGGCGTCGGTGCAGATCCGCAAGGGTCTCGAACAGCTGGGCATGGCCCCCGAGAGCCCGGTCAAGGGCAAACTCCCGGAAAGCCTCGGCTACGGCGTTCTCAAGAGCTGAACGGCCCGGGACCCCTCCGGTGAACGTGAAAACCCGTTCCAGGACCGGCAGGGATCAGGTGACCTCCTGGCGAGCGCCGGTGGCTCCCCTGATCGTCTGCCTGCTGATCGCCCTGGCGGCCAGCCTCGTGCTGGCCACCGGTTTCGGCCCCAGCTCCGTGTCCCCCGGCACCGTCGTCGACGTGCTGATGGCGCACCTGACCGGCAGCCCCGACGCACCCCAGACGGCCAACACCATCGTCTGGAACATCCGCGCACCCCGCGTGCTGCTGGGCAGTTTCGTCGGCGCCGGGCTGGCGCTGGCCGGCTCCGTCATCCAGACCCTCGTGCGCAACCCCCTCGCCGATCCCTACCTGCTCGGCATCTCCTCGGGCGCGAGCGTCGGCGCCACCGCCGTGATCACCATCGGTTTGTTCAGTTCACTGGGCACCCTGGCACTCACCGCCGGCGCCCTGGCGGGGGCGCTCGGGGCGGCCGTCGTCGTGTTCGGCATCGCCATGGCCCAGGGCGGCCTCACGCCGCTGAGGCTGGTGCTCACCGGCACGGTGCTGGGTTCGGCCTTCTCGGCCATCGCGAGTTTCCTGGTCATCCGCAGTCAGGAACCTCAGGCCGCCCAGTCCGTGCTGTTCTGGCTGCTCGGCAGCCTGACACGCGCGAAATGGGATCAGCTGCTGTTCCCGCTGGTCGTCGTGGTGCTGGCGTTCATCGTCATGATGGCCGGCAGCGGCTGGCTGGATGCCCTCGCGAACGGTCCCGACGTGGCCGCCAGCCTCGGGGTGCCAGTGAAGCAGGCCCGCAACGCGGTCTTCGTGCTGCAGGCCCTCCTGGTCGGCGCCCTGGTGGCGGTCGTCGGCGGGGTCGGTTTCGTCGGGCTGATCGTCCCCCACCTGGCCCGGCTCATGGTGGGGGCGCGCCACCGCTGCGTGCTGCCGGTGGCTGCCCTCATGGGGGCTCTGTTCATGGTGTGGGTGGATGTCGCGGCCCGCGTCATGGCCCCACCCATGGAGGTTCCGCTGAGCGTCGTGACGGGCCTGATCGGCGCCCCGGTCTTCCTGCTGCTGCTCGGCAGGCGCCACTACCACTTCGGAGGTGCCGGCTGATGAACACGATGCTCACCACGCAGGATCTGGGCTGCGCACTGGGGAAGTATCCGATCCTGAGCGGGGTCGGTCTGGAGGTTCCCGAGGGGGAGATGATGGCTCTCGTCGGCCCCAACGGGACCGGCAAGTCGACGTTGCTGCGGACCCTCGCGGGGCTGTTGCCGATCCCGTCGGGCAGGGTGCTGGTAGCTGGTCGTGACCTTGTGAAACTGAGCCCGCTGGAACGCGCCAGGACCTTGGCGATGGTCGGTCAGCAGGAGGAAACCCCCGCTGACCTGCGGGTCGCGGAGGTCGTCGCACTGGGGCTGCTGCCCCACCGGCCGCCGTGGTCGGGTGGCGGCCGCAAGGAACGCAACGCCGTCGCCGAGGCCCTGGAACAGGTGTCGATGACCGCCTACGCGAACCGGGGTTTCCACCAGCTCTCGGGAGGCGAGCAGCGCCGGGTGCTGCTGGCGCGTGGCCTGGCGCAGCGCACGGAGCTGCTGCTGCTGGACGAACCCACCAACCACCTCGACATCCGGCACCAGCATGCGCTGCTGCGGATGGTGCGGGGACTGGGACGCACCGTGATCGCCGCCATCCACGACCTCGACCTGGCCGCCACCTATTTCGACCACATCGTGGTTCTGAACGACGGCAGGGTCGCGGCGGACGGGAAACCCTCGGAGGTGCTCACCCCGCAGCTGGTCGGAGACGTGTTCGGAATGGCCGCCTCAATGGTGACCGACCCGGCCACCGGGGAACCCCGGCTGCTGCTCAGCTACCCGTGAACGAGAAGTTTCACCCGGTTGCGCAGCACTCAATCCCAAAAATCGCCCCAGAAGGGGCGAAAATCGAGTTGAGTGCTGCGCAACCGGGATAGGGACGCGACGCATCCCGGTCTTTCCGCACAGCAAGAGCAAGGCGTCAAGGTAGACTTGCAGAAACCGATCACCTGCAACAATGCTGGATGTTTGACGATGGCGGATCAGGGCGGCCCGCGAAATGCAGTCTCGTTTCCTCTTTCGCCTACCGTCTGAGCACCGTTTGGGGAATTGAATGACAACCGGGATCGCGTGCCGCGGCATAACGAAGTCGTATGGCGAGAACGTCGTGCTCAAGGATCTTGATTTCTGGGTCGAAGCCGGCGAGTTGGTGACGCTCGTGTCGCCATCCGGCGGTGGGAAGACCACCTTGTTGAACATCCTGGGAGGTTTGACCACGGCGGATCAGGGTGTCGTCGAGGTTGCGGGGCAGGACCTCAGCAAGTTGGACGAGGACGGCCGGGCCGGCCTCAGGCGTCACGCGATCGGCATCGTCCACCAGTCGAGCTACCTGTTTCCCTGGCTCTCGGTGAACGAGAACCTGGAGATCGGTCCCGGCTCCCGCGCCCCCGCTCCGTGGCTCGCGGAGGTCAGGAGAAACCTGGGGATCGACGAATTCCACGACACCGAGATCAACAAGCTCTCCGGCGGACAGCGACGCCGGGTGTGCATCCTGAGGGCCCTGCAGATGGAGGCGGAGGTCCTGTTGCTGGACGAACCGACCACGGGACTCGACGACCACCTGGCTTCCTGCGTTCGGCGGGCGTTGCGGGATCTGGCCGACCGGGGCTGCGCGGTCGTCGTCGCAACCCATGAGGAGGCCACCTCAGCGGTGGCGGATCGCACGGTTGCTCTCCGCGGAAGGAGGACCATCCTATGAACACCTTCGCCCTGGTGAGACGCAGCCTGGCCAGGACCGTGCGGCGACACAGGTTGATCGCGGTGCTGGTGCTGCTCCTGGTGTTGGCGACGGTTGTCCTGTCCTGGCTGGCCCGAGGGGCCACGCACGGCACATCCCGGGGATTGACGGAAAGCCTCGGCGCCAAGGAGATCGAGGTCCTCCAGGGCTATGGCGGGCCGGACAGTCCACCGTTGAACGCGGACGCGGTCAAGCGGCTGGGGCAACTGGACGGTGTGGAGCACGTGTTCCCGTCGGGCATCTCGGGAATCGACCCGCCCGCGGACATCGCAGATTCCGAGGACGGCGCGGGGCCGTGGTGGTTGACACCCCGCAACCCGTTCGACGACCGGATGAAGGACGCCCACGGTAATCCCGCCGCCTCCCCGGAGCCCGGTCAGATGCTGGTCCCCGGAAAACACGAGAACCTGGTGGGAAAGACGGTCGAGGTCAACGTCACCCGGGCGGTCAGTTCCAACAGCGGGATGGGCGAGGCGAAACAATTCGAGGTGATCGGCACCTACGACCCGGAAACCATCCAGGGGGAGCCCCCGGATGCGGTGTTCATCAACTCCTCCCAGTTCAACGAGATCCAGGCGGCGGCACTGCCACCGGACACGCCTCCCTACAGCTCCATCTACCTCTACGTCGGGGATGTGAATGACGTCGCGAAGGTGCAGAGTTCGGTGGAGGACCTGGGCTACGGCACCCGAAGCGCCATCGGCTCCGGGATCCAGCTCGACAGGGCCCGGCAGGGACTCGCGGTGGCCTCCGTGCTGGTGCTCTTCGTCACCGTCCTCGGGGCACTGTTCGCGGGCACATCCGTGGCGGGGGCATGGATGACCTCACGCATCGAGGAGATCGGGTTGTTCAGGTCCCTGGGGTGGACGCGACGGGCGATCGTGAGGTTCTACCTGCTGGAGGCCCTGATCTTCGCGCTGTGCGTGTCGGTCATCGGGGTGCTGCTGGGCGTCGGGGTGGTCATGACGCTGGCGGCGCTGCCGTCCCTGCTGACGTCGGTGGCCGGTTTCAGCATGGATCCCGGGGCGCTGCTTGCCCAGGCGTGGGTGGTCTCGGTGCCGCTGATCGCCGTGCCGCTGGGTTTCATCGCCGGATCGGCTCGCAGGGCCGCCACGCTGCTGCGCGTCGACACGGACACGCTCCTGCGTCAGATCTGACCCAAGACCCCGGAAACCCTCACCATGGTTTCGACACGGGCCGCTCCTTCGTCGCAGCCCGGCTCAACCAACTTCCACTTCTCCAAGCCGGTTGAGCCAGCACGTGAGCGCCAGTAAACGGCTGAGTCGAAACCACCCCGGCAACCCGGGAACGGTCAACATGGTTTCGACACAGACACGCTCCTTCGTCGCAGCCCGGCCCAACCAACTTACGGGGCCGGGAAGCGATCTCTATCGCCGTCTTCCGGTTCCGAACAGGCCCCGGACGACCTCCCGGGTGACGGTGCGGATCACCTGCATGATGCCGCGGCTGGCGATCCGTTCCACCGCCGAGGTGCGACCGCGACCCGATCCCGACGACCGCCCCTCCGAGCGTTCTGCCTGACGCTGCTCCTTCTCCTCCTGGGCGCGACGTTCGGCCTCGGCCTTCTCCGCCTCGGCGCGCTGCCGTTCCTCCTCGGCCGCCTTCGCGCCGGCCTCCAGTTTCGCGGTGAGGATCTCGTAGGCCGACTCGCGGTCGATGGCCTGCCCGTACTTCGCCATCATCGGCGAGGCCGCCACCACCTGCTGCATCGCGGCGGCGTCGGTGGGTTGCATCGACGTCTCGGGGGCCCACAGCCGGGTCCAGGCGACGGGGGTGGGTGCGCCCTTGGGGTTCATGACGGTGACGATCGCCTCGCCGATCCCGAGGCTCTGCAGCACCTCCTCCAGGTCGTAGCCCGACTTCGGGTAGGTCGACACCGTCGCCTTCAACGCCTTGGCGTCGTTGGGGGTGTGGGCGCGCAGCTGGTGCTGCACACGGCTGCCGAGCTGCGCCAGGACGTCCTCGGGCACGTCCTTGGGGGTCTGGGTGACGAAGAACACCCCCACCCCCTTGGAGCGGATCAGCCTCACGGTCTGGGTGATGGAGTCGAGGAAGGCCTTGGATGCGCCCTTGAACAACAGGTGCGCCTCGTCGAAGAAGAACACCAGTTTCGGTTTGTCGGCGTCGCCGATCTCGGGGAGGGAACTGAACAGGTCGGCCAGCAGCCACATCAGGAAGGTGGAGAACATCTCGGGTCGCGAGGCCAGGTCGGGCAGCTCCAGCAGCGAGACGACCCCGCGGCCGTCGGCGGCGACGCGCAGCAGCTCCGAGGGTTCGAACTCGGGTTCCCCGAAGAACACGTCACCGCCCTGCTCGGAGAGGCCGACGAGGTTGCGCAGGATCACCCCTGCCGTGGCGGCCGAGACCCCACCGATCTCCTTCAGCTCGTCCTTGCCGTCGTCGGAGGTGAGGAATTTCAGCAGCGCGACGAGGTCCTTGAGGTCGAGCAGCGGCAGGCCGTTGTTGTCGGCGTAGTAGAACACCAACCCGAGGGAGCTCTCCTGCACCTCGTTGAGTCCCAGCACCTTCGACAGCAGGATCGGGCCGAACGACGAGATCGTCGCCCGCACCGGAATGCCGGTGCCCTGCCCGCCGAGCGCCAGGAACTCGCAGGGAGCGGCCTTCGCCTCCCAGGGCTGCCCCTGCGCCTCGACCCGCGCGGCCAGTTTCTCGCTCGCCACCCCGGGGGAGGCCATGCCGGACAGATCACCCTTGATGTCGGCGGCGAAGACGGGCACACCCGCCTTGCTGAGGGCCTCGGCCATCAGCTGGAGGGTTTTGGTCTTGCCGGTGCCCGTGGCTCCGGCGACGAGCCCGTGCCGGTTGAACATCGACAGCGGAATGCGGATGGGGGCCTCGACGACGGGGGCGCCGTCCATCAGCACACCCAGTTGTACCGCGTCGCCTTCGAACCCGTATCCGGCCTGAATCATTGCCACCAGTTCTTCACTCACACCCCTAGCCTGCCATCTATCTGCGCTTCTCATGGGAGGCGCGTTGTCCGGGTTGTACGCCGATGGGCCGATTGTCACGGAGGGTGGCTAAACTGACCGAGTGATCTTCAAGCGTGTCGGCGATTCCCGCCCCTACCCGGACCACGGCTATGTCCAGAAGCAGTGGGCCGCCATCGCTCCGCACCAGGTGCGGCTGGATGAGCTGGTCACGACGAAGCGCACCCTTGATCTCGAGGCCCTGCTGGAGGAGGACTCCACCTTCTACGGCGACCTTTTCGCACATGTCGTCTCCTGGCGCGGCGATCTGTACCTGGAGGACGGCCTGCACCGCGCCCTGCGTGCCGCGCTGCAGCAACGCCAGACGATGCACGCCCGCGTGTTGGAACTCTCGTGAAAGCCTGAGACGTGCGCGCCTTTCGACTCCTCGCCACCCCGGCCCTGCTGATCGGTTTGCTCATCTTCCTGATCTGGGGGGCGAACCTGGGGTGGAACGCCTTGACCGCGCCGCTTCCCAGTCCACCGCCGACCCCGTGCGTCAACCAGCAGGTGAGCACGATCACCCCGAAACAGGTCACGGTCCTGGTCTACAACGGCGGTTTCACCAGCGGCTTGGGGTCGAAGGTCGGGCAGGCGCTGAAGACGGCGGGATTCGAGGTGGCGAAGACCACCAACACCAAGGAACGCATCACGAAGACCATCATCCGCAGCGGTGAGAACAACACCGACGCGGCGAAACTGGTCGCCAGCTACCTGATTGACCCAACCCTGGAGACCGATTCCCGGGTCGACGGCACCGTCGACGTTCTGGTCGGTTCCGATTTCGCGGGCCTGACGGAATCCGGCCTGACCGAGGTCCCGGTCGAGTCCGGCACCATCTGCCTGGCCCCGAGCCCGTCCCCCTCCGCGCTTCCCAGCTGAAAACCTGCCCCCGCATCACTTTGTTCCAGGGCGCGAACGGTGCTGCACAACCGGGTTTCCCGCACCAGAGCAGCAACCCCGGAACACGCTCGCCGGTTGTCGGGTCAAAGCCGGAACGGGCCGCTCAGTCGTCGGCCCATCCCGCGTCGTGCACCTTGATCGCGACCTGGACGCGGTTGGTCAGGCCGAGCTTGTCGAAGATCTGAGTCACGACGCCCTTGACAGTGGCGAGGCTGAGGTAGTGCCGGGCCGAGATCTCGGCATTTGTCATTCCCCGCCCGATCGCGATCGCGACCTCTTTCTCCCGGGCGTTCAGGACGGCCAGGTCGGCCCGCGCGTCCTCCCGACGGGGATCGCCCCGGTGCCGGGTCGCTGCCGCGATGACCTGGGACACCACGCTGGGTGAGAGGGTGTGCTCCCCCGCCGCGACCTGTTTGATGGCCTCCAGCATCCGGTCGGGCGGGGTGTCCTTGAGCAGGAAGCCCGCGGCCCCGGCTGCCAAGGCCCGCAGCACCGCGTCGTCGGAGTCGAAGGTGGTCAAGATCACCACCCGCGGCGCGTCCTTGTGGGCCATGAGCTCCTCGGTCGCCGTCAGCCCGTCCTTGCCCGGCATGCGGATGTCCATGAGCAGCACGTCGGGCCGGTGTTCGGCCACCAGGGCCGCCGCCTCGGAACCGTCGCTGCCCTCGCCGACGAAATCGACTCCCTCGTGTCCCCCAAGCATCAGCTTGAGACCGGCCCGGACCAGGGGATCATCGTCGATCAGCACCACCCTCACCATGGCATCCACGCCTCCAATTGAAAAACTTCGTCCCGGATTCCGTGCTCGATCCAGCCGCCGACGAGACCCGTCCGCTCGGCCAGCCCGAGTAGACCATAGCCGCCTCCGGGGACGGCGGCGCCGCGTCCGTTCACCGGGTTGCGCAGCTCGATCCGCAGGCCGGAGTCAGGGTCGCCGCTGAGCCGCACCTCGACCTTGGTTCCCGGCGCGTGCTTGCGGGCATTGGTGAGCCCCTCCTGCACGATCCGGTAGGCGTGGCGGCTCACCGCGGGCGAGAGCCCCTCCAGGGCCACGCCGCTGAACTCGATCCGCAGCCCGGCAGCCCGGTTGTCGGCAATGAGGCCCGGCAGGTCGGCGAGGGTGGGCTGCGGCCGGTCCCCGTCCTGCCCCCGCAGCGACCCGAGGACGCCCCGCAACTCGGTCAGCGCCAGGTTGGCGTTCTCCCGGATGGTCTCGGCGATCTCGTGGGTCTGCTGGGGGCTGAGGTCGTCCCGGTAGGCCAGCGCCCCGGAGTACATGCTGACCAGCGAGATCCGGTGGGCCAGCACGTCGTGCATCTCCCGGGCGATGCGCTGGCGTTCGGCGGCCTGCCCCTGGGCGACCCGCAGCTGCTGCTCCCGTTCGGCCTGCTCCACCTGGGCCCGCATCGAAGCGATCAACTCCCGACGGGCCCCGGTGTACATGCCGATCGCCACCAGCACCGCCGTGTAGAGCAGCAACACCCCGCCGCCGACGATCAGAGTCCACGGCTCCTGCAGCGGTGCGTCGCCCACCCGCAGGTCCGTGACCGCGGGCAGCCCCAGACCCCGCCGAACCGGGTCGGACAAGATTTGGAACCCGATGAAGACGGCCCCGGCCGGGAGGATCTCCTTCCACCGCCGCCGGGTACACAGGCTGGCGACCCCCCAGGACGAGAAGCCGCCCAGCGTGACCGTGACCGAGCTCAGCACGCTCAGCGACACCACCACCAGCATCGGGGCCCGCCTCCGGAACCGGATCAGCACCACGGCGGCGATCACACCGAGGAGCTCGAGGACCAGGAAGTTGTGGAAGGCCGGGGGCAGCTCCCGGGACAGGTCCTGACCCACCAGGGGCGCGGCGAACGACGGCAGCAGCCAGCTGAGAGCCAGCAGGTAGCGCCAGGTCAGCGCCCACGTGCCGAGTCGGTATTCGGAGGTCACGGCTTCACCCTAGGCAATACCCCGTGGCTGTTCCGCCAATCGAAAGTCGAAACCTCGCCGACTTCAGTCGCCACAACACCAGACCTTCACCCGTGGCACCAGCCCAGCTGGCCCGGGTTGGCTGAAGCCATGATCACCTTCCGAAACCTCACCAAACGCTATGGCGACGTTCTCGCCGTCGACGACATCAGTTTCACTGTCGAGGCGGGAAGCATCACCGGTTTCCTCGGCCCCAACGGCGCCGGCAAATCCACCGCCATGCGGTGCCTCACCGGGCTCGCCTTCCCCACCGCGGGCGAGGCCCTGATCGACGGGCGCCGCTACCGCGACATCCCCAACCCGAGCACCCAGGTCGGTGTCCTGCTGGACGCCTCCGCCCAGCACCCCGGACGCACCGGACGCGAAACGATCCGGACCACGGCCACCGCCATGGGGGTACCCCGGTCCCGGGTGGACGAGGTCATCGAACTCGCCGGGCTCACCGCCGCGGAGGCCCGCAAACGGGTCGGCGCCTACTCGCTGGGAATGAGGCAGCGTCTCGGCATCGCCCAGGCCTTCCTCGGTTCGCCCCGGGTGCTGATCCTGGACGAACCGGCCAACGGCCTCGACCCCCAGGGCATCCACTGGATGCGCACCGTGCTGCGCCGTTTCGCCGATGCCGGTGGTGCCGTCCTGCTCAGCTCCCACCTGCTCCACGAGGTGCAGCAGATCGCCGACCGCATCGTCATGATCGGCCACGGCAGGATCCTCGCGGAGGGCAGCATCGCCGACCTGACCGCCGACGGCGCCAACCTCGAAACCACCTTCCTCAACCTCACCACCAACACCGCTCGCGGAGGAGTCTTCGTATGACCACCATCACCTTCCCCACCCAGGTTCGCTTCGGCAACCTCGTCAAGGCGGAGTCCCGCAAATATGTGAACACCCGGGCGGCACTCGTGCTCTCGATCCTCACGGCCGCGGCCCTGGCCCTGGCCACCATCGGGGCCATCGCCACCTACCCCGAGCTGATCAAGGCCGCCACCGGAACCGACCTGCTGTTCCTTCCGCTGACCGTGACCTCGATACTCACCGCCGTCATCGTCATCCTGCCGGTCACCTCCGAATGGACCCAGCGTGGGGCCCTGACCACCTTCGTGGTCGAACCCCGCCGGGAACGCGTCGTCGCGGCGAAGGCCCTCGTCTCGCTCGGGGTGACCCTCGCGGTGTGGATGGCCTGCCAGCTGTCGTGGGTGGTGTTCAACGCCGCCGGTGCCGCGGTGCACGGCCTTGAGGCCTCCTGGGAGTTCCACTGGGCGCGCTGGTTCGAGTTCATCGGGGTCTTCCTGCTCGACGTGACCGTGGCCTTCACCCTGGCGTTGCTGCTGCGCAACACCGCCCTGACGGTCGCGGTCTTCCTGGCCGGCCCCATCATGCTGGAGACGCTTGGTCTGTTCGGCGAGATCCCGGCGAAGGTCGCCTCCTGGCTCAAGACCCCCGGGGTGAGCCTGCAAAAAATCTTCTCGGCACAAGCGGGCGGACAGACCCCGGAGGCAACACTGTGGGGTCAGTTCACCGTGGGCGCCGTCGTCTGGATCGTCGTCCCGTTCGCCATCGGGCTGTGGCTGAACCACCGCGCCGAAGCGAAATAGTCCCCCATCCCCGCAGCAGGTGGTCCCGGGCCGGTACCCGGGACCACCTGTTTTCGCGTTCGTGCGCTCGGCCGGGGCGGGTATGGATCCGTTTCGCCGCACCATTCCTCAATGAGGCCGGTTTCCTCGTAGATGCCGACCCTGGCTCATCCTGACTGTTGGCCAGCCCCGCCGTCGCGTAAGCGGCTGAGGACTTCGAGATCGTGCTTATCCTCGGGACGTGGATCGTAGCCATTTCTCAATTCACGCAGCCGCTCGGCGGTGCCGACGATGACCGGCGCTCCATCGATCGCTCCCCTCGTGCGGGCGACGGCCGGATGTGTGAATACCGCGTCCTCAAAGCCTTGTTGGACACCATCCCCGTTGGGCCGGATGACCATGGGATGCACGTCGACCCTTCCGTGTTCGGAGGCGAGTTCGATCCGGATCGGCAGCCAGTCCGTCACCGGCTCGTAACCACGCGACGCCAGCCACTCGATCAAATCGGGCACAACATCGGCGTCCACGAAGACATCAAGGTCCCCGTGCTCACGGGTTTGCCGTCCCACCAGCGCATCGACACCCCAACCGCCGTTGACTTGATAGACGGTCTCTCTTTCCGTCAGCCAACCGATGATGGTCAAGACCTCGCTCGCAGGCGTGGTGGATGCATGAACCATATGAGACACCTCCCTCCCTCCGGGCTGGGATGACCCGGCCGAATTTTCCAGTCAGGTCGTCTACTGTCAACCCGCTCAACCATTGACGGCTTGGCGGATCCTCCTGGACATCTTGATACGAGACAAGGCGCCGCACGTACAGCACACCGAGAGCCAGACTGCCATTCCCCCGGCCCGTCAGTGAACGAAGGGGCAACCCCTGCTCCCCATGCCGCCCCTGAGCGGACACCGCAACGCCCCGGATGCCTAACTTTCCGGGACGTGACCCCGCGGTCCTCGTCACAGAGCGCGCCGCCAGGTGAGTCCGGGAAACCGGGCGAATCCCGCGTCCATGGTGATGAAGGTGGCGCCGGCCTCAATGGCCATGGCCGCCAGATAGGCGTCGGGAACCACGTTGCCACGCGCCCCGAGGTTCCGGCACAGGCTCTCGAAGATGCGCCAATGCTCCCGCCCTGGGCGGATGCGGACCGCCGACGGGGCGCTCAACACCGTCTGACAGAAGTCCAGCGCCACCTGCGGCGGAGTCGGTTCGCGGTAGACCCGGTGGTTCGTCACGATTCGCAGAAAACCCGACAAGATCAGCTCGGACACCCCGAAGGGTTCGTCGGCGGTTAGCGCAGCCGTGAGCCACGCGTGGTGTTCCGCGAACCGCGGGGACTCCGGCCGGTGCGCGTAGATGAACAGGTTGACGTCAGCGAGCAGCACGATCGTCTTCGCCGAGAAGCGCTGCGAGGGCGTCCTTGTCCTCGAGGTCGACGCCCGGCTTCAACCCGCTGCCGCCGAAGGTGGGCAGGGTGACCTCACGGCGTGGCCCGGCCTGCTCAGCGAGTGAAACCTGTAGGGCGTCGGAGACCACCTCGCTCAAGGTCCTTCCCTGACGGGCCGCCCGCTCCTTGGCCCGGCGCAGCAGTTCATCGTCCAGATTCACCGTGGTGCGCATGATCACATTTTATCGTCACCTCATTGCATCAAGATGCGCGCGGGCACGGCCCGAAGAACCCCGACCGTAGGCTCATCGCCAATCAGAAAAGAACCACCGCCACGACATTGAACTCCTCCGGAACGCCGGGGTCCCGGTGGCAGGCGGCGCCCTCCCGGTCAGGGATGCGGCGTGGGTGGACACCCATCCGGTCGCCACACACCCGCGCCACCCCGGGGAGGTTGGAATCACCGGGGCACCCGCCCTCCAGTGCTGGTGGTACTTTTGAATCATGAGTACCACATTCGAGCTTCGCATGGGAGACCGGGGCAGGGTGGTGCTGCCCGCGGCGCTCCGGGAAGAACTGGGTCTGCGGCAGGGGGACGTGCTCTCGGTCACCCTGGAGGGCGGCCAGCTCGTCGCGTCCACGCCCCGTGCGGCCTTGGATCGGGTGCGGGCACGGGTCCGCGGAACCGGGGTCGTCGAGGAACTCCTTGAGGACCGCCGTCGGCAGGCCGAAGCCGAGCAGTGATGGTGGTCCTGGACGCATCGGCCCTGCTGGCCTGGTTCGGTGGCGAACCGGGATCCGATCAGGTCGAACAACACACGCCCTGCTGCTGTAGCACCGCGAACTGGGCCGAGGTCGTCCAGAAACTCACCGCCCGAGGGGTCGGGCTGGGTGACATCCGTTCGGCGGTCTCACTGCTGGGGCTGGTCCTCGAACCCGTGACCACCGAGGACGCCGAAACGGCCGCAACGCTGTGGCAGGACCACCCCACGCTGAGCCTGGGAGACCGACTCTGCCTCGCCCTCGGCCACCGCCTCGCCGTCCCGGTCCTGACCGCCGACCGCGCCTGGGGCGACCAGCCCCCGATCGTCCAGATCCGCTGACCCGGCAAGCAAGGTCACCGGGTATTGCCCACCAGTACAAGGGTTCCTCGAACTGGCGCTTCGGACTTGGGCGTGAGGCCGGTGGTGAGCGTGCCGACGGGGTGTGGAAGGGCCGAGGTCCTCAAGAAAGCGACGACCCCGGCAACGCTTTGATGACCACGGCGGGCTTTGCCAGCTCCTTGGGTTGGGCGGCCGGCGCTGGCGTCCCAGCGACCTTTCCGACGAGCCCAAAGCGCACACCCCGAACCCGACGACCCGTTGATATTGACCGCCATTATCATTTAGGATCTCGGGCAGATCACGGAAAGGAGGTGTCCCATGAACCAAGATCTGACGTTTGAGATCGTCGCGCCGCAGTGCGGCAGCGCCTCCGTGGCGCATCCAACCTGCTCGAACGCCCTCGTCGAAGACCTCTTCGGCGACGAGTGACCACGACGCGGTGAGGTGGGGGCTTCCCACCTCACCGCCCGGCTCTCAGGCACCTAGGAGTACACCATGCCGCCCTCCAACACACTGATCGACACCACACTCGCCGACGGCGTCTGCCTGTTCCGCACCGGCGGCGGGTGGGCGCTACGCCGCCCGGACGGCCTCTTCGTCCGGCTGCACGGCGCGGCCGCCAGTGCGCTGGATCATGCCACCGAGATCGGAACCGATCCTGTGCTCGGCCCCGCCTTCGCCGAGGCCGGGTACCTTCATGAGGGTCCCGCCGCCAGCGTTCGCCCAAACCTGCGCCCCCACGGCCGGGGGGTGCTGCACGACATGGTCACCCCACTGCTCACCGCCGCGTCCACCCAAAACGGCGAGGCCCCATCCGTCCCTTGCCTACTCCTCGACGCCCCGCCCATGGCCCCAACCGAGAACTACGCCCTGACCGCCTGGGCCGAGGGCAACTGCGTTTTCGTCAGTCCGTTCGCCCCCGCGGGAGAGGCCGAGCCCTGCCTCGTCACCGATGTCATCGCCCGGCGGATCGCCGCCTCCGCCACCCCCGGCCTGCTGCGGGACCGCCTCAGCGACCCCGGACGCCGCCCACCGCTGCGGCTGAGCACGCCCGCGGCGCTGCTCGTCGCCCACCTCATCGCCCGCCAGGTGCACGACGTGCCCGCCAGCCGCAGGCGGCTATACTGCCTCGACATCGCGGCTGGCCAGTGGGAACAGCACCTGGTCCATCCGGTGCCGCGCCTGGCGGATTCGGGTCCGCGCACGTGAACACCATCCGGGTCACCACCAACGATGGGCTGAGCCTGCACACCGAGATCACGCTGCCCGAGCGTCTCCCCGCCCCCGCCGTGCTCATCCGCACTCCCTACGGCACCTCCGCCCACCGACAGGAGGCCACCGGCTGGGCCAAGCGGGGATATGCCGCCGTGGTCCAAGACGTGCGTGGGCGGTACCGCTCCGCCGGTTCCTGGGTGCCCTACACCCACGAAGGCGGGGACGGCGCGGCCACCATCGCCGCCATCGCCGCCAGCGAGTGGTGCGACGGCCGAGTCGTGTGCCTGGGCTCCTCCTACAGCGCCCACTGCGCGCTGGTCGCGGCCGCCGCCAGCCCCGGCCCGGTGGCTGCCATCGTGGTGGCCGTTCCCGCCCTGTCGCCGCG
Source organism: Arachnia sp. (assembly GCF_057238465.1). Lineage (NCBI taxonomy): Bacteria > Bacillati > Actinomycetota > Actinomycetes > Propionibacteriales > Propionibacteriaceae > Arachnia > Arachnia sp. The sequence goes on from NZ_DBHHFZ010000003.1 coordinate 71,167, forward strand.
CCGGGTGGCCCGCGACCGCAACGGGGCTCCCCGCTTCTACGGTCACTCCTGGTGGTGGTTCCAGCACGGGCAGGGACGCATATCCTCGTCCTGTCCCATCCACGACGCCTCGCCGGACGAACCAGGAGCGCTGAGCATCCTCCCGGCGATCGGCCTGCCCAGCGCGGCCGGGGTGGCAGCCGCGGGCTGGAGCTTGCCCTGGCTGCGCGATGGGCTGCCCGATTCCTCCCCCACCCCCCTCGACGCTCCGCCGCCCACGGGGAGCCCGCCAGCCCCGCTCCTGGTGCTCGCCGGGCTGCACGACGTGTTCCGCGACGACGCCCTCGACCTCGCCGACGGCTGGCCGGTGCGGGCCGACGTGGTGGTCGGCGCCTGGCAGCACGACCTCGGCCTGGTGCACCGCAACGGCGACGCGGCGCTGCGGCGCCACCAGGCCCACCGCATCAAACCTGGGGTATTCATCGCCGACTGGCTGGAGCGGACGCTCCGCGATCCCGACGCCACCACACCCGGCAGCAGGCACTTCGCCCTGGAGGGAACCGGGATCTGGGCGCGTCCGGCCCCGGCCCGGCCCCAGCTGTCCTGCCCGTTGTCGGCGGCCCGGACCCGGTTCGTCGCCGATCCGTGTCACCCGCACCCGTCCGCCCTGGGACCGGTGGATGTGCGCGACATCTCCCGCAGGGAGGACCTGGCCCGCTTCGTCTCGGACCCGGTGCGCATCGCCACGGACGTGGTGGGACGCATGGTCGTGCGGCTGTCCGGGCTGGCGGCGCACACCCTCGATGGAGAAGCGGTCCGTGGTCCGCTGGACTGGTGCGTCCGCGTCGCGCTGCGTCCGGCCCCGGCCGACCGCGGCCACACCGGGGCCGGTCTGCTCCAGCTGGGCCACGCACTCGTGCGCACCCCGGACTCCCGCGCCCGGGTCGAGTTGCCGCTGGTCGCGCGGCGCCTGCACCCCGGTGCGCGGATCGAGGTGCACGTCTCGGCCCACCAGTTTCCCCTCTACGCCCGCGACCCCCAGGACGGCACCGAGCCCCTCACCGCCACCCGTCTGCGGCCCGCGCGGCGCCAGGTGCTTCGGGCAAATGTCGAACTGCCCCTGGCGGAGCTGGCGCCCGACCCCACCGAACCCAAGGAGGCGCTTCGATGACCCCCAGCCTGCGCTACCCGTTCGCCTCCGATGAGCGACCCCAGCCAGACCTCGGCGCCGCACTCGACCCGCTGTGCGGCATCATCACGGCGCTGCGTTCCCCCGATATCCCTGGCGGGGCACCGGAGGATTTCCTCTGCGTCGTCGCCGAGGTCGCCGACACCCGCCGCTACGGCGGCTGGTACGCCGACCGGATCGCCGCCGGGACGGCCTTCGGCGACCCGGGCCGGGCCCGCAACGCCGCGATCGGGGAGGCCTTCGAACGCTACTGCGGCAACTTGCTGCCCCCGCTCACCGACCCCATCAGCCACGCGGCCCTCGTCTCCCGGGGCAAGGCCGCGCTCGGCCCGGACGACCTGCCGAGGTGGTCAGACGAGCAGCTCGGCAGGCCAGGTTTCGCCTACCGCGAGTTCACCGGCGACACCGAGGTCGAGTGGGTCGCGGGCGTGGACGCCAACGGCGCCGAAACCTGGGCGCCCGCGTCCTGGGTCTACCTCAACTATCATCACGGGCCCCGCCGTCAACTGCCCCGGATCAACCACCTGAACTATTCGGGGATCGCGACCGGCAGCTCTCCCTCCGATGCGGCGCGGCGCGCGCTCGCAGAACTGGTCGAACGAGACGCCATGGTCACCTGGTGGTACTCGGGCGCCGGGGCCGCCGGGCTGGACCAGGAGACGATTCCCGGTTTCAGGCAGCGGTGGCAGGGCGGACCCCTCAGTGTCAATCTCATCGTCGTGCCGACCGACCTTCCCCTCATCGTGGTCGGGGCCTACGTGTTCGACGAACGCACCGGAGTGCCCGCCTCGGGTTTCGCCGCGGCCCCGGACGCCGCCAGCGCGGCCGAGAAGGCCAGCCAGGAGGCGCTCCAGGTCTGGATCGCCTCGTCCGGGCTGCTGCGCCCCGACGGGTCCAGCTGGCGGGCGATCGCCGAGGGTATCCTGGCCCGCCGGGTCTACTTCCCCTACCGGGAGACCCGGTCCTACCTCGACGACGCCGGTGACGGCTTCCGCCACGTGAAGGACCTCGCGTCCCAGACCCAGCTCTGGCTCGACCCGCGGATGCTGGCCCACGCCCACCGGTTCACCTCCCCCACCTCCATGGTCTCGGCGGACGAACTGGGCACCGGGAGCATCGACGAGGTGGTCGCGGCCCTCACCGGGCGGGGCCACCCTCCGGTCGCCTTCGACCTGACCACGCCCGATGTCGCCGAGATCGGCGCCGCGACCGTGCGGGTGCTGGCTCCCGGCCTGCAACCGAACGCCCCCGCCGGATACCAGTACCTCGGCACCGCCCGCCTGCACCAGCGCAAACAGGACCTGGCCCCCGGGGTCACCCCGGTCCTGGCCCCACCCCCACACAACTAGGGAAAGACGAGATGCCGCACACCACCGACGCCCTGGAGCGCGCCGACCTGCTGGCGGGCCTGGACCCGCTGCCGATCCCCCACGCCTTGCTCGACGTCCTGCGGGCGGGGCTCGGCAGCGACCCGGACCGCCCCGACGCCCGCCTGCGCAGGGTACCGTCGGCGGGTGCCCTGCACCCGGTGCGGGTCTACCTCGACCAGCACCGGGATGGGCGGGCCGAAACCGTGCGCTGGTATCCCCACGGCGGGCTGGTTCCGCTGTCGACCCGCCAGGCCACGCCCCCCGAACGGGTCGACATCGTCCTGGTCGCCGCCCCGGCCCGCACGATCGCCAAGTACGGCGACCGCTCCCTGACGCCCGTGGTGCTGGATGCCGGCTACGCCTTCAGCGCGCTGCTGCACGCCGCGGTGGCCCACGGTCTCGAGCTGTCCCCAGCCCCCGGCTTCCGGACCCCGGACGACGGCGGCGCCGCGCTGGCCGCGCTCCGTGTCGGCGCTCCGGTCCACCGGTCGGTTCCCGTTGGCCGTCCCGAACCGGCGGGGGCCCGCCCCGGTGGCCTCGTCGAGGCGGCGCTCCACGAGCTGGCGCAGCACCCGATCACCTCTCCGCTGCCGACCTCCGAGGTGTCCTGCGAGGCCATCGCCACCCGGCGCAGCGCCCCGCTGGAGGAGCTGGCTTACGGCTTCGATCTGGACAACGCCCTGTCCTTCTTCCAGGACGGGCTGCCACGGCAGTTTCATTCCGGGGTCACGGCCCACGTCGCCACCGCGAAGGGGGTGTTCACGTGGCGCGAGGGTCACTGGAAACGGGTGAGCCATCGCGACGAACGCCCCGGGCTCGCCGCACGCGCGGCCCATCAGCGGCAGCTGGCCGGCGTCGCTGCGCTGGTTCTCTTCACCGCGCACCCGGCCGCCGCGCTGGGCGGTGCGGACTATCTGGCCTCCCGCTTCGCCATCGCCCACGCGGGCTATTCGCTGTGCGTCCGCGCGGCAGGGTTGGGCCTGGGAGCCCGCCCGATCGGGGGGTGGAGCGGCCCGCCCGCCCCGGGCACCTGGGACGGCGGCGAAGCGATCGTCCACGCCGTCGCCCTCGGTGGGACAGGGATGGAGTCTGCCTGATGATCCCTCGCCGCCTGCTTATGCTGACCCTGCGGGTCAAGTGGCACGTCCTGGCGTCCATCGTGGCGATCCTGGCCGTCACCTCGACCTACCTGGCCACGGCCCTGGCGACCGCGACCGCCCTCGGCGCCCTCACCAGGGGTGAGTCGTCCGAGACCCTGGCGTGGATCGCCATCGTGGCCGCGACCGTGCTGGCCCGGGCCGTGCTGATCCCCGTCCGCACCGCGATCACCACCTCCGCGGGACTGGCGGTGCGTCGCATCCTGCGGGACGACCTGCTGCGCCACGTCATGGCCCTCGGGCCGGAGTGGGCCTCGAAGAGCCGCCTCGGGGCGGCCCAGGCCACCATCGTGGAGGGCGTGGACGGGCTGGACCCCTACTACAGCGAGTACCTGCCGCAGCTGGTGGTCACCGTGACCCTGCCCGCCGGGATCGTCGCCGGCGTCTGGCTGCTCCACCCACCCTCGGCCGTCTTCCTCGCCTGCTGCCTGCTGGTGACCCTGATCGTCCCCCGGTTCAAGGACGCGGCGATGCTGCGCCAGGGCAGCGAACGGTGGCGCGCCTACGTCGAACTCAGCGCGGACTACCTGGAGGCCATGCGGGGCATCCCGACGCTGCGCACCTTCGGGGCCGCCGAACGACGCCGGGACCTGCTGGAGGCCCGCAGCACCGGGGTGTACCGGGCCACGATGCGTCCGCTGCGCACCTCGTTGCTGGAGAACGGAATCACGGTCGGTTTCACGCTCTTCGGTACCTTCGGCGCGGTCTTCCTGGCCACGCTCGCCGCGACCCGCGCCCAGCTGCCCGGCACCCACGTCCTGTACGTGTTGATGCTCTCGGTGGAGTGTTTCCGTCCGGTGCGGGACCTGGCGAAGGCCTGGCACGCGGGTTACCTGGGGCTCACCGCCTCCGACGGGGTGGACGCGATCCTGCGCGCGAGGCCGGCGGTCGCCGACACCGGCACCGGGACGCTCACCCTCGGCGGACCCGCCGAGGTGTCGGTGCACGAGGTCGCCTACACCTATCCCTCGGCCGCCCGGCCCGCCCTCGACCAGGTGTCGGCGCGGATCCCGGCCGGGCAGCTGACCGCCGTCGTCGGGGCTTCCGGCGCCGGCAAGTCGACCTTCGCCGCGCTGATCTCGCGTCGCCTCGACCCGGATTCGGGACGGGTCGAGATCGGCGGCACCGACCTGCGCCGGGTGAGCCTGGCATCCCTGCGGGCGAACCTGGCCGTGGTCGGGCAGCGCACCCGGCTGTTCCACGACACGGTCGCGGCCAATGTCCGTCTCGGAGCCCCCGACGCCACCGACGACGAGGTCCGTGCGGCGCTGGCCGAGGCCGACGCGCTCGGTTTCGTGGAGGAGCTGCCCGAGGGCATCCACACCATGTTGTCGGAGGATGCCACGACGCTGTCCGGCGGTCAGCGGCAGCGCCTCACCCTCGCCCGGGCACTGATCCGCCGCACCCCGGTGCTGCTGCTGGACGAGCCGACCTCGAACGTCGACCGGCACTCCGACGCCCACATCATGGGCACCCTGAGGTCGCTGACGCCCCGCCACACGATCGTCGTCATCGCCCACCGCCTGGAGAGCATCATGTCGGCCGACCAGGTGATCGTCTTCGACTCCGGCCGGATCGTGGAGCAGGGCGAGCCCGGGGCGCTCGTCTCCTCCGGTGGGGCCCTGGCGGCCCTGCTGCGGGACGAACGAACCCGCCGGAAACCGGCTGCCGAACCCCAGGAGGTGTCTCGTGCCTGGTGATCTCGCCAGCGACGTCACGGCCCTGAGACGGCTCTGGCCCGCCATCCGGGCCTACCGCGGCCGTTTCGTCCAGACCGTGCTGGCCAGCCTGGTCGTCCAGATCGGCACCGTCGGCGCGGCCGTCGCCTCCGCATGGCTCGCGGGCCTCGCCCTCGTCACGCTGGACCCGGGCTGGCCCACCGGAGGAGACGCGGTCCTCAGCGGGCTGGCGCTGCTGCTGGTGGCCGCCGCGGCGGCGGGCACCTGGGCCGAGATGTACGTCGCCCACGACCTGGCCTACCTCGTGCTGGCGGCCTTCCGCGTCCGGCTGTTCGACCGGTTGCGGCGCACCCAGCCGTCGAGGTCGGATCCCCGGCGCAGCGGGGACCTGTCGGCCACGGCCATGTCCGACGTGGAGAGCCTGGAGTGGATCTACGCCCACGTGTTCGCCCAGGTCGGGACGGCGGCGGTCACGATCCTCGGCGGCACCGTCGCGCTGGCCCTAATCGACCCGGTGGTGCTGGCGGTGCTGGTCCCGGCAACGGTGCTGCTGCTGTCGGTGCCGTGGTGGTTCGCCGGGCGGGCCACCGCGCACGGCGCCGAGTTGCGTCGCGCCAGCGCCAGCTACACCTCCGACATCATCGACACGGTGCAGGGGCTGTCCGAGATCGCCGAGGCCGGGGCGATGCCGCGCCGCCGGGCCCAGCTGGACGCGTCCTGGCAGCGGGTGGAGCGGGCCGGGGTGCGCAACGCGCTGCGCGGGTCGGTGGAGGCGGCCTCCGGTGACCTGCTGGTGAGCCTGGCCGCGATCGGCGCCCTGTTCGTCGTGTCCCTGCACGTCCACGCCGGGCAGATCCCGGTCTCGTCCGCCCCCATCGTGGTGGCGCTGATCGGGGCGGTGCTGGCCCCGACGGCCACGGTCGCGTCCACTCTCAAGGAGCTGGGCGGTCTGCGGGCCGCGGCGTCCCGGCTGTTCGGGCTGCTGGACGCCCCGGACGCGACTGAACCGGCGGCCCACCCGGTCGCCCCGCAACCGACCGACGAGGTGTTGCGGGTCTCGTCGCTGTGGTTCGGCTACGACCCCGGACGTCCGGTGCTGCGCGGGCTCGATTTCGCTCTCCGCCGCGGCGAGGTGGTCGCGGTCGTCGGCGCCTCCGGGGCGGGCAAGAGCACCCTCATCAACCTGATCCGTCGGTTCTGGGACCCCGACCGGGGCAGCATCAGGGTGCTAGGCACCGATATCCGCGACCTCGCCGACGCCGACCTGCGGCGCCACACCGCGATCGTGGAACAGGACGTGCGGGTCTTCGCCGGGTCACTGCGCGACAACCTCACCCTGGGTCGGCCCGACGCGGCTCCGGAGGTCATCGCCACGGCCGTCGAGGACGCCCGGCTCGGCGCCCTGGTCGCGGATCTGCCGGCCGGGCTGGATTCCCCCGTCGGGGAGCGCGGGACCGGGCTGTCCGGCGGCGAGGCGGCCCGGCTGGCCCTGGCCCGCGCACTGGTCATGGAACCCGACCTCCTCGTGCTGGACGAGGCCACCGCCAACCTGGACGCGAGCATCGAACTCGAACTGCACCGCGCGCTGACCCGCACCGCCGCCGGGCGGGCCACCCTGATCGTCGCCCACCGCCGCTCCACCGTGGAACGCGCCGACCGGGTCATCGTGTTGGAGGGCGGCCGGGTCGTCGCCGACACCACGCCCGATGGGCTCGCGTCCTCCGGCACCTGGTGGAACGCCCCGCCCACCCTGGCCTGGCAGGCGCATCCGGGCGAGGACGAGATGCTAGGTGGCGGCGAGCCGGGGCGTAGCCTCTAGGGGCGCCGCTCCCGAGGCGAGTCGATGTGCACCACCAGCCGCCCGGTGTGCTCGTCGGTGCCGACGCGACCGGTGACGGCGAAGACCTCCTCCAGCAGTTGCGGGGTCACCACTGCGGCCGGGTCGCCGTCGGCGACGATGTGTCCCCGGCTCAGTGCGACCAGCCGGTCGGCGTAGCGGGCGGCGTGTTCCAGGTCGTGCAGCACCGAGACCACCGTCAGGCCGCGGGCGCGTCGCAGCCGCGCGATGAGGTCCAGCACCTCCAGCTGATGGCAGACGTCGAGGAAGGTCGTCGGTTCGTCCAGCAGCAGGATCGAGGCGTCCTGGGCCAGGGCCAGGGCCAGCCGGACCCGCTGGCGTTCGCCACCGGACAGGCTGTCGACCATCCGGTCGCCGAGGTGGGTCGTGCCGGTCTCGGCCAGCGCGACGGCGCAGTGCTCGTCGAAGGGGTCGCGCAGCATCGCCCACATGGATCGCTGCGGGAACCTGCCGTGGGCCACCAGCTGGCGCACCGTCATGCCGGGGACGCGGGGCAGTTGCTGGGGCAGCAACGCCACCCGCCGGGCGACCAGGCGCCGCGGCGTGGACGCGATGCTGGTCCCGTCCAGCAGCGACTCGCCCTGGATCCGCAACTCCCCAGACAGGGCACGCAGCAGCGTCGATTTTCCGCAGCCGTTCGCCCCGACCAGGGCGACCCACTCCCCCCGGCCGATCTTGAGGTCGAGGTGGTCGAGGACGAGCCGGTCCCCGAACTGGACGCAGGCTCGACGCAGTTCCATCACTGTCACGGTTCTGACTCCTGGTGTGAGCTGGCCACCGCGACCAGCGCGGCGGCCCCGATGAGGCAGGTGACGGCGCCGACCGGCACCCCCACCTGCTGCCCGTCGCCGGTGAGTTGGATCGCGAGGCTGACGGCCTTGGCGATGAGGTCGGAGGCGGCGACGAACAGCCCCCCACACACCGCGACGAGCACCACCTGTCGCCTCAGCCGCCCGCCGAAGACCAGCCGGACGACGTGGGGCGCGACGAAACCGACGAAGGCGAGCGGCCCCACGGTCGCCACCGCCGCCGAGGCCAGCAGCACCGCGATCCCGATGCCCACGCCGCGCCAGAACCCGGGTGAGACCCCGAGGCAGTGGGCGTGGGAGTCGGAGACCGCGAGGATCTCCAGCCGGTCGGCGACCAGCACCAGCGCCGCGAACCCGGCGAGGACCGGTATCGCGATCATCGGGACGTGCTCGGCGACGCGGGCCTCCACCGACCCGATCAGCCAGCGCAGCGCTCCCCCGACGCCGGTGGGCCGGGCGGCGATGAGGATCGTCACCACCCCGGTCAGGGCCAGCGCCGACAACAGACCGAGCACCGCCGTCTGCTCCGAGGTGCGGCGGTGGGCCACCAGCCACAGCAGTCCGCCGCCGAGCAGGCCGCCCACGGTCGCCGACAACACCGACGAGAACACCGACCCGCCGTCGATGAGCCCGGTCCCGGAGGCGATCAGGTAGCCGAGCACCGCCGAGGGGTTCACCGCCGTCAGTTCGGGGGCGGCCAGCGGGTTGCGCAGCACCGACTGCAAGGCCAGCCCGGCCAGGCCGAGAGCCGTGCCTGCGAACAGGGCGACGACGAGCCGCGGCAGCCGCAGCTCGGTCAGCACCCGCCACGAGACCGCGTCGGTCCCGGCCAGCAGCGCGGACCAGTCCACACCCCGCCCCAGCGCGAGATGGGCGGCAGGAACGATGAGCGCGGCGGCCGCGATCCACAGGCCCAGCCGGGCGCGACGGCTCACCGGTCCGGCCTCCCCGCCACGAAGACCATGGCGACGCAGAACCCGATCAGCGCGGTCCACGCCCCGAGCGGGGTCTCGAAGGGCTTGAACAGCTCCCGCGCCGCGATGTCGGCGCCGACGCTCACCCCGGCCCCGATGATCGCCGTCACCGCGAGCCGGAACACCTCACCCGCTGCCGGGACGAACCACCGGGTCACGGTCGGGGCGACGAAGGCGACCCAGGCGATGGGGCCGCAGGCCGCCACCACGAGCGCGACCAGCAACGCGGCGACGCCGAGGGCCAGCAGCCGCCAGCGGCCCGGCCTCATCCCCAGAGCGGAGGCCTGTTCGTCGCCGAGGGACAGCACCCCCAGCGCAGGCAGCACCGCGACCGTGGCGGCGCAGCCGATGACCAGGGGGACGATCAGCGGCAGGGCGACATCGGCCGTGATCTCGGTGAGCGAACCCACGAGGTATTTGAAGATGATGCTCAACTCGACCTGGTCGGCCGTCGACATCACGGTCAGCACCGCCGCCTGCCAGGCCGTCGAGACCGCCGCCCCGATGAGCAGGGTCTGCGCGGCGCCGCGTCCCCTCGCGGCCGCGAGCAGGCACAGGGCACCCCCCGCCACAGCTCCGGCCAGGGCCCCGGCCGTGCGGGCCGTCAGCGAGTGGACGCCGCTGGTGACCAGCAGCGCCGCCACGAAGGCGGCTCCCCCGCTGACACCCAGCAGGTCGGGCACCGCGAGCGGGTTGCGCATGGCCCGCTGCACCAGCAGCCCCGCTACCCCGAGCCCGGCCCCGGCGGCCGCACCCACCAGCAGCCGGGGCAGACGAATCTCAAGGAACACGATCCGCGCGACCCGTCCCGACGCGGGCAGGCCGAGATAGAGGCTTGCCGTGACGAGAGCGGCCCCCGCCACGGCAAGCAGTATCAGGATCGTGATCCGCTGGCGGAGCCCCACTACTTCTTCAGGTCACGTTCGATGTGGTCCACGGCCTCGGTCACGGCGGTGGCGATGCACCGGGTGCCCCGGCAGAACGTCCACAGTTCCTTGTTGACCTCGTGGACGTGGCCGTTCTTCACCGCGGTGATCTGCTTCCACACCGGGTTGTCGGCGTAGATCTCCGTGGCCTTCTTGTCGGTCGGGGCGAAGGTCATCGACGAGACGAACATGACCTTCGGGTCCTTCTCCAGGATCTGCTCCATGCTGTAGGCCCCGGCCTTGACCGGGTCGGTGCCGAGCACCTCGAATGGGTTGTTGACGACCTTTGCCAGGGCACTGCCCAGCGGATCGGCGCCCTTGGTGGCCACGCCCATGCCGGAGGCCCCACCCCACATCAGCAGGACGGGTTCACCGGCCACGCCCGCCGTCGCAGCCTTCTGCTTCGCCGCCGCCATGGCCTCCTGGTAGGCCGTCTCGGCCTTGACCTGGGCGTCCACCTTGCCGGTGAGTGTGGCGACCATCCGCAGATAGGCCAAGGAGTCCTCGTCCGTCTTGACGTTGACCAGCAGCACCGGCGAGAACTTCTCCAGCGCGGGCTTGAGCGTCTCGTGGACGCCCGCGAGCCCGATCACCAGGTCGGGTTTGACCCCTGCGGCGAACGAGGTGTCCTCGGCCCCGAAGCTGCCGGGCACCACCGGAATGTCCTTGCCCTTGTCGCCGAAGATCTCTGGCCGGGTCGCCAGATTGGGGGTGGAGGTGGCCACCGGGACGATGTCGAGACTGGCCAGGATGTCGTCACAGATGCCGGTGAGGCACACGATGCGCTGCGGAGCGGCGGGAACGCTCACCTCGGCCCCATCGGGGCCGGTCGCGGTGAGGGCGGGCGTCACCGGGGTGACACCGGCGACGGGTGCCGAGCTCGTCGCCGCCGTTGGGGCAGGAGATGTCCCCGGCGCGTCCGCACCGGGCACGCAGGCCGACAGGGCGCAGGCGGCAGCAAGGCCCATCAGGACTAGACCACGACGGATCATTCGAAACTCCCAAGAATGATAGCGGTTATCAATTGCAGGGCAATAGTATGCCCACCCCTCACCGCTGTCCACGCGGGGTGGGTTCAGCCGCGATGGGCCCCGGGCGTCGCCCCCAACGCCCCGCCGGGCAAGCGACGGGCAGACATCCCGCGGCGCCCGGCTCCCCTCTCGCACGGAGCAGGGAGCGTCTCGGCTGCGTCGAGGCACCTGTTCGAGGCCGGGCCCTGTAAGAATGGCTCTCAGCAGACTATGGTTGGTCCCATCATCGCCTGGAGGCATTTGCGATACAGGAGGGATGCCATGGAACGAGGGATGGTCACGGCATGAGCAAGGACGCCTACGCCGTCAGCGCGCAGGTCTACGACCTGCTCAACGCCAGCTTCCGCCCAGCACAGGTGGCGGCTTTGGAGAGGCTGATTCCGCTGGTCCGCGCCGGGGCGGGGCCGGTGCTCGACATCGGGGCCGGATCGGGGCTGAACACGGTCTTCGTCCTGGAGCACCTACCGGACGCCCATGTTTACGCCCTGGAACCCAGCCCCGCGATGAGGGCGCTGGTCCTGACGAAGGTTGCCGCGCACCCGGAGTGGTTCGACCGGGTCACGATCCGACCCGAGGCCTTCGGCGCCGCTCCCCTGCCTGATGCCATCGGCGCGGCGATCCTGCTGGGCGTCCTCGGCCACTTCAGCCCGGACGAACGGGCCGCGCTGTTCGCTGCCCTCGCCGCCCGGCTCCCCGAGGGCGGGGCCGCCCTGACGGATTTGCAGCCGCCCTGCCGGCCCGCGCGGGTGGAACCCTACGAGATCGCCAGCACCCGGATCGGCGACCTGACCTATAGCGGCCTCGCGGAGGGATGGCCACTCGACGACGAGCGCATGCGCTGGAGAATGACCTGCCGCACCCTCGACGGCGATCGCGTGCTGACCGAGGAGACCACCGAATACATGTTCCGCCACCCGGACCCCGAGGTCATCCGGGCCGAACTCCGCGCCACCGGACTCAGCCTCGACCAGATCGACGACACCACCTTCTACCTCATCGTCAAGGACTGACTCACCCGCCCCGCGGTTCACGGGCATCTCCCGGGCGGGTGGGGATGCGGATCCTCGGCCGGGCTTCGACGAACCCGGAGCGCCGGTTCGCGGGCGCCGCGTTGGCGCTCGCTGGCATCCTGACTTGGGTTCAGCACCGAAAGCCGCGCTGAGTACCCGGGCGGCAATATTTTCGTCACCGGTTACCTCGGCACGCATTTTCTTCACCATCACCTAGAGAGGATCCGGTTTACCCAAGCCTCAGACGACGGAACGCCAGCAGATCAATTGGTTCAGGGTTTTCAAGGCGCCAGCCTGCTGGCAGAATGGTTGTAGCCAGAGGAGCTCTGAGCACGAGGAGATAGGATGTGCCCGAAACTCGTTGCCCCTTCGTTCGCCACGACGGCTGATGAGCGCGACATGACCAGGGCGGATAGCCAGCACAACTTACCTGCCGTCGCCCCCCAGCGTCCCTGCCATGCCCGCAGCCTTAGGCGCTCCGAATAATCTAACCTGACTGTCGCAAACAGCGGCTGTGAAGATAGGTAATCTGATGGATAAGATTCCTTGGAACAAGAAACTCAAGAGTATTGCTTGGTCAGCTAGACAGTTTCGGCCGCTCCCCGTGGTGAGCATTGTCATCTTCGCAGCTGGGGTGACCCTGTTCACACCACTGGATATGGAGACCTCAGACAAGATCTCGCTCTTCTCGTTGATCACAGCATTCTGCGGAGCCTTACTGGTGGTAGCCGAGCTCAGAATGAACCAGAACACTACCAAATGTAATTTGATTATCAAATTGAACTCATACTACCACGATAACGATTCGTTAATGAAGGTGTACGAGGCACTCGAAGACGAGAATCGCAATCTTGCTGGCGAGTCAAATTTCACACATATCACAAAGAGTGAGATCGCTTCGTTCATGGATTTTTACGAGAACATCGCATACTTGACGAAAGCCAAAGTCATTAGCATAGCAGATATTGACGACCTCTTCGGCTACCGATTCTTCTCGTTCATGCATTGTCCCTATTTGCAAGAGTGCCACATTCTTCCATCTTCGTCCTCTTACATTCAGATCTTCGGTCTCTATGAGAAGTGGATTCAGTATCGCGAAGACCGCGCGACTCATGGTGTGGACGGGGCCGTTACGGTGCGATCCACGAATAGATACGAGAAGGATTACCTGATCAAGCGCCTGTACTTGCACGACCCAGGTTACGGCCCGCGAGTAGAATACGGCAGCCTGGAAAATAAGGAAAAGTGCATCCACTTGCTGGGTGTGACTTTTCCCGAGGTATCCAAAGTCTTGGCACTGCAGGACGACTGTGTGCCACCGAATGCACCTCACAAAGAGTATATTCCTCTAACGCGAAGTAAATTGTTGGAATCCATGCACCTTGACCGTTGTATTGGAGCCTATGTTGACGACAAACTCATTGGTTTCGCGATCTTCGTGTCGAACCGCAGCGGGTCAAGAAACCTTGGAGCGTCGTTAGCCGGTGTCAAGCCAGCCAAAGCCATCACCTTCGATGCCTTGTTCGTTCATCCAGACTTCAGGGGGCTCGGCATTCAGCGCAAATTCATCAAGTTGTGTAGACAGTTCGCCATGGAAAACGATGTCACAGATGTGTACACCATTACTGCACCCAACAATCCGCATGCAAAGAGCAATTTCCTACTTAGCGGGTTCGAACTGACCCCTCCGAAAAGAGTCAACGAAGTGGGGGGCGTCCTGCTACATCTCAATTTGACATCCACGACCCCGTGAGTTGAGCTGGCAAATACGGGGCAACCAAAAACACCCTGGCTCTTCACTTTAGGCTGCGTAGGGCGCGTTCTGCGACGCTAAGGAGGATGCGTATGCGGTAGGCGGAAGAGCGATAATCAAGACTTGCGGATCGGGTATGTCATGTGGTGTAGGCGCCATCTCCTGATTGATGTCAGTGGTCCGTGGGTAAGGCCAGTGCGCACCCGAGGTAGTCGCAGAAGGAGGGCAGTACGTCGAGGTCGTCGGTGATCTTCACAGCCGTTTTTAGGAACTTCGCCCTGTAGTCGACGGCAAACGCTGTTGCTGCGGCTAGGTGTACTCGGCTATCAGGTTGGTGACAGTCGGCTGATGGGGGTTGGTTTCCGAGGGGGGTGTGGTTGCGTTCATTGTTGTACTGGTGGAGCCGGGGGCGAGCGTGTCAGCGTATTTTTGATTGCTTTGGAAGGGCTACCGGTAGGCCCATTTGGTTTGCAGGGTCCGGTTGAACCGTTCCACTTTCCTGTCCCGCCGGGGGCAGTGTGGGCGGATGGACACATGTTTGTTCCCGCGCTGGTCCAGTAGTTCGGCCAGCGCGGGGCTGCGCGTATATGACCAGTGGTTGTCGCTCATGAACCGCTCGACCCGGATCCCGGTATCTGTGTAGGCTGCCAGGGCGCGGGCCAGGAAACCCACCGGTGGCTGCGGTCTTGTCGTCCAGGATCTCAGCGTAGGCACAGCAGAGTAGTCATCGACCACGGAAGTGGGGATAGTCGTAACCGAGCTTGGAGTTTCTTGCGGGCAGCGGTGGAGTCCATCTGGCGGCCATGGAGCCTCCAGCTGCCTGCGTCAGGGATCCTGCCCAATCTTCTTCACATCGGTGTGGCCCAAGAAACCGGGCTGGTCGTGCTCGTAGTGGATCGCGGTGGTCTTCAATGCCCGGATCACAGTGCTGGTGAGCGGGTCGAGTTCGCGCATGCGAGGCATGTGGTGATAGTGCGTGTCGGGACGCCCCTGCGGGCGGCGACCCACTCCGGGTCTCGATGTTGCTCACGACGCAGCCGCAGGACCTGGTGCTCGACCTCGAGTGGCGTCCGGTTCAGGTGATGATGCGGGGCGCTGGAACGATCCACGAGCCCAGTCTCACCAAGTTCTCGGTATCGGTTCAGCCACCGGTGAGCGCACTGACGAAAGATCCCCACCGCTGGGCCACAAGCCCATCCCTCGACAATGACACGGTGAACCAGCAACAGCCGACCATGAACAGTCAAATCAGGCCTCAGAGCGGGACACGAGGACCTCCAGTTGATCGGCGTGAACGCTTTCAACGCCCCACTCAGAGGGCCTCTTTTTCATCAACACCCGGTGTCACCCACATCCCGGCCGAGTACACCTGGCGGCGGATCGTCGGCGGTTCCGGCCTGTGGGTGGACACCGGGACGGACGCCGTCGCCTTCGTCGAGCAGGCCAAACGGGCCGGGGCAGGCTCGCCGCCGGACCGGGCTTCTCGCCCCACGACGGTTACCGCACGATGCTGCGGCTGCCCTTGTGGCACGACGGAGCCGAACTGAGACGAGGGTTGGGCGCCGCCTTCGGCGAATAAGGGCCACCATGTGGCAATGCTGTGACCACGGGCCGTGGCCCGGGCGAAAATAGCCGCTCCAGCCAAGAACTTTGGGGATGGAACTACAACATTGTTACAGCTTGTTACAGTTCATTACAGTTCAGGTGAGGTGCCAGGTGGCGCGTGGGTCTTGCTTGGCGGAGCCTTCCCGGATGACGAGTCCGAGTTCTTCCAGCTGGGCTAGCGCCCGGGTGGCGGTCATGCGGGCTACCCCTGCCAGTTCGGCCAGCGCCCCGGTGGAGAGCGGCTCCCCCGCCTGGCGCAACGTGTTCAGGATGGCGATCGCGCTGCGGGTGAGCCGGGAGCGGATTTCTTCGGGGAGCGCCTCCTGCGCCGACAAGGTGAGAGTCACCGAGGAAGAGGATTGGAAATAGTGGGGATCGACGAGCCCGCGTCCACGCATCTCGGCGAATAGCCGTGCGATCCCTTCCCCGAGCTCTCTGGTGTACCCCAAGTCGGCGCACACCCGGGCGATGCGCGGGTTACGGGCATAGCGCCGGATATCGAGCGGGCGTTGGGGTTCGACGATGCCCGGGAATCGTCCTGGCGAGGTGATCTCGATCCGGCTTGGGAAAATCTCAAAGCGAATGTGGTCGCCCATGGTGCTGTACGAGCGATGAACGACGGCGTTGACCAGCCCCTCCAGCCAGGCATCCCGGGGAATCCGGGAGATGGGTTCGAAGGTGCCCGCGTCACTCAGTTGCTGCCAGACGGGCATCATGTCCTCGATCTGACGGATGGCTTCGGAGATCTGCCGCAGCAGGGAGCCTTCCACCCGGCAGTCCTGTTCGAGCGTCATGTTTCGTCCCACGCCCCGGTGTTCCGCCCCGTACTTGAGAATCCGGACGACGGCATTGGGAAACTCACGCTGGGGACGCTCGTCGAACAGCAGCTCGCTGGCCACGGTGAGCCGACCCCGGCGATCCACCAGGTCGCGCGCGGCCAGCGCACCCTCAATGGTCGCAGCGCCGATGCGTTCGGCATAGTCCACCAAGGCCTGCTGGTCGAGGTCTGCCAGGGTGAGGTTCACGGGAGTGGCTTCATAGTGCGCCATGCCCCGGTCGAACACGAGTTCACGCTGCTGCGCGGCAGTCAGCCGCCGCGACTCGTCGCCAACCCGCAGGTAGCACTCACCCTTCTGGGTGACGTGCACGGTCTCCCCCGGAGCGATGTTCAGCAGGACGAGAGTGGCCGGCTCGCCTTCGGCGTCCAGCGCCTCAACCTCTTCCACCCGGGCGCGTACCGGCGGTTCGGTGTAGTCGAGACAGGCTTGCCGCAGCTCGTTGCGCCGCTGCGCTGGCACGTCCTCCACCTTGCCGTCATGGAGCCCAACGACAATCACCCCGCCATCGGCGTTGGCCATAGCCACCAGCGGGACCGCGAGATCGCGCGGCGACACGCGAGCGGACTTGCGCTCGAACCACTGATCTTCCGCAAGGGCCAGCAGCGCTGGCCCCACCTGCTCTGGGGGCAACGTCAGGCTACGATCCACGACTGCCGAGGTCATAGATTAACTGTAACATTGTTACAGCTTGTTACAGTGTTGCAGTGCTTTCAGGCCAAGGTTGCTCGGCCTGACGCAGGACAGGTCCGTCGCCACTCCATGCAGCGGTGAAGTGTTCTGTCGACGAGGCGGGCCCGGGTTGATGCGAAACCGCTTGGAGACAAAGGCTACATCGGATTGGGAATGATCACCCCTGCTCGGAAACCCACCCATGATGAACTCACAGACACCGACAAAAGAAACAACACGGCCATCAATCGTGTCCGCTATCTCATCGAACGTGTCACCGCGAACCTCAAGACCTGGCATGTTCTACACACCGATTACTGCCGCCCCTACAACACCTTCGAAACCACAATACAAGCCGTCACGGGACTCATCTTCGCCTACACCCTACAAGTAAACCTCGCCGCGTGCCGCTGATACTCCCGGGGAACCCGGTTGTGCAGCGCTCAACACGGAAAAAGCTTCGTTTCGCTCCCGAAGTCGGGTTGAGTGCTGCGCAACCAGGAAATCCGCGGATACAGACCAACGTCTTCCAGGTGGGGATCGGCGAGGCAAAGTGGAACTGTGAACTGTAAGTTCCACAAGGCTTGTTCACAGCTTTCCTAAAACGCGCTCTGGCCAAGGGCCTTGCTGACCGACGCGCCGCCTGTGAGTCTTTGCTCAACCCTCAACCCCTCATCCGAATCGAGCGGTTTCCGTCGCCCGCCTCGAACACCTCGAAGTCCGACCGGTACCGCTCGCGCCAGTCAGGGTCGAACTCTGACAGCAGCGCCTCGGGGTCTGCGTGCCCGCTGGCAAGCTCAAACACCAGATCAGCGCGGTCAGCCGCGTAGAGAGCGATCGGCGTCACCGGAGCTAATGGGGAAAGCGGCATCTCGAACCACGATGCGACCTCCTCAACCAGGTAATGCCTGGTGATGAGATCACACGTGGCCAGCAGGCTGGCTACCCGAACACGGCTCTCCCCAGACGCCTTCTCTCCCTTGCGCCACTTCTGCACCGCGGGGACACTCACCTTGACAAGACGCGCGACATCCCGCCAAGCAAAGCCGAGGTCGGCAAGGTCACTCAGCATTGATGCCACGCTGTCTTTAGCACGCTCGGCTGCGGCGGTTCGCCACTCGACATCATGGGTCCGCTTATGCAGGTCGCCGCAGTCTTCCTGGAGAGTCCGAACGACGCTCCGGCTCGCACCAATCTCAGAGGTGAGGCGAGCTGCCGTGAGACGTGTCTCGGTCAATCTCGAGTGAGCGGTGGACTCACTGGCCGTGGCCCGCGCGGTCAGCGCCGACTCGACAGCCGCATTCCGCTCCAAAGTTTCAGCCACGGCGCAACACTTCCTCTCTGAGCCGATCGGTAATCAGGCTTTCGAATACATCGCGCACGGGCTCGTGCAGCGCGTCGGCGTGATTCAGGATCAGATCCACGTCGAACTCAGGCACCTCATCGGCTGCCTGCCAGAAACTGTCGATGTCGAGTTTGAAGAGCGGTCCCGGCGGCGGCAAGGGGCGTCGCAGCTCTGGCGTTGACGGCACCGCGTACTCGATTTGTTCCCCATATCTCAGTACGAGCGCACGGCTATTCTCACCGGAGAAGACAACAAGGCCCTCGCTCACAGCGGGCACGAGACCCAGGGCAGTACCAATGCGTGTCGGCCCAAGCAAAGAAGAATCGACCCACTGATCCCAAACGGGAGAGCCCCCTCCGTCCTCGGTGGGGACTCTGATCTCGTCGATGTATCTCAGCCCGACGCGCTCGACACCGGCAGGAGGGGCTACTGCCCGGCGGGCACGGAGCGCAACATCGAGCAGCGTCCGTATCCGGTCGTAACTGCCGTAATCCGTCGTCTCGACTACGAGGCTGTCCTGGCGGATGGTCAGCGCAGTCCGCTTGTCGCGGCTCGTCCATCGCGGGAAGGTGCTGACAACCTGTTGCTGAGCCGGCGGGCTGTTCGGGCTTGTCTGGACGACAACCGACACCTCGCTTATCTCGCTGGGCAACGGCAGCGACTCACGGATGTGCGCCGACAACTGTGTGACCTGTTTCGGCTCAAGCAGCTCACACGACGGGTGGCGCACTTCGACCGCCATCAAGACAATCGACGCGTTCGGGTAAACTTCTCGCTCCCTCACACAGATCATGCTACTAAGACAGAAACCAAAACAGCAACCATCGGGCGAGGGCAGCGAATACGACAGTGATCTGCCCTCGATCGTCTCCTTCACCTGGTTGGTCGGCTGGTCCCCGTGACCATGGCTGGGGCAGGATCAACCCATCAGGTGGTTGCTCACCGGGATGGGTCCTCACCCACAGCTCGGAAACCATCATCGTCAAGGCAGAAGCCATCGAGGAGCAGACCGCTTGAGTGACAGGCCTTCGGACCCCAAGGCCACCGGAACCCATTTCGCCGCCCCCGGCGGCGCCGTCGCTCCCCGGATCTGGCGGTTGGGTCGACGGTTAACCTGAAAGAAACGACATGTGAAGGGAGCATCATGGCTGAGGCTGTCTTTTCCGCGGTCGCCGAATCCTTGGAGGGCATGGCGACGCGCTGCACATCCCGGGGTATGAGTTTCGTCCTGGACGAGCCGCCCTCGCTCGGCGGCAAGGACGAGGGGATGAACCCGCTCGAAGCCCTCCTGTCGGCCCTCGGCGCCTGCAAGTGCGTCGTTGCGAGGGCTTTCGCCAAGCCGAACGGCATCCGGCTGCGCCACGTACGGGTCGAGGTGGATGGGGTGTTCGATCCGGATGGGTTCCGGGGGAAGAACCCCGCGGCAAAGGTCGGGCTATCAAAAATCAGGACGCGCTACCACATCGACGCAGACAACACCCCCGAAGAGATCGCGGCGTTCGTCGAGTTCATCGAGGCCCACTGTCCGGTCCACGACACCCTGGTCAACCCGGCCCAGCTGAGCTACGAGATCGCCTGAACCAGCGGCGCCACGCCCGGACACCCGGCGAGGCCCATGCCCTGCACATCAGCGGCCAGGCCTTCGACCGGCCGGGATGGGTGATGGGCTGAGCCGGGACACCCCCAGCCGGGGGAAGTGACACGGGGATGCCCCGGCCCTGCCAGCACCTTGGCCGCGGTCAGCCGAGGTGGTCGCGCAGCCTCTCCAGCGCCGGAGCGAACACCTGGCTGGCGAAGAAGGTCTCCCAGTGCTCCCGCTCGTCCTGGGCGCAGTCGAACTCCGTCCACCACTCGACAAGCGACTGACCGGTCGAACTCACCTGGGTCACCTTCAGCGTGGAGACATATCCGGTCACGTCGAACGGGGCCGGATCGCAGAACCCGTAGGAGTAGCTGCGGTCGAGGTCCGACAGGGCGAGCAGCCGCTCCCTGATCCGGGATTCGCCGAGCTGGAAGTTCCGCACGGCGCCGACCGTCGCGCCGGTCAGACCGTCCTCGATGTGGCTCTCGGAGACCGCGGAACCGAACCAGGTGGCCAGGCCGTTGAAGTCCCTGAGGGTGTCCCACACCTTGTCGGCATCGTGCTGGATGATCGTGCTGTAGTACGAGACCGCCATGTCAGCCCTTCTTGAAGGTGACGGCCTTGAACTCCTCGGTCTGTGCGCGAATGCCCACCTCGGTCGGGAATCGCTCGATGGAGCTGGCCCCGTAGAAGCCGACGATGCCGTCGGTGTGGTCGAGGATGTACTGCGCGTCGGCCGGGTTCGCGATCGGCCCGCCGTGGCACAGGCACAGGATGTCGGGGTTGACGCTCCTGGCCGCGTCCGCGAGCTGCTGCACCTTGACCGCCGCCTCCTCCAGGGTCAGCGCGGTCTTCGCACCGATGGTCCCAGACGTCGTCAGGCCCATGTGAGGGACGAGGATGTCCGCCCCGGCGCGGGCCATGTCCTTGGCCTGCTCCTCATCGAAGACGTAGGGGGAGGTGAGCAGGTCGAGTTCGTGGGCCATGCGGATCATGTCGATCTCGTGCCCGTACCCCATGCCGGTCTCCTCCAGGTTCGCCCGGAACACCCCGTCGATCAGGCCGACGGTGGGGAAGTTCTGCACACCGGCGAACCCGATCTCTTTCACCTGGCGCAGGAAGTGCCCCATGACACGGAACGGGTCGGTGCCGTTGACGCCCGCGAGGACGGGGGTGCGCTTCACGACGGGCAGCACCTCGTTGGCCATCTCCATGACGATGGCGTTGGCGTCCCCGTATGCCAGCAGCCCGGACAGCGAGCCGCGCCCGGCCATGCGGAACCGGCCCGAGTTGTAGATGACCAGCAGGTCGATGCCACCGGCTTCCGCGGACTTCGCGGTGATTCCGGTGCCCGCGCCGCCGCCGATGATGGGCTGGCCCTGGGCGACCTGGGTGCGGAAACGATCGAGGATTTCTTGACGGGACATGTTTCTCCTTCTCAGTTGGTGATGGATGTGTGCAGTGCGCGGGCCATCGCGGCACCGAAACCCGGGTCGTTGATCGCCTGGTCGAGTTCGTGGACGACGACGCCGGAGCCAGCCAGCCCCGCGCGCAGTTCCGCGAACAGCGTGGCGTCGGCCTCGGCGTCCCGGAAGGGGGCTCCCTCGACGTCGATGGCGCTCACGCCCCGCAGGGGGATGAACAGCTCGGTGGGTCCGGTGGCGGCGGCAAGCTTGGTGGCGATGCGGCGTCCCAGCTCGGCCATCTCCTCAGGCGTGGTGCGCATCAGCGTCACGGTGGGGTTGTGGACAAACAGGTTGCGTCCGGCGAACTCGGGCGGCACGGTGTCGGCGGGGCCGAAGTTCACCATGTCGAGCGCCCCCAGGCTGACGGCCTGCGGCAGGCCGACCCGCCCGGCCATCTCCAGCCGCCGCGGCCCCGCGGACAGGACACCACCCACGAGGTCGTCGGCCAGCTCGGTGGTGGTGAGGTCGCACACCCCGGCCAGCAGGCCCGACTCGGCGAGTTTCTCCATGGCGCGGCCACCCGCCCCGGTGGCGTGGAAGACCAGCACCTCGTAGCCGAGGTCAGTCAGGGTGTCGCGGGCCTCGTCCGCGGCCGGGGTCGTCACGCCGAACATGGTGACCGCGACGACCGGTTTGTGCTCGGCGGGGACGGCGGCCAGCCGGTCCTCGTAGGCCCTGGCCATCCCGGCGATCGCCGCGGCCGCGTTGGCGAACACCTGGGAGGAGACCGAGTTGATGCCGGCGACGTCGACGACCGAGTACATGAGCGTCGCGTCCACCTCGCCGACGTAGGGTTTCACGTCGCCGGAGGCCATGGTCGAGACCAGCAGCTTCGGGAAACCGACCGGGAGGGCCTGCATCGCGGCCGCGGCGACCGAGGAGCCGCCGGACCCGCCGAGGGCCAGCAGGCCGTGGATGCGACCCGACACCGCCAGGTCGCGGACGATACGGGCCACCCCGACGCTCATCACCTGCATCATCTCGCCCCGGTCGCGGCGTTCGCGCAGGGCGGCGGCGTCGGAGTCCGCGGCAGCGATCACATCGTCGGAGCTGATGTTTGCCAGCGGGCTCGCCGAGAAGGACCCGACATCGACGAACAGGGCCTGCACCCCGTGTTTGTCCAGTTGCTCGGCCAGCCAGGCGTACTCGGTGCCTTTGGTGTCCAGCGTCCCGATCAGTGCAACAACAGCCATGCGGTCTCACTCCTTCGTGCGTGTTCGGACCCGTCCTGCTCAAGCGCGGCCGCGGCGGCCGGGCGTCCATGGGTAGCAGCGAGGCTACGTCTCACCGCGGAACGGCACTGGTCCAATCCGGGAGAATTGGCCCAGGCCGGTGGGGCATACTCGGCGGCGTGGGAGTGCGCATGGATTCGGCGGAGCTGTCGAGGCTGCTCGGGGTGTGGACGGACGCGGACGAGCGGCTGCCGGACGCGCTGGCGCGCACCATTTCAGAGCTTGTGGATCACGGTTTCGTGCCCGCGGGAAGCACCTTGCCACCGCAGCGGGAGCTCGCGCAGGTGCTGGGGGTCGCCCGCGGGACCGTCGCGTCCGCCCTGGCGATGCTGGAGGCTGGCGGGTATGTGGTCTCGACCCGGGGGTCGGGGACGCGGGTGAGGTCGGGCCGGGTGGGTGCCGAGCACCGGGCCGGCGGGCGGCTGTTCTCGTTCACCAACGCCCCGCGCGATGTCATCGACCTGTCCAGCGGGGCCCTGCCCGCGTCCGCGGTGACCGGGGAGGTGCTGTCGGCGAGCCCGGACGGGCACGACCCCTACCTGGAGACCGACGGCTATTTCCCGGCCGGGCTTCCGGTGTTGCGGCAGGCGATCGCCGAGCACCTCACCCGCGATGGGGTGCCGACCCGGCCCGCGGAGGTGCTGGTGACGAGCGGGGCGCAGCAGGCGACCTCGCTGGCGATCCGGGGGCTGCTGGACCCGGGCGACCTCGTCCTGACCGAGGACCCGAGCTACCGGGGTGCGCTGTGTGCACTGCGGGCCCATGGCGTCCGGCTGGAGGGGGTCCCGCTGCGCGACGGCGGCATCGACGTGGACCTGGTGGCGCGCGCGGCGGCGAGGCGTCCGGCCGCGCTGTACTGCCAGACCAGCGTCCACAACCCGACGGGGCAGAGCATGACCAAGGACGCGCGGGCGGCGCTCGCCGGTGTCGTCAACCGGCACGGCCTGCCCGTCGTCGAGGACTGCTGTTCCTACGACCTGACACTGTCAGGACGTCCGGCGTCAACGCTGACGGGTCTTGTCGCCCCGGAACTTCACCTGAGCTGCTGGACGATGTCGAAGCTGTTCTGGGGTGGGCTTCGCGTCGGCTGGGTGATGGCCGACGAGGCGCGCATCCGCCGGCTGGTGGAGCTGCGGAAGGTCGACGACCTGGCGACCTCCATCGTCGACCAGCTGTACGCCGTGCGGCTGCTGCGCCGGGCGGCGGACGCGCGGCGGGAGCGGCAGGCGATGCTCACCACACACCTGGCATCCACGGAGCGGGTGCTCCGCGAGATGGCCCCGGCGTGGACCTGGCGGCGGATCGCCGGCGGTTCCGGCCTGTGGGTGGACACCGGGACGGACGCCGTCGCATTCGTCGAGCAGGCCAAGCGGGCCGGGGTCAAGCTCGCCGCCGGACCGAGTTTCTCACCCCACGACGGCCACCGCACGATGCTGCGGCTGCCCCTGTGGCACGACGGAGCCGAACTGAGACGAGGATTGGGCGCCGCATTCGGCAGATAAGGGCCGCAGGTGGCGATGATGTGACCGCGGGCCGCGGGCCGGGCGTTTCTGAGTCTGGCTGGGCGGTCAGGGCTGGTCTGCGAGGCTGAACAGGTCGCCGACCTCGCAGTCCAGCGCCTCGCACAGCGCCGTCAGGGTGCTGAACCGAACGGCCCTCGCGCGGTTGTTCTTCAGGATCGACAGGTTGACCACGGTGATACCGACCTTTTCACTGAGGGCCGCGAGCGTCACACCCCGGGCCGCGAGCAGATCGTCCAGGTGGCAGGTAATCCGATGGGGTTCTTCGACGGGCATCAGATCGTCGTCTCCGCATCCTCGGCGAGCTTTTCCCCCTGCCGCCAGGCGTAGGCGACGACCAGCCCATTCGCGGTTTCGAGGGGAGAGGCCGCCTCACCCGAGCTGGGGTGCTGTGGGGACGCTGCCGAGCGTCGAGCCGGTGGCGCCAAGGGTCGCGAGCTGGCCGAAGACATCGTCGTCTCGTTCCCCACCTGCTCGATCCCCGAAATCGCCCGCCCGGGCCGGGCCCTGAGACAGCGGAAGGACGCGTTACCGGGCCACTTCACCACCGGCGGCTCACGACACCCGGCGCTGGAACCTCGTGGGACCGAACCACGGCCGCCCGGCCGAGGTGAATCCCTCGGCGGAGGCATCGCCGTCCGGGCACGGGTGGGTGACCTCGTCCAGCCCTGCCGGGGGGCCGAACTCGGTGCTACCGGTGATCACCTGCGCCTTGAAGTAGGCGCCGCGACCGGAATCGGGCTCGGCGACGAAACGCACCGTGACGGTGCCGTCCTTCAGCACCCGCCGCAACTCGGTGATCGAGCGTCCCAGCCCACAGGACGCATACGTCAGGACGTAGCCGTCGCGTTTCGCGTGCTCGATCAGGTCGCGTGGCGCGCGCGGTGGCACCGGGGTGGGCAACACCCGCGCCGGTTCGTGCTCCGCCTGGATCGCGAGCCGGTTTGGTCCTGTCGGGACGACTGTCAGGCCAAGCCCGGCCAGGAACGTCCCCTGGTTGGCCTGGTCCGCCAGCGCCTGGGCGGCCTCTTCCGTGGTGCTGCTGTGCCACGACGGCACCGGCACCGGCTGGTCGGCCTTGACCAGGTGTCCCGAAGGCAACTCGGGGATCGGGTTGCACGCGGTGATGTGGGTGATCGTCGGCTTTTTCGGCCAAGCCGTCTCCAGGTGGTGCGGCACCTGAGCGAGGAAACTCCGCGTCCAGAACTCCTGATCGGAGGAAGCCGTGTCGCCGGAGTCCACCTTCTCGTAGCTGAGTTCGACCCGGGCCTGGTCGTTCACTTCCTCGCCCCGCTCGAAAACCAACTCGAAGGACTCCCATGATGAGTTGCAGTCGACGCCCACCAGCCGCCAGCCAACCCGCTGGGCGGCGGCGATCTCGGCGCCCCGGATGGTCTCGAGAGAACCCGCCAGCAGCGCCGAGTCGCCTCCGGCGATCCTCATGGCGCCGCTCTGCGGGGTGCCGCCCGCACCGGGGGTGGTGGTTTCTGCCGGGGCGAGCCACGGATCGGTCCAGATCACCTGCGCCCGGGCCCAGTCGGTGTGGTTCGGCAGATACCCGCCGTCGGCGGGCTCGCTGCATCCAGCGAGGCAGACAAGCAGCAATGCGGCGGCGGCACGGTTTCGTGGGCGGTGGGTCATCGAGATCACTCCTCCGGCAAACCAACCGACAGCGGGGTGGTCCACGTGGTGGGTCCCCTCAGATCACCCCGGTTGAACTCGTCCCGGGTCATGGTGAAGGTGCCTCCGCGTCCGGGGTCGTAGACCGTGACCGTGTCACCGCAGGCGCCAACGATCAGCGTCACGTGGGCGCCGGTGCCCGGCTGATTGATGCCGTAGCAATACAGCGGGACGAAGTGTCCGCGCGAGACCGCATCGAGGATCGCGTCGTAGGTCACCTCCGGCGCCTTCGGGTCGACCAAGCGGGACCGGTAGGTGGTTCCCGGGACACCCGCCGGGTGGTCGGGGTGGGACATTTGATCGTCCACCGCCCCGGGCAGGGTCCCCAGGAACTTGGGCCACCACCGGTTGGTCTCGTCGTGCATCGCCAGCGCCGCATCACCGAACCGTTTCCCGGGACTGGTTCCGGTCGCGTCGGGAAGGACGCCGCGCGGGTCGATACCCGTCTGGATGTACATGGCGTAGGCGGGAACGTTGAGCATCCGCGACATCACGATGACGGAGGAACCACAGGTGGCGCCATCGGGCTGGACGAATTGGCAGGCGTTGTCCTCGCGGATCGGGTCGAGGGCACGCACTTGCTCCGCGTTCAGGGACGCGAGCTGGCGGGCGTAGGCGACCAGGGCCGCCCCGGTCAGCCCGGACCCGATCGCCGCCAGGATCCACGCTTTCCGCTCCGGGTCGGATTCTTCCTCGAAAAGGCGCTCGGCCTCGACTCTTTCCGCCGGCGACATCGCATCCAGGGCCTGCTGGGCGCGCTGGCTGGTACCGAGGCCGAGTTCAGCGGCTTCCCACGGCTGGGGGGCCTTGCGCCACTCGGCGGCGGCCAGTTCGACGTCTTCGGGCTGGCGATCGGGTTTGAACAGCGCGCCCCTGGCAGCCGTCCCGAGCAACCGGATCAGCGCCCTGGCGGCCTCGCCCGGTGGACGGAGCGAGATGCCTTGGAGTCTGGCGAGCAGGCTCTGCAGTTCTTTCGCGATATCCAGCAGCGTCATGGCATCTTCACCCCGTTGAAGGTGTCAGCCGTCTGCTGATCGGTGGCATCGAAGGTCTGGATACAGGTCTCGATCTCGCCCCTGCTCCAGGCTGCGCGGACGGCCTCTTCGTCAAGGTACACCGTTGTGTCACCACCTTCGTTGCGCCTCGCTGCCCGGGCAATTTATAGGGGCGCGGGTCCAGGGCTCAGCGGATGGCGACGCATTGGCCGCTCCTGGCGGATTCGATCATGGCCTCGCAGACCTGGACGCCGCGGTGACCCGCTCCACGGGAATCGAGATGTGGTGGCAATGTGACAACTTCCATCTTCGGAAGACCTCGACCCTCACCCAGACACCAACACTCCGACCCTTGTCACACCACCACTACAACCCTCGATTGCGAAAGAGCCTCTATAGGTCTGGCCTGGTCCGTAAGGACGTAGGCCGTTCTCAGCAGGGGTGCTCGTCCGCCCCCCCTTCACGGCGCTACCAATGCCCCAGCGGACCCGGCGGCCCTCAGCACGCATCCGGGTCTCCGCTGAGCAGAGCTGTCAATGCCGCCGCCACGTCATCGGCACCGATCCGCTCCTGCTCAATCCGGCGGAAGGCGACATCGCCCCTCGTGGCCACGGACGCATAGCACTCGGCTTCAGCGGCCCTCAGGTGCGGGAGCCGGGCACTCGACGGCCGCAGCGGGACGCCGTGCCGGTCGTGGTTGACGCCCAGGTGGGCGTATCTGACCCGGCTCATCTCGTCCATCAGCAGGGAGTCGATGCTCATACCCCTGGGTCCGAGTTCCGCCCGGAGATGGTCCAGGATCGCGAACCCGTCGCTATCCATGTCGCCCCAGTAGATCACCCGCTCGGCCTGGGTCAACCACGGGATCTCTCCCACCAACTGGGCGGCGGCCTTGCCGCCACCCTCCACGACCACCGTCTCTGGATACTTGGGGAACCAGAGCCGGGCGTCCCGGTTCTCCACGATCACCACCACCCGCGGGCGGTAGGCCAGGTCGTGCCGGTCGCCGCTGGTCCAGGCGTCGTGGCGCCGGTCACCGCCAGCCAGATACCGGGGATCGACATAGGTCAGATGAACCACCGACAGCCGTGGTCTGGTTTCAGCGGCGAGGTCGCGTCCAGTCAGTTCACGCATCAGCCCAAGGTGGTCCGCCAGCCACTTCGTGTGCACCCCGGGAACCGGCAACTGCCGCAACGTCCAGCCACCCAGGTCCGGATGTTCACTCAACCAGGCCACCGCCCTCACCGCAGACTCAAGGTCGGTCTCAGCCAAACCGCAAGCCCTTTTCAGCAGAGCCGGGGTCAGCCCCACCCCCGCAGCGCACAGCCGGGCCGCGACCCGCCGGAACCGCGCGACATCGACACCGGCCGTTCCGCCGAGCCTGCCGATGGCGGCAAGCCCCGCGTCCAATGTCTCGATGCGCAACCTGTAGGGACGAGACACCCTCACCCGAGCGTCGCAGACCTCACGGTTTTCACAGCTCACCCCGGGCAGGCCGTCCAGGTCGATCCCCTCCCACTCGATGCCCCAATCGGTCCAGTACTCCCGGCCGACCCGCTCGATCTTGGCGTTGCGGTCCACCCCCGGACGCAACGCGATCTCGATGGGCTGGTGGGCGGAACCGGTCAGCTCGGAACACACCCACTCCGGCCACACGCGGGCAATCCTGTCGGCGATGGCGGCCGCCGCCTCCGCCCGGCTGAGCAGACGCGGGCTCACTTGGGCTGCTCCGGCAAGCCGACCTTCGCTTTCGCCCAGGACCGGCCGTCAGTGTCTTTGAGGATGTCGTATTCCACCTCGACGTGGGGTTCGATGGCGCTGTACTTGTCATTCGGCGCCCCGATAATCAGCTGGAAACCGAGCCCGCGCCACGCCCCGATGGCGCGTTTGGTGAAGTGGGCGTCGGCCTTGATGAGCGCCTCATCGAGGAACACCGGCGCATAGCGGGGACGCTGCGCACCGGCGTCCCCCAGCTGGTATCGCAGCGCCGCCCCGACGATGAAGGCCACCAGCTCCTGGGATTCGCCGCCGGACTTCTCCCCAATGTGGTCGTAGAGGGACACGTGCTGCCCGGTCACCGCGTGGATCCGCTCCGCACTGACCCGGACGTGGTTGCGCACGTCGATCAACTCGGCGAAGTCGGGGGCGCTGCGCCGGATCCGCCCGATCAGCCGCGACATCCTGGTGTAGGCCTCGGCGCGTTCGGCGTCGGTTGCCGCGGCATCGATCTGGGCCCGGACCTCCCGCAGTTCCTTGCGGAACTGCCTGCGCGCCTGGGACTGGTTCTCCCGCAGCGTGATCTGGAGACGGTGGGCGTCGTCGTAGAAAGGCAGGTCCTGCAAGATCTCGTTGACCGGTTTGATCCGTTCCCGGATCTCACGCAGCGACCGCTCCAGCGTCGAATGGAGGTTCGTCAGATCGTTGCCCGACAGCTTCAGCAGGCTGTTCTTCCATTCGGTCTCCAATTCATGCAGGCCGCTGGCCTCCAGGCCCTCCAGGATGCGCTCGAAATCCTTCACCGAGGTGTCGGGGTCGGCGCGCAGGCTGGGGTTGGGCCAGTTCTCCAGGAAGGATTCCAGACTCCGGCGCAGGTTCTTCCGCTGGTCGGCGAGGGTGTGCTGCGCGGCGTCCCAGTCTTCGCTCATGCGCTGCGCCGCACTATCCATCGCGACATCGAACCTTGTCAGTTCGTCCTCCGCGCTCGACGCCTGGGACGGCTCGGCCAGATCGAAGCGGCCAGCCAGGTAGTCCTCCTGGGACGCCGACAGCTCGCGTCCCGCCTCCACCGCCTCGTCCAGGACGCGCTGGGCGTCGTCGACCTGGTCGGTGATCTCGCCCCAGCGGCAGGCGACCTGCTCCTGTTTCGCTTTCGCCCGTCCCGTGGCCTCCCTCAGCCGGGCCTCCTTCGTCCTCAGTTCGTCGATCTGCCGCCGGAGCCTGGCGATCCCGGGGTTGGCCTCCATCACCTCCGAACGCACCCGCTCCCACCGGGCCTGTTCGGCCTCCACCCCGGCGACGTCGATCAGCTCCCAGGAGGATTCGACGACCCTGGCGTAGGCGGCCCGCTGGGCTTCCAGGGTGTCCAGCCCCGCCGCGGCCTCCCGTTCGGCCTGCTCAGCCTGCTCGCACTGCGCCCGGACGGCGGCTATCTCGCTGGCGAGGTCGTTGAGGCGGCGTTGGCTGGAGAAGCCCAGCACGTTGGTCACGCCGTGGCCGCCGTGGGCTCCCCGGCTGCCCTGGGACAGCTGACCGGTGATCGTCAGCGCCTTGCGGTGCTGGCCCAGCTCGGACGCCGAGTCCACGCAGACGAAATCGAAGCGCTCCTCCAGCCGGTCCTGCAGCCACCCGATGAACACCGAATCAGCGTAGTCCAGGCGTCCGGGCAACCGGCGCGGGTCGGAGCCGGGGCGGGGCTGATGCCCGGTGTGGACGCCCTCGAACTGCAGCCGCAGCGGAAGCCGCACTGCGTTGATGGCCGCCCGGAAACCGTCCAGCTTCGCCTGGTCGATCAGCAGCGTCTTCGCGAAACCGCTGAGGGCCAGGTTGAACGCCTCCCGCCAGGGCTCGTACTCGGTGCGGACCTCAATGAGCTCACCGACGAAGGGTAACTCCTCGGGGCTCAGCCCGGTGACCCGAGCGAGCTGCTCGCGACACTCGTGCAGCCCGGTGGGGATGTTGCCGCGCCGCCCCCGGCTCACCCGGTACTCCTGCTCCAGTTCCTCCAGCCGCTGCCGCAGCGAGTCGGTGGCCGATACCGCCTTCGCGTGGGTGCGCCGGGCGGTGTCCCTGGCACCCGCGTCCGCGATCGCCTGCCCGGCGCGGCGCTGCAACGCAACGAAGTCCTGGCGTGAGCCGACCGGTTCGCCCAGGCAGCCGGTCGCCTCGTCGAACCGTTTCCGGGCGGCCCGGACCTCGGTGAGGCGTCGGCCCACCTGCACCAGTTCCCGTTCGGCGTTCTCCAGCCGGGCACCACCGGAGCTGCGCACCACCTCGGCCAGGGCGTCCCGCTCGGCCCCGGCGGCCTGGGCCAGCCCCTCCTGGGTGCTCACCTCGGCGTCGAGGCTGGCCTTGCGGTCCCGCAGCTCCGTCTCGGCAGCCCGCAGCAGCGCGAGCCTGCGGCGGTTGCGCCACAGCGTGGCGAGCGAGGCCGGGTCCGCGAAACCACCGATCTCGTCGATCAGCCGCAGCCGCTCGGCGGCCTCCTCCAGCCGGACGCGGAAGTCCCGGATCGGGCTCAGCGCCCGCACCTGCCGCTGCGCGGTCAGCATCCGCTGCCGGGTCGCCTCCAGCTCGTCGAAATGGCTGACCACGGCATCCGCAGCGGCCAGGGTCTCCGGCTCTTCCAGGACCATCCGCTTGTACAACTCGTCGACGGTGGTGATCTGCTGACCGGCCTGAATCCTGGCGAGCAGCCCCATCGCCTTGGCCCCGGACCCCGCCGCCCCGATGCCGAGCACCGAGTGCAGCCGCGCCGAGAACTCCCGGTCGGTGGCGATGGTCTCCAGGCCCACCGCCCGCACCGCGGCGTCCGTGAGCCGCTGGGCCGCCGCCTGCTCCAGGCCGCCGAGGCCGAAGGCGCCCTCGCACACCGCGCGCACCTTCGTGACCTCCTCCAGGGTCCGGGCGGACGCGGGGATGTACCAGGCGCGCACCGCGGTGAACCGGGAGCGATCGTGGTTGACCCAGGTCATCGCGATCGCGGTCCAGGTGTCGGCCCCGTCGCCGCGCAGCACCCGCACCTGCGTGCCGTCGTCGGTGCGGGACTCGTCCAGCTTCCCCCGCCCGTAGGAGAGGATATTGCGCTGCTCCCCGCCGCGGGCGCGTCCGCTCACCCCGCCGTTGGAGGCACCGTTGAACGGCGTCGTGTGGGGCATCATGAGCGCGATGTAGGCGTCCATCAGCGTGGACTTGCCCGAACCCGATCCCCCGCACAGCAGCGTCGCCGCCGGGGAGAACTTCAGGCGGTGCGCTCCGTCGTAGCCGCCCCAGTTCACCAGTTGCAGCTCCTCGGCCAGCCACTGTTGGCCCAGGGAGGCCGCGGGGATCATCCCGAACAGCGTGTCGAGCATGGTCATAGCGGCACCTCACTTCGCATCTCCCCGACCCCGGACGCGGACGCCTGGGTGTGTTCACGCAGCCAGTCGCCCAGTTCGCGGAGCCGCTGCGCGCTGAGCACAATCTCGACCAGGGGACTGATCCGGTACCGGCCCTCGGACTCCTCCTCCACCAGGCCGTCCTTGTCCAGCCGGGCCAGGGCGTTGCGGATGGAGCGCTGCCTGCGGGCCGTGTCGGCATCGGCCTCGACGAAGTAGCTCAGCACCGTCTGCTCGACCTCCTCCACATCGACGCGCGCCGAGGTCTCCCCCGCGACGGCCTCGCGCTGGTAGACCGTGCGCAGATAC
Organism: Arachnia sp.; assembly: GCF_057238465.1. Lineage (NCBI taxonomy): Bacteria > Bacillati > Actinomycetota > Actinomycetes > Propionibacteriales > Propionibacteriaceae > Arachnia > Arachnia sp. The sequence continues at coordinate 103,237 of NZ_DBHHFZ010000003.1, forward strand.
ACCAACACCAAGGTCTCCTCCCGGGAGTAGGCATCGTCGCGCAGCAGGATCGGGGTTTCCAGGTCGTCGCTGCGGACCTGCTGCTTGTAGGCCACCCCCCGCTCGGGGTCGACGACGAGCCGGATGAACAGGTCGTGCAGCCGCGACTCAATGACCTGCTGGTTGTCCATCAGCACCGCCCAGTCGTCCCGGTTGCGTTCGGCCAGCAGGAAGCGGCGCTGCAGCAGCCGCGCCAGCACCCTGCGCACCTCCGGTTCGAGCACCCCCCGGTCGCCCGGGAAACAACCCTCGGGGTCGTCCTCCATCGAGACCGGTTCGATGAACGGCTCGCCCTCACCGTCCCGGGGGGCGTCCTCGGCCGGACCCGGCCCGGTCACCGCCGCAGGCTCACTCATCTGTTTCTTCTTCCACTTTCTCCACGGTCTTGGCGGTCACGGCCCCGAAGGCGAACCGCCGCACGGTGCCGTCGGGACGCAGGGTCTCGACCACCGAGACCGTTTCGTGTTCGGTCATGCCGTTGTGGTGGGCGATCTCCAGCATCCCCAGCAGGTCCACCGGACGCCGCACTTCGGCGGGCGCCTGGGCGAACGCGGTGGCCAGATCGAACTCGTCCCCGTCAAGGTGACGGACGTAGTCCTCCAGTTCCTGGTAGTGCGGGCCACCCCAGGCCCGGGTGTCGGCGTCTTCGAACTCGGCCTGTCCGTCGGGGAGGTGCAGCGGTTCCGGGCTGCTCGGCGGCCGCGGGTCGCTCAGGGACTGGCGCAGGTGCCCCACCACCGCCGCGGGGAAACTGCGCACCGGCTCCACCTCCTCGCCCGGCCGGGATTCGCGCATCCATGCCTGGAACCCCGCCATGACGCCCCGCAGCAGGTCATCCACCTCGCGGTCCCGGGCCGGGTCGTGGGTGCGCACCTGGGCGGTGATGACGTGAGACGCCCGCCGCTGGGCGGTCAGCACCTCCTGCACCCCCTGCTCGACCCGCCTGGCGATGGCGTTGAACTCGCCGCGCTGCCCGGGCAGCATCAGGCCAGCGAAAGGGTAGGAGACGAGGTCGCGCAGCTGCGTGGTCAGGTGGTCGATGCGGTCGGGGTCTCCGATGAGCTTCAGCGCACCCGAGAAGGCGCGCCCCTCCGGGGTGGCCTCCATGACCTGCTCGCCGCGGTGCAGATATTCCCGCAGCACCTCCCCGGTCGGGCGCACGTCGCGGCGCAGCTCGGCCACCACGTCCCGCTGCATGGCCTTGATGGATTCGGCGACCCGGGCGAAGTCCGCGGGCAGTTCCCGGGACAGGTGGAGGACGTTGTAGGCCTCCTCCAGCAGCTGGTCGTCGTCGGCCGGGTCGAACCCGTCGCGTTCCAGCCGCGCGAGCTCCTCGTCGATTGCCCGGCGCTGCTCCAGCAGGCTCGCCCGCCGCTGCTCGGGGTCGGTCTGCGCGCTCAAGCTGAGCTGGTCGATCGCCTCCAGCAGCGTGCGGACGCGGGAACGAGACACCAGGGAGCGGCCGCTACCGGTCCGGCCCGCGATCTCCAGCGCCCCGACCGCCTGGGCCGACAGCCGGTACACCTCGGCGTCCTCCTCGATCTGGGGGACCAGCCACCCGACCCGGACCCAGTAGCGGCAGATCTCGCGTCCCGTCCCCGCAGGGAGGACGCGCTCCTCCTCGTCATAACCCGCCGCCCGGAGCTGCTCCACCAGCTCGGCGACCTCGAAGTGGGCGTCCGAGACCGCGATGGTGGGCCGGTCGGCGGTGAACAGCAGCGACAGAGCCGCCACGACGAACGGGGCGTACCGGCCATGCAGCAGCGCGAGCGTCGGGTTGCGGAACGACTCCTTGGCGCGCTGATAAGCGGCTTCTGCCTGCAGGTTCGTCATCGCACCCAAGGCTAATCCATCGGGCCCCATCGGCCGAGACCGAGCCGGACCCGCACGGGCGTCCCGGCATGCACCGTCACCACATGCCTCACCTGCACGGACTCGACCCGCTCACCGGCACGGTGATCCGGGCATCGAAAACCATCGCGATCCGCTACGAGCACGACCACCCCGGTTCCTTGGTCCAAACCGACGTGAAGAAGATCGGCAGGATCCCGTCGGGGACGACTGGATCCCCGGACTCCCGGGCCAGTCACCGCCATCTGGCGGGTGCGTCAGCCCCTGCCGTGGGGCGCCCCGATGCCCTCCAGCGGACGGCGGCGCATCCGGTGCGGCAGCACCAGGCGGGCGGCCTGTTGCAGGTCCGCGGTCTCGATGCCGGTCCGGCCGTGCCACGCGGCGAGCGCCCGGGCGGCCCGCACCATGGTGATGTCGGCCCGGTGACCGTCGACCCCCGCGTCCACGCAGATCCGGGCCACCTCCAGCAGCACCTCACGGCCCACCGTCACCTCCGGCAGCAGGTCCATCGCGGACGCGATCTGCCGGGCCAGCCGCTCGCCCTCGGCGCGCCACCCCGCGCAGAACCCCACCGGGTCGGCCTCGAAGGCCAGCCTGCGCTCGATGATCTCCACCCGGGCCGGCGGGTCGGACTCCCCCACGACGGTGACGCACAGCCCGAACCGGTCCAGCAGCTGGGGGCGCAGCTCGCCCTCCTCCGGGTTCATCGTGCCGACCAGCGAGAACCGGGCCGGGTGGGTCAGGCTGATGCCCTCCCGCTCCACGGTGTTGACCCCCATCGCTGCGGAATCCAGCAGCAGATCCACCACGTGGTCGTCCAGGAGGTTCACCTCGTCCACGTACAGGATGCCCCGGTGGGCCTCGGCCAGCAGCCCCGGCTCGAACCGTTTGCGGCCCGCGGTCAGGGCGGTCTCCAGGTCCAGCGTCCCCGCCACCCGGTCCTCGGTCGCCCCGATCGGCAGCTCCACCACCGGCACCCGGGTCCGGCGCTCCACGGGATCATCCTGGGCGGGCAGCCCCAGCTCCTCCCAGTATTCCCGGTACTCCGCCGGCGACAGATGGTAGGGGGTGGCGCCCACCTCGACCCGCTCCGGCAGCAGCTCGGCCAGGCCGCGCACCGCGGTGGACTTCGCGGTTCCCTTGTCACCGCGGATCAGCACCCCCGACACCTCGGGGTTGATGACCGTAAGCACCAGCGCGAGTTTCATCTCGTCCTGCCCCACGATCGCGGCAAAGGGATAACTGGACCGGCTCATCGCCCTTCCTTCCTCACAGTGGCCAAACGCACGTCGCGCACCACCGACACCAGGTCGTCGGCGCGCAGCTGCTCAATCTCGAACCGGGACGCCCCCAGCGCGGACGCCAGGGTGGCACCGTGCCCCCGCGCCGCCGGTGAGGCCGGTTCGGTGTCGACGACCACCCACGTCACCCGGCCGTCGCCGCCGAGCCGCCCGGCGATCTCGGTCACCTCGGCGGTCGCGCCGCGGGACACCCGCCCGGCCAGGTCGACGTTGCCGCGTCCATCGGTCACCACGATCACCAGCGGACGCAGCGCCGGGTCCTTCAGCAGCGCCCGCCGCACCACCCCCGACGCCTCGACCAGGCCCGCGGCCAGCGGGGTACGCCCACCCACCGGTAGCTCCCGCAGCCGCCGCTCGGCCAACTCGACCGAGGAGGTGGGTTCCACCAGCACCCGGGCCTCGGCGCCGCGGAAGCTGACCAGCGACACCTGGTCGCGTTTGACGTAGGCGTCCAGCAGCAGGCTTAGCACCGCCCCCTTGCTGGCCACCATCCGGTTGCGGGCTCCCATGGAACCGGAGGCGTCCACGCACAGCACCACCAGGGAGCCGGTCTGCCTCACCCGGACCTTGCGGAACCAGTCGCTGGGTTCGATCAGCACCGCCAGTTCGCTGCGGGGGTCGCCCTGCTCGGCGGCCCGGAGACGGCGCTCGCGCTGGTGCACGGCCCCGGCCCGCAGCGTGGCGTCCAGGGCCAGGTCCACGGCCTCCCGCGTCGGGCGGGCACGGACGTAGCGGCCCCGGCCGCCGGCGCTGACCGCTGTGGTGCGCCGGCCCGACCCGAGGCGTCCGCCCTGCTCCGCGGCCGGGTGCAGCGGACGCACCCGGAACGGCTCACCGGTCGCGGCGACATCCTCGGGTGGGGTGCCACCGGACGCCGGGGCGTCGGCGTCCGTCTCGGCTGGCGGTGGGGACGAGGTGGGTGGGGGTTCGGGCCGGGTGGCCTGCGCCGAGGTGGGTGGGGGCGGTTCGACGGCCTGGCGGCGACGGTGGGCCAGCACCAACTCGGCGACCGCCTCCACGTCCTCCCCGCTCACCCGCTGGCTGCCCCGCCAGGCCGCGTGGGCCCGGGCGGCGCGGCTCATCACCAGCTCGGCCCGGTGCCCGGCGACGTGGGCGGCCAGCACCCGCGCCGCGACGAGCTCCTGGATGTCCCGGCCCAGCCACACCGCGGGGGCCGCCTCCCGGGCCCGGCGGAGCCGCTGGGCCAGAGCGGCCTCCTGGTCCACCCAGGCCCCCGCGAAGGCCTCTGGGTTGGCGTCGAAGGCGAGCCTGCGGGCCATGATCTCGACCCGCTCGTCCAGGTCGGGTGAGCCGTCCACCTGGACGCACAGGCCGAAGCGGTCCAGCAGCTGGGGACGCAGCGCCCCCTCCTCGGGGTTCATCGTGCCGACCAGCGCGAACCGGGCCCGCTGGGTGCGGGAGAACCCCTCCCGCTCGGTGAGGACGACCCCGCTGGCCGCGGCGTCCAGCACCAGGTCGGTCAGGTGGTCGGCGAGCAGGTTGACCTCGTCGACGTAGAGGACCCCGCCGTGGGCTTCGGCCAGCAACCCCGGCAGGAACCGGGGGGCGCCGCCGGTCAGCGTCGCCTCCAGGTCCAGGCCCCCAACCAGGCGGTCCTCGGTGGCACCCAGGGCCAGCGTCCGCAACCTTCCGGATGGCAGCAGCGCGGCGAGGGAACGCACCATGGTGGATTTGGCGGTGCCCTTGGCGCCCTGGATCAGCACCCCGCCGATCCCGGGGTCGATGGCGACCAGTTGCAGGGCGAGCCGCATCCGCGGCTGCCCCACGATGGCCGAGAAGGGGAAGAGCTTCGTCACTTTACGAGGTGGTGGCTTCCTCGATGGTCTTGCCGTAGCGCTTCTGGAACCAGGCCTCCAGCTCACCGCGTTCCTGGCCGCGGTCCTTCTGCGCCTTGTCGAACATACCCCGCTCCGTGAGGGTCTTGATCGCGTCGTCGCCCTGCCCATCGACGACCGTGACGAGTTCGCCGGTGCCCAGGTTCAGGGTGTAGTCGAACTCCTTCTGCATGGCCGAGACCAGCCGGTGGCACAGCATCGTCTGCTTGGTGTAGTCGAACACGTAGTAGTCGCTGAAGTCCTTCCCGCTGCTGGGGTCGACCAGCTGGAACCGCGCGGTCTTGGCGGCGGGCTCGATGGTGACCTTCACACCCGACCCGTTGAACAGGTTGGCCTGCAGGTCGGTGTCGATCAGCTTGTCTCCCTCCTTCGTGAGGGACGCGCCCGCCGAGCTGACCGTGCTCTGCGGAGCCTGGCTGGGCGTCCCGGACGCACACCCGGACACGCCCAGCCCCACCGCCAGGCAGATCCCGGCAATCACGACGAATCTCTTCATGATCTGTCCATCCTTTCCTGTTCTAGGCGCCGGTCTCCCCGGCCCCCTCCAGTCCGGCATCGGTGTCGAACTGGACGTTCTCCAGCGTGTCGATCCGCTCCTCACAGGCCTGCCACAGGTCGCGCCGGTTCGCCTCCAGCAGACGCCCGGCGATGGCCGCCGTGGCGTGCGGGTTGGCCTCGCGGAGGCGCCTCAGCATCTCCGGGTCGCCGAGGAACTGGTCGCAAACCGCGTCGAACATCCAGTCGGCCATCTCGCCGGTGGTAGCGGCCAGGCCCAGCAGGTTGGTGGTGCGCTCGGCGATCTCCCCCACCCCCTGGTGGCCGTGGGCCAGCATCGCCTCGACCCAGGCCGGGTTGAGCAGCTGGGCGTACAGCCCGGCCCGGGCCGCGTCGGCGGCCGTCGCCGTGTGCACCCGCCGCCCGGTGGTGTCGGTCACCAGCGTCGGAACCGCCTCACCGCGGGCCGCGGCGACCCCGGCGCTCATCCCACCCAGGAACTCGAAGTAGTGGTCGAGGTCGGTGATGTGGTGTTCGTTGGACGAGCGGCACTGGGCGACGAGCTGCACATCCGCCAGGTGCCCGCGGTACAGGCCGGGCACCTTCTCGCCGTGCCGGTGCCGGGAGTAGAGGTGCTGGGCGCCCTGGGTGAAGTGTTCGGCCAGGTCCGTCGTCGAGGACCAGTTTCCGGTGTCGATCACGTCGGTCAGCCCGGTGGCATACAGCTCCGGCGGTGGCCCGAAGACCCGGACGTGGCTGAGTTCGCAGGCCTCGGGCTCGGTCATCCCGCCGTCCAGCAGGTGCTGGCGGAGCTGCCTCGTCCTGGCCGCGATCGGGTTGATCTCGTCCGGTTCGTCGAGCGCGGCGACCGCGGCGAACATGTCGTCCAGCTCCTCGACGAGGGTGCCGAACAGGTCTCGGAAGAACCCGGAGATCGTGACCACCACGTCCACCCGCGGCCCGGGCAGCTCCTCGCGGGGGATGACCTCCCAGCCGGGCAGGCCGGGACGCCGCGACGGGGCCCGGCGCACCCCGATCAGCGACATCACCTGGGCGTAGGTCTCGCCGTGGGTCCGGGTCGTCTCCAGACCCCACAGCACCAGCCCGACGCAGGACGGCCAGGCGCCGCCGTGGCCGTCCCGGTAGACCTCGACGATCTGGGCCGCCATCTCGGCCCCGCGGCGGGCGGCCAGCGCGCTGGGAACCTGCCGGGGGTCGAACTGGTAGAGGGAGGCCCCGCTGGGCAGGACCTCGGGGTTGCGGATGGCGTCTCCCCCGAGCCGGGCCTCCACGTGGCGTCCGGACAAGGCGCGATGGAGGAACTCCCATTCCTGGTTGGCGGCGAACCGGAGCGCCAGCTCGCGGGCCCGGACGATCACGGCCCGGGAGGTCTCGTCCCCGGCCAGCTCCGCGGCCGGGGCCCGGCTGGTCAGCGCGAGTTCCACCAGCCGTTTGGCGGCCTCGTCGTAGCGGGCGATCTCGGCCTCACTGAGACGGTGGATGCGTTCGGCGTCCAGCCCGTCGGCGGCGGCCATCAGCTCATACCCGGGGGCCAGGTCGCCCACCCCGTTGCCAATCACCCCGGCGACCATGTAGGCCACCTCGCCGGAATCCCAGTGGCTGCCGAAGACGTGCAGCCCCAGGGGGATCAACTGGGCGCGCAGCCGCTCCAGCTCGCCCTCCAGCTGGTCGGGGTCGGTGGGCAGGTGAGCCCGTTCCGCGCGCTGCCTGAGGTCGGCCAGCTGGTCCTCGCTGCTTTGCGGGGTCATGGTGTGGCTGCGCCGGTAGGCGGCCAGGGCCTCGGCCAGCTCCTCCAGCTCGTCGTGCAACCCGCCGGGGGTCATGACGGGCGGCTGGTAGCTGACCAGCGTCGCGTGGGAGCGACGCCTGGCCAGCAGCGCCTCGGCCGGGTTGCCCGCGTAGTACAGGTAGACGTGTGGGATATCGCCGACCATGAGGTCGGGGAAGTCGTGCACGCTGACCGCGTTCTCCTTCGACTTCAGGAACTCCAGCGTGCCGTGGGTGCCGACATGGACGATCACGTCGGCCCGCCACACGTGCTGCAGCCAGGTGTAGTAGGCCAGGTACTGGGGGTGCGGCGGGACGGTGTTGTCGTGGGCCAGGGCGTCGTCCACATCGGGGGCGCGCCCCGGCTGGACGCCCACCAGCACGTTGCCGTACTCGACGTGGGGGATCAGGTAGTCCCCGTCAGAATCGACCATGGGACGCGGCCCGTCCGCCGGCCAGGCCCGGGTGACCTCGTCCCACGCCTGGTGGTCGCCGAGGTCGGCCTGGGCCTGCCGGTGCGGATAGGTGAGCGGCTGCACCTCAGTGAGGTAGGCGGGGGAATTGACCTGGCCCGCCATGAGGTCGGCACGCAGCCGTGCGGCGGTCACCGGCTGGGTGCGGTAGCCGCTCCGGTGGAGTTCGGCCAGGATCGCGGCGATGGATTCGGCGACGTCGAGCTGCGAGGCCCCCAGCAGGTTGCCCTCCCCGGCCGGGTAGTCGTATCCGATGAGGCAGACCCGCTTGTCGGCGTTCGCCAGGCCCCGCAGCCGCAGCAGCCCTGCGACCCGCCCCACCAGCCGGTCGAGCTGCTCGTCGATGACCTGCAGTTCGGCGGTGTCGACCCGGTGGCGGGCGTCGTGCTGGGGTGGGGTCATGGCCGCGATGGGGATCTGGTTGATCGCCCCGTCGAACTCGGGCAGCATCACCGAGACCAGCACCTCGGATGGCCCCAGCCCGTGGGAGTGGTGCAGCCACTCCTCGGCGGTGGTGCGGGTCAGCAGGATCGGTGACAGGTAGGGCACGCCCAGCCGGTTGAGGGCGGCGACGCCGTGGTCGGCGTCACCGCCAGTGGGGCCGGCACCGAACCGGAAACTCATCAGGGTCACCACGAGGTCAGGTTCGAGGCCGGGGGTGGCGCACAGTTCCAGGATCCGGTCGACCGCACTCGCGGCGTCGGTCTCGATCGCGACCGGCAGCACCCAGGCGTCGTCCGAGAGCGCCTCGGCGAGCCTGGCCGCGACGGGTTCGGGGTCGGTGGGGTAGCTGACCCCGTTGTACAGCAGTGCCACGACGGGGCGTCCCTGCGGCCCCGGGTGGGCGGCGAGGTAGTCCTCGGCGCTGGCGTAGCGGGCCCGGGTGGCCGGGTCGGCCAGGTGCACACCGGGGGTCTGGGGGCTCGGCTCGGGGACATCGAGGCCGGGCTGGTCACCGTAGTCGCGCAGCAGGGTGCCGAGCACGAACAGGGCGTCGCCGCCGCGCATCGTCCGGTAGGCGCGGGCGAGCCGGGAGAAGGTCATCGCGTCCCGCCGGGCCTGGGGGTCGTCCACGCCACGGGGCGGGGCGGGGGGTGCGCCCAGCATCATCGGCGGCATCGTCCCGGGAGCGAGCCGGAACCGGCCAAGCCGGGTCTGGCCGGCGAATTGCATGCCGAAGGGCAGCAGGTGGCCCGGGTATCCGTCCAGGATCGGCACCAGGGCGTCCTGCCAGGCCGGGTCGGAGCGCATCAGGTCCACGATGACCGCGTCGGCGGACGAGACCGCCCCGGCGAGAGCGTCGGCGTCGCCGAGGGGCTGGCCGGAGTCGAACAGCGTGAGGCCGCCCCAGCCGGGGAGCGCGCGGTCGAGGTGGGCGGCGGTGTCGATGAAACAACGCAGCGCACCCGGATAGTGGGTGATCGCGACGATCCTCATGGTGCTCCTTCCGTTTCCCGGTTCTCCGGCGGCGCCGCGCTCACCCGGTGCCGCGGGACGATCACCGGGTGGCCGGCGCTGGGGTCGGTGGTGACCCAGGCGTTCACGGCGAAGTTCCGTTCGATCTGACCGGCGGACAGCGCCTCGGCCGGGATGCCGTCCGTCCGGACCCGGCCCTCGCCCATCACGACGCAGCGGTCGCAGTAGCGGGCGGCCTGGGCCAGGTCGTGCAGCACCGTGATGACGGTGAGGCCGCTGCGCTGGTTCAGGTCGCGGATCAGCTCCAGCACGTCGAGCTGGTGGGCGATGTCGAGGTAGGTGGTGGGTTCGTCCAGCAGCAGCACCTTCGGCTGCTGGGCCAGGGCCGTGGCGATCCACACGCGTTGCCGTTCGCCGCCCGACAGGGACGCCACCAGCCGGTGGGACAGGTGGGCGACCCCGGTGACGGCCATGGCCTCCTCGATCGCGGGGTCGCGCCCGGAGGGGTTCAGCCGCCACCAGGGCAGATAGGCGTAGCGTCCGTAGCCGATGAGGCGCCGCACCGTGACGTCGCCGCTGACCTGGCCGCCCTGCCACACGACCGCCATCACCCGGGCGAGACCCGCGGGGGACAGCGCCCGGATGGGAGCCTCGTCGAGGCGCACCTCCCCCGCGTCGGGACGCAACGCGCCGCTGAGGGCCCGGATGAGGGTGGTCTTGCCGCAGCCGTTGGGGCCGAGGATGCCGTGCACCCGGCCCGGTGCGAAGTCGAGGTCGATGCCGTCCAGGATGCGCCTGCCGCCCAGGCTGAGCCGCAGCCCGCGGGCGCTGATCCGCGCCGTCATCACAGGGCCCTTCGCAGCAGGAACAGGAAGAAGGGGACGCCCAGCACCGCCATCGTGATCCCGACGGGGATCTCGACCGGGCTGAACAGCGTCCGGGAGACCGTGTCGCTGATGGTGACCAGGGCGGCCCCGAAGACGATCGAGCCGGGGATCAGCAGGGCGTGGCTGGTGCCGACGACCAGGCGCACGATGTGGGGCACGATCAGGCCGACGAAGCCCAGCAGGCCCACGGCGCTGACGGCGCTCGCCGCCAGCAGGGCCGCGACCGCCGTCAGGGCCAGGCGGTTGGCCTGCACGTTCATGCCGAGGCCGCGGGCGACGTCGTCGCCGAGCACAATGATGTCCAGCCGCCGCACGGTGAACAGCGCCACCGCGAGCATGGCCACCGAATAGGGCCACAGCTGCTGCCACTCGGACCAGCCCTTGAGGGTCATGGCGCCGTTCATGAACATCAGCGCCCCCTGGATCCGGTCGGAGAACAGCACCATGACGGCGCTGATCCCGGCCGCGCACAGCGCCGAGACCGCGACCCCGGCGAGGATCACCCGGATCGGCTGGATGCCGCCGCGCCAGGCCAGCACGTAGATGATGATCGCGGCCGCCATGGCGCCGAGGAAGGCGACCAGCGGGACCAGCCCCTGATACTGCGGGAAGACCAACAGCACCGAGATCCCGGCCAGCCCAGCCCCGGACGACACCCCGATGATCCCGGGGTCGGCCAGCGGGTTGCCCATCACCGCCTGCAGGATCACCCCGGAGGTGGCCAGGTTCATGCCGACCAGGGTGCTCACCAGCATGCGGGGCAACCGGAGGTCCCACACCACCCGCTGCCACTGCACGTCCCCGGAGCCGGTCAGCGCGGCGGCGACCTGGCCCGGGCTGAGGCTCAGGGTGCCGCTGCCGATCGCGAACAGCATCCCGGCCAGCAGCAGGACGCCGAGACCGACGAAGACCAGGACCCGGTACCAGGTGCGTTCCCGCAGACCCGGCTGGGCATGGACGGCCGCGACCGCCATCAGGGCTCCACCGGGGCGCCGAAGACCTCCGGGTGGACCGTGGCGGCCAGGTAGGCGAGCGCGTCGTCGTAGTAGGGCCCGGCATTGAACAGGAAGTACTGCTGTGGGAGATAGCTGATGCGTCCCTCCCGGATGGCATCGATGGCCTTCCAGGCGGGGTTCTGGTCAAGCTGGGTCTGGAGGGTCTGCCGGGCGAGGTCGTTGTTGCCGACCATGGACGTGACCAGCACGTGGTCAGGCTGCCGGGCGACGATGAACTCGATGTCGAGCGGGGTGGTCTCCGACCCGGGGTTGTCGGGGGTCGCGCCCGAGGCGATGTTGGTGAGGCCGAGGTCGTTGGCCATCTGCCCGGCGATGCTGTTGTCGAGTTTCACCGAGATGGTGTCGGCGGTGACGAACAGGATGGCCACCGACATCGGTTTCTTCGGGGCCTTGGCCAGGATCTCGTCGTAGCGCGCGTCGATGGCGGCGAGGCGCTGTCCCGCGAGCTCCGGGTTGCCACCGAGCACCCCGAAGGCACGGTAGACCTGCTGCAGGTCGTGGTGGGAACGGATCCGCAGCAGCACGGTGGCGATCCCCAGGTTCTGGTAGGCCGCGGCGGCCGAGTCGTGGACTCCTTCGATGCCGAACACCAGGTCGGGGTTGAGTGCCGCCACGGCCTCGGTGTCCGTGGCGTAGGGCAGGCCGACCGAGGGCAGCGCCATGATCTTCTCGGCGTGTTCGCTGGCGAGGCGGAGGTTGTCGGTGAGCTCGGGGCGTCCGACCGCGGTGCCGCCCGCGTCGTACCAGATGTTGAGGGGCGTGCCGGAGAGGAAGACCACCCGTTCGGGACGTTTCTCCAGTTTCACGCTCCGATTGGCGGTATCGGTCACGGTGAGGGGGAAGGAGTCCCCGGACAGGCTGATCGACCCCGCCTCGGCCGGGCTGGCCGAGGGCGTCTCGGGCGCGCTGGTCGCGGAACTGCACGCGGCGGCCAGGCTCAGCACGGCGAGCAACAAGAGACTCAGGCAGCGTCGCAGCACGGGGCTGGTCCTTTCCGGAATCGGTTTGGTCCAAGTTTTGGGTAACAAATCGCGGAGAGTGTGCTGGCAGGTGGATCGTCGCGAGGATCGTCGTGGTGGCCGGCGAGACGGACGCGGGCGATCACGCTGGATCGTGCGGTCTCGATGGGACGAGCGCAGCAGATTCCACCCACCCGAACACCTTTTTAGGTAAGACTAACCCATCTTCGGATTGGTGGGCGCGGAGCTCGGCGGGCAGCCGGTCTCACCTTGCCTAGAACGGCGCAGGGGTCTGCCCACCAGGCCCGGCGAGCACCCTGCGGGCCGACCCACAGCGACTGACCCGGCTTGAGGCCCCGTCCTGGCCGACGAGCGGCAGAACGTGCCCCCGTGTGGGACGTCGTACGGCGCGAGGTGGACGACGGCGCGTCCCCGGCAGCTTCCTGCTCCACCCCGGAATCCCGCCTACACTCCCACGGTTCGCTTGCCTTACGGTCATACGCCTGCGCTGTAGCGCAAGCATTCGACCACAAGACAAGCATTCCCGTCGGCAAGGCAAGCGGACGACGAGAAGACCAGCAGACGACGGGAAGGCCAGCGCACCACGAGAAGGCAAGCATTTCCACCAGGGCAGCTACCTCCCGCACCTTCCCTGCTGGTTCGCTTGCCTTACGGTCATACGCCTGCGCTGTAGCGCAAGCATTCGCCCACAAGACAAGCATTCCCGTCGGCAAGGCAAGCGGACGACGAGAAGACTGGCGGACGACGGGAAGGCCAGCGGACCTGCGAGGGCGCGGGTGGACGCCGTCCGGACGAGTGCCCCGGCAAAGCAGAAACCCCCGGCGCGGAAACCGGGGGCTCGACCAATACGACTGGCGGTGACGGTGGGATTTGAACCCACGGTGGCTTGCACCACACTCGCTTTCGAGGCGAGCTCTTTCGGCCGCTCAGACACGTCACCGCCGATGAGCGTATCCCAGCCCGGCTCTGCGGACAAATTCGCTGGCCGGCCTCAGCCGACCACGACCTCGAAGGTTCCGACCCGGTCCGCGATCCCCGCCGCCAGGTCCTCGATCATCCCGACGTCGTGGAGACGACCCCGCCAGTTTTCCGGGATTCCGCTGCGGCCGTACAGCGCCCCCGCCAGCTGCCCGTAGATGGCCCCGACGGTGTCGGCGTCGTCGCCCAGGTTCACGGCCAGCAGCGCCCCTTCGAGGAAGTCATCGGTCCTGGCGAGGGCCCACAACGCCGCCTCCAGGCTGTGCAGGACATATCCCGACGACGAGATCTCGTCGCGTTCCTTGACCCGGTAGGAGCCGCGCAGGATCGTCGCCAGCCCGGGGTTGGTCACCTGCTCGGCCAGGTCAGCGGCCAGCACGTACAACTCCGTGCACGACGCCCCCTCGATGGCGGCCGCGATCAACCTGCCGTAGACCCCGCACGCCTCGACGCACTCGACGGCGGGATGGGTGGTGCGGGAGCTGTCGGCGGAGAACCGTCCCGCGGCCTCGGGGTCGTCGCAGAAAGCCATCGCGACCGGCGCCAGGCGCATCAACGAGCCGTTGCCCGCGCTCATCCCGCCGACCGCCTCGCGGTAGGGCTCGCCGGTGGCCTCGAACTCCTCCAGGGCGGCGCGGGTCTGGTTGCCGATGTCGAAACACCGGCCCGTGCTGCTGAGGTACCCGTCGCGGTACCAGCGGACGAACCGGGCCAGCTGGTCGCGGGGATCGTAGGCCCCGGTCTCGGTCAGGCTCGCTGCGATACACAGCGCCATCGACGTGTCGTCGGTCCACTGCCCGGACGCGAGATCGAACACCCCGCCGCCCGTCATCCCGGTCACGGGCGGGAAGGAGTCGCGGGCCTGGAACTCGACGGCGGTACCCAGGGCGTCGCCCACCGCCAGCCCGAGAAGACACCCCAAAATCCGGTCCTCGTTCATGGTGTCACGATACAGAGTTTGACAGCTCACGAGGCGGCTGATGCCATGAGCACATGAGAGGTCGATCCCGTGTGCGGGCCGCCGATGTCGCCGCCGCAGCGGGGGTGTCGACGACGGCGGTATCTTTCGTCCTCAACGGCCGTGACGCCGGGAGCATCTCCGCCGCCACCCGGGCCCGGGTTCTCAAGGCCGCCGAGGAGTTGGGGTATCGCCCCAACCACATCGCCCGGAGCCTGCGGCAGCGCTCCACCAGTTCCATCGGATTGGTCACCGACGCCGTCGCGTCATCCCCGTTCGGGGGGCGCCTGCTCGCGGCCGCGACGGAAACCGCCGAGGCCTCTGACCAGGTGCTGCTCATGATGGATCTCGGCCACCGCACCGGGCGTGTCGGTGAGGCCATCGCCGCCCTGGAGCACCGCCAGGTTGATGCCATCATCTACGCCACCATGGGGTTCACCGAGCTGGCCAAGGCGCCCGAGTCACGCATCCCACTGGTACTGGCGAACTGCGTCGCCCCCACCCCGGGCCCCAGTTCCGTCAGCCCCGACGACGCGGGGGGCGCGACCGCTGCTCTGGAGCATCTGGCCGATCTCGGCCACCAGCACGTCGTCATGCTGGGCGGCCACTACGACCCTGGAAATCCGAATTCCGGTAACATCTCCGGCCCGATCCGCTGGGACGCGTTCCGGAGGGCGGCCGAGCGCCGCAGCGTCGAGGCGCGGCACGTCGGTACCGGCTGGCAGATTGACGACGGCCACGCCACCGCCCTCACCGCGCTCGACGCGCCACCCGGCGAACGGCCCACCGCCCTGTTCGCTGTCTGCGACCGGATAGCGGCGGGGGCGCTGCTCGCGGCCGCGAAACTCGGCCTCGACGTGCCGGGTGACGTGTCCATCATCGGTTTCGACGACCAGGAGGCCCTGGCCGGGCACACGGTCCCGGCCCTGACCACCGTCGCCCTCCCCCATGCGGCGATGGGAGAGGCCGCCGTCCGAATGGCCCTCGACGCCGTGTCCGGAGGATCGGCTGCCCCCGAGCACCTGGTGTTGCCGTGCCCGCTGGTGGTCAGGGGATCGACGGCCCCACCTCCCATGGGCGCAGGGTAGGCGCGTCACGGCACCCTAGGAATCACCTCCCGGGCCTCCACCGCCCCCTCACTCGTCACGACGAGGCTCCACGGCTCGTCGTGACGCCAGGTCCCCGGAATCCCTGAGGGGCGGTACAGCTCCGTGACGGCCCCGTCCACCCAGAGCTGGGAGCCGGGCACGAGCTGGACCTCCCCCAGGGCGGGATGCGTCAGCCGCGCCCCGACCCCCACGACCTCCACCACCCAGCGGCGATCCGCAAGCACCGTTGTGCCTGCCCCGAGGGGGAACACGTCCCCGGCGAGGGCGGCGGCCGCCCCCGGATCGACCCGGCTCACCACTAGCCCCCCGACCAGTTGCAGCCGCCGGGGCAGAGTGAGGCAACCCGCGTGGTCGCGTACCGCCGGATCCTGCGCTTCCTGCCGGACCCAGCCGACGAGCAGCGGTTCGCCGTCGGCGAGGCTCACCTGGGGGGCGTAGCAGTCGGTGCCGTCGTCGAGGACATGGGCTGATTCTGCGACAAACCGCAGGCCCTCACCGTCGGGGACGAGGTCCCCGACCGCCGCGACGACCTCCCCCAGCACGTCGTTGTCGTGGATGGAAACCACCAGAACCCACCGCCCGTCCAGCGGGAACAGTTGCGGACACTCCCAGATGTCCGCGGTGCCCGCGCCCCGGAGAACCGGATCGTCGTCGACGAGCAGCCCGGCGTAGCGCCACGCCAGTTCGTCGCTGCGGTCGTACAGGAGCACCGCGGGCGAACCGTCACGCAGCCCCGCCCCCACCACCGCGAGTTTCCGACCCTCGTGCTCGAACACGAACGGGTCACGCATGATTCCGATGTCATTGGCCTCGGGGGTGGTGCCGACGACGATCGGCGCGCCCCAGTCCAGCAGGTCGGGGCTGCCCCATCTGAGGCACACCGTCGATTGGCTGGATTCATCGGCGATCCCGGAGTAGACGACGGCGGGGCGGTCGTGCCCGGGGACGTACACCCCCGACCAGCAGCCGAACGCATCCGGCCCGCCAGGGGTCGGCGAGAAGGCGACGGGGTGTTCCTCCCAGTGCGCGAGGTCGTCGCTGCTGGCGTGCCCCCAGGCGATCTGCCCGTGCACCGGGGCGGTCGGGTTGTGCTGGAAGAACACGTGCCAGCGGCCATCGGTGCGGGTCATGCCGTTCGGGTCGTTCAACCAGCCACGGGCGGGACGCAGGTGATAGGAGGTGGTGAGCGCGGTCATGACGCTCCTTTCAGCGGTGCGAGCCCGCGGTCAGGCCCTCGCGCAGCGTCCGCTGCCCGAAGACGAACACACAGAAAGCGGGGATCATGGAGATCACCACGCCCGCCAGGACGGTGGCCACCGATCCGGTGCCCATGTTGCCCTGCAACGAGACCAAGCCCAGCGGCAGGGTGAAGTTCTGCTCGCTGATGGTGAGGATCAGAGGCCGGAAGAACTCGTTCCAGTGGAAGTTGAACGCCAGAATACCGACGATGGCCATGCCCGGTGTCGCCAGTGGCGCGTAGATCGACGCGAAGGTCCGCCACGGGGTGGCCCCGTCGATCTCGGAGGCTTCCCCCAGCTCCGCGGGCAGCCCCATGAAGTACTGGCGCATCAGGAAGGTGCCGAACGCCGTCGGGATGGCAGGCAGGATCAACGCCAGGAGGGTGTCGGCCAAGTTCATGCCTCGGATCAGCATGAACACCGGCACGATGGTGACCTGCATCGGGACCATCATCGTCGCCAGGATCAGAGCGAACAGCAAGTTCTTGGACCGGAACTCAAAGCGGGCAAACACGTACCCGGCCATCGCGGAAGACAGCATCTGCCCGACGGCGATGATGCCGGTCACCAGCACCGAGTTGAGGATGAGCAGCCACATGTCGACCTTCTCGAACACCGCGGGGTAGGAGGAGAAGTCGAGGCTGGAGGGGATGAGGGAGCCATCGGTTGACAGGGACTCGGAGGGGGGTCGCATCGACGACAGCACAGTCCAGATCACCGGGGCGAGGGTGAGGAGGCTGACCAAGGCCAGCACGACATAAGTTGCGATTTTCTTCATCTCTGCTCCTCAGCCGTAGAACACAAAACGACGGGACAGCCGGAACTGCAGGGCAGTGACCAGCATGATGAGAATGGTCAGGACGATGCCGATGGCCGATGCCTTCCCGAACTCGAGCTGCTTGAACGCGGACTCGTAGATCACCATGACGGCGGTGCGAGTGGAGTCGCCGGGCCCACCTCGGGTCAGGACGTAGGGCTGGTCGAAGATCTGCAGCGCGGAGATGATCGCCATGACGGAGGCCACCAGGGTGGTGGGGCTGACCAGCGGGAACGTGATCCGCCAGAACTGTCTCCAGCTCGTCGCCCCATCGACCTGCGCGGCCTCGTAGACCTCCTTGGGGATCGACGCCAGTCCGCCCAGGAACAGCAGGAACGAGAACCCGAAGTTTTGCCACACGTAGACCAGCACCACCACGACCATCGCGCCCTGTGGTGAGGTCAGCCACGCAACGTTGCCGATTCCGAGCATGTTCAGGAAGTGGTTGACCAGCCCGAAGTTCTCGTTGAACAGGTAGCTCATGATGATCGACACCGATGCGGCCGACAGGATGAGCGGGAAGAAAAGCACGGAACGGAAGAACGACCTCAGCAGCGCAGGCATCTTCGCGTTGACCAGCACCGCGAGTCCCAGCGCGAGCGCCAGCTGCAGGGTGACGGCGATGATCACGAAAGCGATGGTGTTGAGGAAGGAGACGCGGATCGTCGGGTCGGCGGCGATCTGGGCGAAATTATCCAGACCCACGAACTGCGGGTCGGTGATGATGTCCCACCGGAAGAAGGCCAGGGCGATGGAGGCCAGGATCGGCAGGAAGGTGAACAGCCCCAGTCCGATGAGGGTGGGAGCCAGGAACAACCAGGTCAGCACTGTGCGCTGCATGTCACACCTCCAGGGCACGGGTCAGGTCCTCGTCGAGGCGCGCGAGTGCGGCGGGGAGCGCGGCGGCGGAGCCGGTGACGGCCCCGAGGACGTTCTTGATGAGGGCGGTCTCGACGGCGGCCTGCTGCGGTGGGGCCGGGATCGGGGCACATGGGAATCTCTCCAGGGTGTCGTAGAACACCTTCCAGTGCTTCGGGCCCTTCTCGGAGTAGAAGGCCTCGTTGCACATCGAGCGGCGCGTCGGGGTGGTGGTGGGTGCGGGAAAGGCCAGCTGCATCCCCTCCAGGGAGGTGCAGAACTTCACCCATTCCCAGGCCTCGTCCTTGCGTTTCGAGGTCTTGAGGATGGCGTATCCGGCCGCGCCGAACTGGTGGCGTTGGCTGCGCCACTTCGGGAAATAGCCGACGTCGTAGTCGTCGGGTTTCAGGCCGGCCTCAGCAAGCCCCTGTACCCAGAACCCGCCAGCGGGGGTCATGCCGATGGAACCACCGGAGAACTGGCCGACGAGTTCGTTGCCGCCGCCCTGAGCCGGGCTGGTGCCGAGACCCTCTTGGACAAGCGCCCGGACGAACTCGAACGATTCCGCGACCTTCGGGTCAGTGGCGTTCGAGCGTTCCCACAGGAAACCGCCGGAGAACGTGCCCACGTGGCCGGGGTAGAAGCGGTCCCATAGCCACTCGCCGCCGGGCGATTTCTGTTCGGTGAGGAAGCTCGTGTCGTTGATGTAGAGCCAGGGAACGATGCCGCCCCACAGCCGGTTGGTCCAGTAGAACGGCACAAAGTCGGAGGCGTTGGCCTGCTTCATCTGGCGGGCGACGCCCAAGAAGTCGTCGTGGCTCCAGTCATCGCGGGGATACTCGATCCCTGCGCGGTTCATCGCCTCGGCGTTGAAGTAGATGTTCGCAGCGTTGAAGTCGATGGGCATCTGGTAGAGGGAGCCCTTGTACATGAATGCCTCGATGAGGCTGGGGTGCACGTCGTTGAAGTAGTCCTGCACCTGGCCTACGTCGCGGGCGAGGTACTCGTCGAGGGGTTCGGCGAGACGTTCAGCGAACAGCTGTGCGCCCTCGGTGGCGACGACGCACACGTCCGGCGGGGTGCCGGCCGCGACCATGGTGAGGATCTTGGCGAAGAAATCGGCCCAGTCCGCGCCCTGGATGGCCTGGAGCCGGACGGGGATGTCGGGGTGGTGGGTGTTGAACGCCTTGACCAGCGATTGCCGGGCCTCGGCGTCCTGGTTGGTTCCCAGGATGGCGATGGACAGGGAGTCGTCGTGCCGCCCGGGGATGTCCGTTCCGTTCAGGCGCGGCCACTGGCTGCCTAGGAGCGCGAGTGATCCCACTCCCACGGCTCCCGCCAGCACCCCGCGCCGGGTGATCTGAGTCATCGGTGACCTCCGGCCTAATTCGATTTAGGTGCTATTAGTGTGCGCCCTGTGACGCCGGTTGGTCAAGGGGTCGAGTCGGCTCATCCAAAATTTTCGCCTGGGTGTGGTGGCCCTGCCCTGGCGCGCTGGTCCGGACGAAACACCGCTCCACCGTCCTGCCCGCCTCAGTGGTTCTCGGGGGTGTGGCAGTCGTCCTCGCAGGGGGTGTCGCCTCCCCCGCGCAGGGCGGCCGTGGATGTGGCGCAGCAGGCGTCTCCGCGCCAGGCCTCGACGCCCTCGCGAACAGCGAATCCGGCGATGACCAGGGCCGCCACGGGATCGGCCCAGGTCCAGTCGAGCAGGCTGTTCAGCACGAGACCGGCCAGCAGCGCCGCCGAGAGGTAGGAACAGATCAGAGTCTGCCTCGAATCGGCGACCGCGGAGGCCGAGCCGAGTTCGCGGCCGCAGCGTCGTTCGAACCAGCTCAGGAACGGCATCACCACCAGGCTCAGTGCGGCGAGCACGATTCCGACGGTCGAGTGCTCCGGCTCGCGCACGCCGATCAACGAGAGGACGGCCTCCGTCGTGACGTAGGCCGCCAGGGCGAAGAAGGAGATCGCGATCACCCGCAGCGCCGTTTTCTCCCGGCGTTCGGGATCGGGCGATGCGAACTGCCAGGCAACCGCCACCGCGGAGAGCACCTCCACGACCGAATCCAGGCCGAATCCGATCAGGGCGGCGGACGACGCCTCACCCCCTGCCGCGAGGGCGACGACGGCCTCGACGACGTTCCAGGTGATCGTGAGCGCGACGACGATCCTGATCCGTCGCTGCAGGGTCGCTTTCCTGCCGGACTCCAGGGCTTCCGCCGTCACCGGGAGACCCCCGCGACGCGGTAGCAGGGTGATTCCGCGCAGGTAACGTCATCGACGGTCGGGGGGAGCTCCGTCCGCGAAGCAATGGTCAGCATGCGCCGACCCTACAGCGAACACCGACCCGAGGGCGCTGCGCTACAGCCGGGCCGACTTGTCGAGTCGTGTTCCAGGACCGCTCCGTCCACCCACACCTGGGTCCGCAAGGAGTAACCATCGGGATCGTGGACCACGAACTACCTCACTCCCAGTTCGACCCGAACTGCTCCGGTGCGATGAGCGCACAACGACATGTGGTACTTCACGTTGCGAACTGTAGATCCGTGTGGCCGAAATCGTCTCCTTTGTACAGCAGGGCCTCACCCAGATCCTTTGCCAGCGCGTAGGTAATGCAGTCGCCGAAGTTCAACTTCGCAGGATGTCCGCTGCCTCGTCCGAATCTCTGGTGGGCTTCCTGAGCCAGCCGGGCCTGGTGAGGCGTGAACGGCACGACGTCGACACCAAGACCCGATAGAACAGCATCCAGCGTTGGACCTGCGTTGGATACGCCTTTGCTCGCCAGTGCTATAGCCAGCTCCAGATAACTCGGGGAAGACATGAGCGCACCGTGTTTCTCGAGCACTGCGCGGAAATGCTCTCCTTCCGGCTCTCTCAGGAGGATTGCCGCGATGGCCGACGGATCCACGATCATCGGGGAAGTCCCGTGCTCGGGTCGTACAGGGAATCGAAGTCCAAAGGCCCCTCTGTCGCGCTCAGCTCCAGGTACACCCGCTCCAGCAGTTCATCCAGCCCAGAGTGAGCACCTTCGGCATCCAGTTTCCCGAGCAGATCCGTAATCGCCTTCTCCACCACCCGCGTCTGGCTGAGGCCAGTCCTGGAAGCGGCCTCGCGCACCAAGTCATGGATGCGCTCATCCTTGATGTTGAGACTCATGGCATGATTCTACCTTTGTGCGCACACTTTCTACCATTTGCTTCCAGGTGCCGGCCCTGTCCTCCCCGGCGCCGGAACAATACGCCCAGAGCCACCAGTACACGCCTCGGCGCAACCCTGTCGGACGTCCGGCGCCTCGGGTGCCTCTTCACGCAGCTGTGCCGGCTTGGGGAACGGTCGGGACCACCTCGGCGACCTGCACCCGGGCTCCCTCCGGCACGGTCAGGGTCCAGGGTTCGTCGGATCGCCACGTGCCCGGGACGCCGTCTTTCGGGTAATGCTCCAGGACCGCTCCGTCCACCCACACCTGCGACCCGCCCACACTCCCGCGATTCGCCTGCCTTACGGTCATTCGCTTGCGCTGTAGCGCAGGCGTTCGTCCACAAGACAAGCGTTTCCGTCGGGAAGGCCAGCGGACGACGGCAAGGCTGGCGGACGACGAGAGGGCTGGCGGACGACGAGAGGGCTGGCGGACGACGGGAAGGCAGGCAGATTGGGGGCTTGGTGCCGTGGGTGTGGTGGTTTCCGATGGTCCGCTTGCCTTACGGTCATTCGCTTGCGCTGTAGCGCAGGCGTTCGTCCACAAGACAAGCGTTTCCGTCGGGAAGGCCAGCGGACGACGGCAAGGCTGGCGTTCGTCGGGAAGGCTGGCGGACGTCGGGAAGGCAGGCAGATTGGGGGCTTGGTGCCGTGGGTGTGGTGGTTTCCGGTGGTCCGCTTGCCTTGCGGTCATTCGCTTGCGCTGTAGCGCTGGCGTTTGTCCGTAAGGCAGGCGTTTCCGTCGGGAAGGCCAGCGGACGACGGCAAGGCTGGCGTTCGTCGGGAAGGCTGGCGGACGACGGCAAGGCAGGCATTCCCGTCGGACCCCTACCGCCGTCCCTCGAAGAATTCCTCCAGCAGGGCCGCGCAGTCGGCTTCCAGCACCCCCGAGGTCACCCTCGGGCGGTGGTTGAGTCGCGGGTCGCGCAGCACGTCGAACAGCGACGCCACCGCCCCCGCTTTGTCGTCAAAGGCCCCGAACACGAGGTGATCGATCCGGGCCGCGACGATCGCGCCCGCGCACATGGTGCACGGTTCCAAGGTCACCACCAGGGTGCAGCCCGTCAGCCGCCAGCTGCCGAGGACCTCGGCGGCGCGCCGGATCGCGACCACCTCGGCGTGCGCCGTCGGGTCGCCCGTGAGTTCGCGTTCGTTGCCACCCACCCCGATCAGCGACCCGTCCGGCCCGAGGACGACGGCCCCCACCGGCACGTCGCCACGCAACCCCGCTTCCCGGGCCGCGGCGAGGGCCTGCCGCATCGCGGGTTCGTAGCGTCGCGCCACGCTCAGGGATCCCTCAGTCGTCGAAGGCCTCGACGGCCCGCTCGAACACCTCGCCGATCTTCAGGCGCCGCGCCACCTGCATCAGCAGCTCGTCGGAGTCCTCCTCGTAGTCGGTGGCGATGGCCTCCAGCTCGAATCCTCGCAACCCGGCGGCGGCGAACATCTCCAGGTCCCCGATCGGAGCCGGTTCGTCCTCCTCGTCGGGGATCTCCTCACCCAGGTAGTCCACGACGTCACGGGCGATGGGCCAGTCGTTGGCGGCGGTGGCGTCGCTGAGCAGCACCTCCACCACCCGTCCCCTGACCCGGCAGATCACGAAGAACTCACCCGCCACCGAGACGTACCCGTCCGCCCCGGAATCACCGGGCAGGCGACCGAGCTGGCGGATCAACTCGTCGAGGTCGTTGGCCAGGTCGAAGTCCATGGGCACCGCCGTCGCCTTGCCATCCTCCCGGTACACGGCGACGACGAGGTCGATGTCGTCCTCCCCCGCGTCCTCGAGGTCGTCGTCGAAGAACTCTTCCTCCAAGTCGTCGGCGGCTTCCAGGTCGCGATCATCCTTCAGGTCAAAGGGCTCGGCGTCTTCATCAAAGGCGTCCACGGCTGATCTCCTCCCGGGTCTTACAGACACCCCATCCTTCCAGATCATCGAGTTCTTTGAGGACCCGGGCCAATATCCGTTCCCCGGATCCCCCGGGTGTGTCAGAGTGGGGTCGTGGAACTTCGCGTCATCTCTCATCCCCTCGTCGATCACAAGCTGACGGTCCTGCGCGACCGCAACACCGAGCAACCCACCTTCCGATGCCTCGTCGAGGAACTGGTGACCCTGCTGGCCTACGAGGCCACCCGCGGGGTGCGCGTCCACGAAACAGCCATCGAAACCCCCGTCGCCCCCACCGTCGGCACGAAACTGGATTCCCCCGCCCCGCTGGTGGTCCCGATCCTGCGCGCGGGCCTGGGGATGCTCGACGGCATGCTGCGGCTGGTGCCGACCGCGGAGGTCGGTTTCCTGGGCATGATCCGCGACGAGAAAACCCTGGAACCCACCACCTACGCCGAACGCCTGCCGCAGGACCTCTCCGGCCGCCAGTGCTACGTGCTCGACCCGATGCTCGCCACCGGCGGGTCGCTGGGTGAGGCCGTGAAGTTCCTCGTCGGCCGCGGCGCCGACGACATCACCTGCATCTGTTTGCTGGCGGCCCCCGAGGGGATCGAGAAGATCCAGGACCTGCTGGCGGACCTCGACGTCCCCTGCACCCTGGTGGTCTCCGCCGTCGACGAACACCTCAACGACCGGGGCTTCATCGTCCCCGGCCTGGGCGACGCCGGTGACCGGCTGTACGGGCTGGCCGACTAGTCCCTGGCTCCCGCGGCCAGCCCGCCGGCCCGGCTCAGCTGTCCTTACCGGCCAGCTTGGTCGAGCAATTCACTGCGGCCTCCGCGACGGCCTTGCCATCCTCGTCGCTGGTCTTGGCGTTGACATCGATCTTCCCGTCGGCGAGTTTCTGGAGGGTGTCGGAGCTCACCTTGTCGTAGCTCCCATCCACCACGCAACCGACGTAGTCGTTGAGCACGCCCTCCGCGTACGTGGAGCCGCCCTTCTCCTTGATCATCTTGATGATGCCCGCCTTGACGGCGTCCTTGCTCGGTTTCCCGCTGCACCCGACCGCGCCAAAAGCGATGGCGACAGAGGCCAGGACTGCCACCGACCCCTTGAGCACCCGAGAGTTCATGTTGTTGTTTCCCTTCCTCGGCGCGGCTCAGCGCCGACACCGAGCAGGGTAGTGGTTCCCCGGACCACCGGGAGACCACACCCCGGTGCTCAGTAGTAGTACGGGAACCCCGACCAGTCGGGGGTACGGCGCTCCAGGAAGGAGTCGCGGCCCTCCACTGCCTCGTCGGTCATGTAGGCCAGGCGGGTGGCCTCTCCGAGCAGCACCTGCTGGCCGACGAGCCCGTCGTCGATCAGGTTGAAGGAGTACTTCAGCATTCGCTGCGCGGTCGGGGACTTCCCGCAGATCCTCGCCGCCCAGTCGAGCCCGGTCTCCTCCAGTTCCTCGTGCGGCACCACCTTGTTGACCATGCCCATTTCGTGGGCCTCCTGGGCGTCGTGGACGTCGCCGAGGAAGAAGATCTGGCGGGCGAACTTCTGCCCCACCTGGCGGGCCAGGTAGGCGGATCCGAAACCGCCGTCGAAGGAACCGACATCGGCGTCGGTCTGCTTGAAGCGGGCGTGCTCGCGGGAGGCGATGGTCAGGTCGGCGACGACGTGCAGGGAGTGCCCGCCGCCCGCGGCCCAGCCGTTGACGAGCGCGATCACGACCTTGGGCATGAACCGGATGAGCCGCTGCGCTTCCAGGATGTGCAACCGGGCGAGTTTCGCCTTGTCGACGGTGTTCGCGGTCTCGCCGTCGGCGTACTGGTATCCGGCGCGACCCCGGATGCGCTGGTCACCGCCGGAGCAGAACGCCCAGCCGCCGTCCTTCGGGCTCGGCCCGTTGCCGGTGAGCAGCACGCAGCCGATGTCGGCGCTGGTGCGGGCGTGTTCCAGGGCCGCGATCAGTTCGTCGACGGTGTGGGGCCGGAAGGCGTTGCGCACCTCGGGTCGGTTGAAGGCGATCCTGACGGCCGCGACATCGCGGGCGCGGTGGTAGGTGATGTCGGTGAACTCGAAGCCGGGGATCTCGTCCCATTTCTCGGGCCGGAACGGGTTGGTCATGCCCACACCCTAGAGGTTCCGCACCTCCTCAGAGGTAGGGACGTTCCAGGGCGCGGCGGGCGCGGTCGGGGAAGTTCGTGATGACCGCGTCGACTCCCAGCGCCGCGAGGAAGCGGATGTCCTCGTTCTTGTCGACGGTCCACACGTTCACCCCAACCCCGGCCTCGTGACACAGCCACATGTAGTTGGGTTGCTGGAGGGCGTAGAAATGCGGGTGGAGGAACTTGGCCCCGAAGACGTTGGCGTAACGCCACGGGTCGTAGAGGCCGTCGGAGTACAGCAGGCCGAGGCATTCCGGGGGCACCGCCCCGCGCAGGTTCGCCAGAGCGAAGTGGTTGAACGACGAGAACAGCACCCGGTGGAGCATCCCGGCTTCCTGCACGATCGTCAGGGCGTCGTTCTCCATGCCGGGATACAGCTCGATGCTGTTCTTCAGTTCGAGGTTGATGCGCAGCCGGGTGGGTTCGAGCAGTTCAAGGACCTCCCGGAGGGTGGGGATCTGCACCTTCCGGTGACCGACGAAACCGTTGCTGAAGTTGCACAGCCGCAGCTGCTCCAAGGTCAGGTCGGCCACCCTGCCGAACCCGTTCGAGGTGCGGTTGATGGTTTCGTCGTGGATGACGACGAGCTGCCCGTCGATGGTGCGTTGCACGTCGAGTTCAACGCCGTCCGCACCCATCTCGATCGCCTGTTGGATGGCGGGAATGGTGTTCTCGGGGGCGTATGCCGATGCTCCACGATGAGCCCAGATCGCTGTCATGATTCTCCTCCCCGGCCATGATATGCCCTCTGGCAAGGGTTTTCGGGAAGAACGCGGGCCGGGTCCTCCCCGGGGCTGGTTGAACCGACCCGCAAGCCATCTCCTTCAAAGCCGGTTGAGCCGACCCCCGAGTTCTCACCTTCAAAGCTGGTTGAGCCGACCCGCGAGCGTCAGCGAGCAGGTCGAGTCGAAACCAGGCCGACCGCACCCGGGAAACCGTGGTCAGGTCTGCTGCCCGGCCGCCTGATGGTTTCGACACGGGCCGTTCGTTCCTCACGGCCCGGCTCAACCAGCTTCAGGACGGGGCGCTCACGAGCTGGCTCAACCAGCTTGTTCGGGCTTCACTCCTTCATGACGAAGGCGGTGCTCGGCACCCCGTAGTGGGCGTAGACGGATTCGCAGCCGTGGCAGGGACCCACGAGCTTGTCCTCCGGGGCTCTGATCACCACCTCCATGCCGAGTTCGGGCAGCTTGTCGACGCCGTTCGCCTCCGCGGCCTGGGACAGCACCTTGAAGGCCGCGTCCAGCGAGTGGTTCCACTTCGCGTAGGGGCCGCCGCCGCGGATCGCGTTGTCCAGCCAGGCCTCGTACCAGGCGACGAATCCCGTCGCCACCCGCCGGAACTCCCCGTCGCAGAACCGGGAATCGAGCGCCACCGAGCCGTCGATCAGGTCGAGCGCCCACTGGGCTCCGCAACCGGCCTGCGCCAGGTGCAGCCAGCTGTCGGTGATCGGGCGCAGGTCGAGACCGTAACCGGGTCCGGCCCCGGATGCGGCGATCTCGTCGACGAACCAGCGGGCGTCCGCGGGCAGTTCGATGGAGTCGGTGAACCCGGGAGCGCCGAGCCGCATCCCGTGGTTGCGGCCGCCGAGCCAGCCCGCCTCGTTCCGGGAATCCCCGGATGCGTTCCGCAGCAGGTCGAGGGTGAGTTGCAGGTCGTGGCGGGTGAGCCGGGGTGCGGGGTCGATTGGTTTCAGGAGCGCCCACTCGCGCAGCACCCGGATGCCCTCGGCCTCCGTCGGACCCTCGGCCAGGACCACGCGGCCGGGTTCCCAGTCGTCGCCGCCGAGCTTGACCTCGGCGATCCGGTTCGGTCCGACACCGAGGAAACAGCCGAGCGGGACGATGTCGTTACCGCGGGTGGCGGGGATGACGCCGCTGTCCAGCACCTTCGTCGTGAGCGCCCGGGAACCGCCCAGCCGTTCACGGTAGGCCTGCGCCACCTCGATCGGCACGCCGATGCTGCGGTCGATGGAGCCCATGGTGACGAGGTATCTCCGGCCCTGGAGCGTGGTCTCGAACTGCTCCACGTCGGGGTTCTCGGTGTCGATGAGGTCTGCCCGTCCGATCGCGGTCAGCAGCACCGGCCCGAACGCGCAGGCCCAGTTGCACCCGGACGTGACCAGCGCCCGGTACATGTCGTCGCCGTAGCCGCTGGCCGTGACGAGGGCCCCGGGGGTTCCCAGGACGCCTCCCCGGATGTCGAGGGTTATGAAGACGCCGTGGGGTGGTTCCTCCTGCATCGAGTTGATGTAGCACTTGATCACGGGCAGGCCCTCGCCGAGCTGCACAATCTGGACGTCGTCCTCCTCGACCACCTGCGCCCCGTTGAAATGGTTCGCGATCACGCCGGCCAGTATCTTCTCGGGGGTGGGGTTCGGGTCATTGGGTTCGCTCATGCCCCCATGACAACACACTTCCGGGGCAGCAGAAAGCGGGGCAGCAGAAAGGCCTCGCGCCGGGAGGTTCGGGCTGCGAGGCCCGGTGTCGTGGCGCGCTCGGAGGGACTCGAACCCCCAACCTTCTGATCCGTAGTCAGATGCTCTATCCATTAAGCTACGAGCGCGGGCGAGGAGTAACTATACGGGCCCACCCGCGGCTTGGCAAAACCGCGAAACGCGAGCGGCCCCGGGGGGAGCCCCGGGGCCGCTCGTAGACTGGCGGAGGTGGCGGGATTTGAACCCGCGATGGGGTTGAGCCCCAAACCCGCTTAGCAGGCGGGCGCCATAGACCAGACTAGGCGACACCTCCAGCGCGCTACAGACTAGCCGAGGCACAACAGCACCGGCAACCGACTCCCCGTGGCGGCGCAGGCCGCCGCAGCGACTGTCCTCCGTACGTCCGACCGACAAGTACACTGAACCCTCGATGCGAGAGGAGAACGCGTCTTGACCAGCAAAAAATATCCGCGGCTCTTTCGCGGCGGTGACCCGGAACGTCGGCATGACGACGTCACGGGTGGGTTGAGCGACGAGTCCGAAACCGAACAGACATCCATCCGCCCCCACAAGGTATCGGATCACGGATCGAAAACCTCGGAGAAAACCACCTCCCGCAGCGCCACCGACTCCCCCGCGAAAAGCGGCAGGGATTCCTCGAAAAAGAACAGGGACTCGTCGACGAGCAGGTCGGGTGGTTCACGCGCCGGCGCCAAGATGGCCGAACCACGCGGGACCAGGGACGACTCCGCCCCCAAGCACGCCGCCGATTCCAAGGGGCCGCCGGACAGGGCCTTCAGGCGAAGCGTGACCCTGACCGTGGCCAGCGCCCTGCTGCCGGGGCTCGGGCTCATGGGGGCCAGGCAACGCTGGATGAGGATCCTGGGGGCGCTGCTCCCCATCGGTTTCCTGGGTGGCCTGGTCCTGTTGGCGGTGCGCGCCGTCATGAACCCGGAGGTCGCCATCGGCTGGGCCCTCAGACCCGGGATCCTGCGCGGCACCATACTGGTCCTGATCGTCGCCGCGCTGGGCTGGGCCTGCCTGATCACCCTGACCCACCTCATCACCAGACCCAAGGGCCTGGCCACGGCGAAACGGGCCATCGGGGCGGGCCTGGTGGTCGTTCTCACCTTCGTCGTCTCCGCCCCGCTGGCGGTGGCCGCCCGCTACACCCTGTCCCAGCTGCAGCTGGTGGAGAAGGTCTTCGGCCCCGACGTCCAGGCCAGCGGCCGTCCCGACATCGACGTGAATGCCGAGAACCCGTGGAAGGACACCCCACGTCTCAACATCCTGCTGCTCGGCGCGGACAGCACGGGCAGCCGCATAGCCGACAACAATGGGATCTACGTCCCCCGCACCGACACCATCATGGTGGCCTCCATCGACACCACGACGGGAAACACCACCCTGGTCCAGATTCCCCGCAGCGTGGAGCGCACCCCGTTCCCGGAGGGCAGCAAGCTGGCGAAGCTGTTCCCCCGTGGTTTCCGTGGCGCCGGGGACAGCACGGAATGGCTGATCAACGCCATCTGGGAGCGGACCGTCAGCAAGGACTACCCGGAGATGGCCGAAGCCGTCGCACCCGCCACCTATCCCGGCGCGGAGGCCCTGAAACAAGGGGTCGAGGGCGTGACCGGACTGCACATGCACTACTTCGCGCTGGTCAACATCGACGGCCTGCAGCAGCTGATCGACGCAATGGGCGGGGTGAGACTGAACGTCAACCGGAAACTTCCCATCGGCGGCGACCACCAGACCGGCGCCCGGCCCCACGGCTGGTTGAAGCCCGGCCCCGACCAGCTCCTTGATGGCTACAACGCCATGTGGTACGCGAGGAGCCGTTTCGACTCGGACGACTACGCCCGCATGGCCCGCCAGTCCTGCCTGGTGAACGCTGTCATCAAACAGGCGAACCCGACGACGATGCTCACCTCCTACGAGGGCATCGCCCAGGCCTCCTCGGACATGGTGATGACCGACATCCCGCAGGAGGTGCTGGCCCCGCTGGCCCAGCTGGCCTTCAAGGTCAAGGACGCCTCGATCTCACGGCTCGCCTTCGTGCACGGCCAGAGCGGATTCGACGCGGGCAACCCGGATTTCGTGCTGATGCGCAAACGGGTACAGGACGCCATCAACCCGCCCTCCGCTACGAACACCCCCACGGAGAGCGCCTCCGCCGCACCCACCGAGGCCCCCAGCACCGCCAAGCCGTCGCCGACGAAACAGACCTCCTCGGAGCAGCCCAGTCCCTCTGCGGCGTCCTCCGACGCGGCTCCTCCGACCACCGAACGGATCGCGGACGCCTGTGCCTACCAGCCGGAGGAGTGAACCGTCCGGGCGACGACCCAAGAGCGGCGAGAGTGGGATTCGAACCCACGGAGAGTTGCCCCTCGGCCGCTTTCAAGGCGGCTGCACTAGTCCACTATGCGATCTCGCCGTGCGGGATTCATTCCGCGGAGACCATCTTAGGGGTTGAGGGGCTCCACGCTCCTCCGCCCCGCGCATGAATCGCGGAGGTCCGACGGTTCAACGTCGCCACACGACGTTGAACCGTTTTTCACCCGCGATTAGCGCACGGGAGAATGGACCGGTGCCACCCAAGTCACCGCTTCCGCCACGCCACGGGCTGCAGGCCGCGTGGGTCCGCACCCCCGACCGCGGGGCGCCCGCGCCGTGGGCGACGATGCGGGAGTTCCTGCTCGACAAACTGGGACCCGGCCGCGACTGCGTCGACCCGATGCTGGCTCGCGGTGACTTCGTCGACGAACACGGCGCGCCGTGGCGGGGCGACGAACCATACCGGCCCAACACCTTCGTCTGGTTCCACCGGGAGTTGCGGCCGGAGGCCGAGGTGCCGGGCGTGCTGGAGGTGCTGCACCGCGACGAACGGGTCGTCGTGTTCGACAAACCGCACTTCCTGTCGACCATTCCGCGCGGCAGGCACGTGCTGCAGAGCGCCGTCGTGAGGGGCAGGGCGGCCACGGGGCTGCCGGAGTTGTCGGCGGCGCACCGGCTGGATCGGGGCACCGCCGGGGTGCTGCTGATGACCACGGGGAAGCGGTGGCGTTCGGCGTATCAGGACGTTTTCGCGCGCCGCGAGGTGAGCAAGGTCTACGAGGCAATCGCCCCCTTCGACCCGGACGTCGGGTTTCCGCGGGTGGTGAGGTCGCACCTGGTCAAACGCATAGGGGTGCTGCAGGCCGAGACCCTGGACCTGCCGCCGAACTCGGAGACGTGGATCGACGTGATCGAGGTGCGCGGCGCGTGGGCCCGCTACGAGGTCCGTCCCCGAACCGGCCGGACCCACCAGATCCGCGCCCACTTCAATCAACTCGGGCTGCCGCTGCTCGGTGACCCGCTCTACCCGGTGATCTCGGATGTGGAAATCGACGACTTCACCACCCCGCTGCGGCTGCTGGCCCGGGAGCTGTCCTTCACCGACCCCGTCGACGGATGCGAGCGGCGTTTCACGTCGCGTCGGCGGCTCACCTGGCCGGATGAGGTCGCGTGATCCCTCGCCCGCCCCTCCCCCGGTTTACCACCCCGGTTTACCGTCCCTCCCGGTTTACCCACCCCCGGCTTGCCGTCCCTCTGGTTTACCGTCCCGCCCCCGGTTGGCCGTCCCTCTGGTTTGCTGGCCTTACCACCCATTTGCTGGGCTTGTTCACGTTCGCTGGCCTCACAGCGCAGGCAAACATGAACAAGCCCAGCAAAACCGGATCAAGGCCAGCAAAACATCCTGCTCAAAGCCGGTTCAGCCGGGCCGCGACGAAGGATCAGCCCGAGACGAAACCAGCGTGAGGGAGGATGGGGGCGTGCACGTTGAGGAATCGCTGGGCGCCGGACGCACGATGTGGCGGTCCCGGGGCGCGGCGGCCGCGGTCATTCCCGCCGACGGGTGCGTCGACGTCATCCTGCGCGGCGACGACGTCCACCTGGCAGGCCCCTCCACCGTGTGCATTCCCACCAGCCCCAACGTCGGTGAGACGGTCGGGATCCGGTTCGACCCCGGGCTGGCGGCCGGGGTGCTGCGGTTCAGCCCCGCCGAGGTTCGCGACCTGGCCGCCCCGCTGCGGGATGTCGTCGGAGCGGCCCGCACCGCGGAGGTCGCGCGGATCCTGCGCACGCTCCGTTCCTTCGGAACCGCTCCCGGGAGCGACCTTCTGGCCTCCCCCGCCGACGGCTGGGTCGGGTTGGTCCGTCGCGCTGCCGCTACCGGGGCCAGTGCCGTGCAGGTGGCCGGGGAGATCGGCTGGTCCACCCGCCACCTGCGACGCCGGATGCTCGCGACCTTCGGGTACGGCTACGGCTCCCTGGTGCGGGTAGCGCGGATGCGACGGGCCCTGTCGCTGATGGGGCCGGGAAGCGGATCTCCCGCAGGCCCGGCCGCCACGCACTGGTTGAGCCGGGCCGCGACGAGGGAGCAGCCCGAGTCGAAACCCTCCTTGGCTGCTGTGGCGCACGCCGCCGGATACGCGGATCAGGCGCACATGACCCGCGATTTCCGGCTCCTGGTGGGCCGGACCCCGGCTCAGGTGGCGGGCAGCCAGGCGTAGAGGTCGATCGAGTTGCCGTCGGGGTCGTGGAGCGTGGCGTAGCGCTGCCCCCAGTGCGCGTCCCACGGTTCGACGTGTCCGTGATGCCCGGCCGCCACGAGGTCGCAATAGACGCGGTCCACCTGCTCCGGGCTGCCCATGTCGAAGGCCAGGGCGATGCGATGCCCACCCGTCGGGACGGTGTAGCCGGTATCGAACCCGCGGATGACGTCGACGCTGTCCCATGCGATGACGGTGCCGTCGCCGAGTTTCGCCTCGACGTGCGGGGCGTCGTCGGAACCTGCCGGGACGGTGATGCCGAGGGCGCGGTAGAAGGCCAGCGATGCGGCCATGTCGGAGGTGACGATCCCGATGAAACCAAGTGTGAGAGCCATGTGACCACGCTATTGAGCGCCCGGAGTCATCGTCTTGAACGAAACGGACACGACACCTCCCCACCCCTTTGACCGGCCACACCACACCCCACCGCCCCGCCCCCTCCCACCGGTTTTGCTGGCCTTAACACTGGTTTGCTGGCCTTGTTGATGTTTGCTGGCGTCACAGCGCAGGCAAACGTGAACAAGCCCAGCAAACCGACATCAGGGCCAGCAAACCGACATCAGGGCCAGCAAATAGGTGCTAAGGCCAGCAAACCGGATCCGACGGGTGGCCGGGGCTCCGATCGGGTGGCCGGGGCTCCTGTCGGTTGGCCGAGGCTCCGGGCGGGTGGCCGGGCTGTTGGTTGGGGTTGGACGGGGTCCCGGGCGGTTTTCTCACAGCAGGGTGAGGGGCCGCGCATAGACTTCCTCTCATGCGAGCTGTCATCGTCGAGGAGCCCGGGGACGTCGAGGCCCTGACCATCAAGGAAACCCCCACCCCCACCCCCCAGCCGGGGGAGGTGCTGGTGCGCACCGTCGCCGCGGGCGTGAACCGCGCCGACCTGCTGCAACGTCGCGGCTACTACCCGCCCCCGAAGGGCATCACCGACATCATCGGCCTGGAGGCCTCCGGTGTCGTCGAGGCGATCAGCGCCGGTGTGACCCGGTGGAGGATCGGCGACGAGGTGGTGGCGCTGCTCGCGGGTGGCGGCTATGCGGAGTACTTCGTCGTCCCCGAGGGGCAGCTGGTTCCCCCTCCCCCCGGGGTGGATCTCGTGACCGCCGCGGGTCTGCTGGAGGTGGCCGCCACCGTCGTCTCGAACATGGACGTCGCCGGTTTGAAGGCCGGTGAGACGCTGCTGGTCCACGGCGGGGCGGGTGGGGTCGGCACCTTCGCCACCCAGTACGCGAAATCCCTCGGAGCGCGCGTCGTCACCACCGCCGGCAGCGACCCGAAGCTGCTGCACTGCCTGGCCCACGGCGCCGAGGTGGCGCTCGACTACCACGGCGACTGGGTCGACGGGGTGCGCGAGGCCACCGGGGGCCGCGGCGCGGACGTGATCCTGGACATCATGGGCGCCAAATACCTGGAGGCGAATGTCAAGGCCCTCGCCAAACGCGGCCGCATGGTGGTGATCGGCCTCCAGGGCGGCACCAAGGGAACCCTCAACCTGGGACTGCTGCTGCAGAAGATGGGAACCATCACGGCAACGTCGCTGCGATTCCGGCCGGTCGCGGAGAAGGCCGCGATCTGCACCCGGGTGGTGGAGACGGTGTGGCCGAAGATCGGCGACGGCGAGATCCGCCCCGCCCCCGAGACCCGGGTCCCGTTCGACGAGGTGCGCCGGGCGCACCAGATCCTCGAGTCCGGGGAGAACGTCGGCAAACTGGTGCTGGTGTTCTGAGGGACCCCGCAGGAGAAGCCACGGCGCGACCGCAGGAACGGTCGCGCCACTTCCCTACGCTAAGCTGACCGAATCGCATTCCCGACAGAATGAGGTTACTGTGCGTGTTGTCAGCATAGTTGGCGCCCGCCCGCAGTTCGTGAAGCTAGCTCCCATCGCGAAGGCTTTCGAGGCCGAGGGGATAGACCACAGGATCATCCACACTGGTCAGCACTACGACGTGAACATGTCAGAGTCGTTCTTCATGGAGCTGGGGATCCCCACCCCGGACCTGCACCTGGGTGTCGGAGGCGGCAGCCACGGCGTGATGACAGGACGGATGTTGGAGGAGCTCGACCCTGCACTTGCAGGCCTTGAGCCTGACTGGGTCCTGGTCTACGGCGACACCAACTCCACGATCGCCGGAGCCCTGTCTGCCGTCAAGCTGCATCTAAAAGTGGCGCACCTGGAAGCAGGGTTGCGTTCCTTCAATCGACGCATGCCGGAAGAACACAACCGCGTCCTGACAGATCACGCCGCCGACCTGTGCCTGGCCCCCACAGCCGACGCGATGGCCCACTTGGCCGCTGAGGGCTTGGCCGCCCGATCCATACTCGTGGGTGACGTCATGACTGACGTCTGTCTGCAGGTCCGTGATTCCGTTGTGACCGCTCAGCGCATCGTCCCGGGTATTCCTAGCGGTCAACGTTACGTCTTGGCGACTATTCACCGCGCGGAAAACACGGACGACCCACAACGTCTTCACGCAATCCTGACCTCACTGAACTCCTTGGACGTTCCCGTGTATCTTCCCGCCCACCCCAGGCTGAAAGCGCGACTGGAATCCGGTGACCCCGGAATCGCCTTGGGGAACCTGCACCTCATCGACCCCCTCGCCTACCCGGACATGGTCGCAGCAGTGATACATGCCGCAGGAGTCATCACCGATTCGGGCGGCTTGCAGAAAGAGGCTTTCCTGCTGGGCACGGTATGCACGACAGTTCGCACCGAGACCGAATGGGTGGAGACAATCCGCAATGGATGGAACGTTCTTGATCCAAACCTGGAACGACTGGCTGAGACCGCCACCCGAAACAACCCGCCAACTGACCCCACCGCGCCTTATGGTGATGGAACAGCCGCGTTCACGGTGGCGCGAACGTTGATGGACAACACGTCCGCCGAGACGTGAACTGCGGCATCTGCGCGACGCCCCGCGAGACGATTCTCTAAAGGTTCAGCTCCTTGCCTCCAAGGCCAAGGAAACGCAACACACGAGTTCTTGGGCGGCCACCGTCAGATTCCCGCCGTACCTTGATTTGGAGCCAATCACGATGAAGCGAATGATCTACCATCACCCGCTACCACTCACGGAGGGTGCAACATCAGCTTCCGGCATCCGACCCGTGCAGATGAAACACGCCTTCGAGAAAGTGGGCTACGAGGTCTGGGATGTGACGGGGTTCACCAAGGAACGCGCCCAACGCGCCGCCGATGTCCGTCATGCCCTGCGCCGCGGGATCCGGTTCGATTTCTGCTACTCGGAATCCTCCACCATGCCCATGTCCATGACGAATCCGACCCACCTGCCCACTCGGCCGTTCCTGGACTCCTCTTTCTTCCGGACTCTGCGACGTAACCGCATCCCCATCGGTCATTTTCTGCGAGACGTCTACTGGCGATTTCCTGAGTACAGACAATCCATCAAATTCCCCAAACGCGAGGCCGCTCTGCTCGCCTATGGCTGGGACATGCGGGTGCTGCGACATCAGGTTGATCACGTCTTTCTGCCGAGTGTGGAAATGGCCGCGTATCTCGATTTGGGGCGAACTCCGTTCTCGGCGCTACCTCCGGGACACGGATACCCAGCCCCAGTGGATGGCCCGAAAACTGGGATATCCATTTTCTACGTGGGCGGCATCGGGACGCACTACCACATGCACCAACTCTTCGCGGGCGTGAAGGAGGCCAGCTCGGAGGGCATCAACGTCCGACTCACCGTGTGTGTGCGGCCTGAAGAATGGGAAACCGCCCAGCACGAATACGCAGAATGGGAATGCCCGGCAATCAAGGTGGTTCACGCCCACGGCCCAGCCCTGCTGAACTACTTCCGAGACGCCAACATCGCGTCACTCATGATCGAACCGATGGAATACCGTCAACTCGCGGTTCCCGTCAAACTGTTCGAGTACATCGGAGCGGGCAAACCGATCCTCGCGACGAAAGGCACCCTGACCGGCAAGAAGGTCGAGGAGGACTCCCTCGGCTGGGTCATCGACAACACCTCCGACTCCCTGGTCGAGCTGCTCAGACGACTCGAACACGACCCCGGAGAGGTGGAACGGAAGAGGCAGACGCTCCTGACCCACCGGGAGGGCCACTCGTGGGAGAACCGGGCCCGCCAGGTCGCGGCAACCCTCCAGGGCTGAGCCACTGATGAGCCTCCGGGGGCGGTCGCCGAGCGGGCGGGCGATCCACATGGCTGAGCCTCCCGGAAGCCACCGGACCCCTTCGACTAGGCTGGCGGAGTGACCAAGGTTCTCACTTCTCTTCCCGTCGGCGAACGCGTCGGCATCGCTTTCTCCGGTGGTCTCGACACCTCCGTCGCTGTCGCCTGGATGCGCGAGTCGGGTGCCATTCCGTGCACCTACACCGCCGACATCGGTCAGTACGACGAAACCGACATCGCCTCGGTGCCCGGCCGCGCCGAGGTGTACGGGGCGGAGATCTCCCGGCTCGTGGACTGCAAGGAAGCGCTCGTCGCCGAGGGCCTGTCCGCGCTGGCCTGCGGCGCCTTCCACATCCGCTCAGGAGGTCGCGCGTACTTCAACACCACCCCCATCGGCCGGGCCGTCACCGGCACCCTGCTGGTGCGGGCGATGGCCGCCGACGACGTGTCGGTGTGGGGCGACGGCTCCACCTACAAGGGCAACGACATCGAACGCTTCTACCGCTACGGCCTGATGGCGAACCCGGAGCTGCGGATCTACAAGCCGTGGCTCGACGAGGCGTTCGTCTCGCTGCTGGGCGGCCGCGCCGAGATGAGCACCTGGCTGGCCGAACGCGGCCTGCCCTACCGCGACTCCAAGGAGAAGGCCTACTCCACCGACGCCAACATCTGGGGCGCCACCCACGAGGCGAAAACCCTCGAGGACCTCGACGTCTCCCTGGAGACGGTGGAACCGATCATGGGCGTCAAGTTCTGGGACCCGGCCGTCGAGATCCCGACGGAGGACGTCTCGATCCGTTTCGAGCAGGGCCAGCCGGTGGCGATCAACGGCCGCCGTTTCGACAGCCCCGTCGCCCTGGTGCTGGAGGCCAACGCCATCGGCGGCCGCCACGGCCTGGGCATGAGCGACCAGATCGAGAACCGCATCATCGAGGCCAAGTCGCGGGGCATCTACGAGGCCCCGGGCATGGCGCTGCTGTGGATCGCCTACGAACGCCTCCTGGCGGCGATCCACAACGAGGACACCCTCGCGAACTACCGCTCCGAGGGGCTGCGGCTCGGCCGGCTGCTGTACGAGGGTCGCTGGCTGGATCCGCAGTCGCTGATGCTGCGCGAGTCGATCCAGCGCTGGGTGGCCTCCGCCGTAACCGGTGAGGTGGACCTGAGGCTGCGTCGCGGCGACGACTACACCATCCTCGACACCCGAGGCCCGAACCTGTCCTACCAGCCGGAGAAACTCTCGATGGAGCGCGTCGAGGACGCGGCCTTCGGACCCACCGACCGCATCGGGCAGCTCACGATGCGCAACCTGGACATCGCGGACTCCCGCGAACGCCTCGAACTGTACGCCTCCCAGGGCACGCTGCTCGCAGGTCACGTCAACCTCATCGGCACCCTGGAGCAGGGCGGCGCGGCGAAGATCGCCGCCCTCGGGTCGGGCAGGACCACCGAACAGGTCGAGGACGCGGCCCTGCGCTCGGCCATGGACTTCGGAACGGACTGAGAAACACCTCTCCCAGAGCCGGCTCAACCAACTTCCGCCCCCGCAGCCGGTCGGCTCAGCCGACTCCGAGGAAGGGCGCCAGACGCTCGGCCGAGACCCGGCCGTCGTGCCACTTCTCGGCGAATGCCCGGTTCTCGGCCGCCCGGGCACGCAGCTCGTCGCGACGGTCACGAATGGACGCGACCACCTCGTAAAGGTCGTGGGGGGTTGCCTCCAGCAGATGGGGCGACTCCGGCATCCGGTCACGGACCACATCGTTCATGCGTCCGACACACACCCGGCCCGCGGCCATCGCCTCCACGGCAGCCACCCCGTAGGACCCGAACATCACCTGATCCACCACCACGTCACAGGACCGCACCAGTTCCCGCAGCTGCGCGTGCGGTAGCCCCGAAGGCGCGACGTACTCGATCGCCCCCTCGTCATGGAGCCGCCGAAGCACCGGATCGATGAACTGGGTGCCCTTGATCGGTGGTTTCCGCTGCGAGGGAACATGCACCACGAGGGGTTTGTCACGTTCCAGCAGCGGCGCATCCGAGGCCCACGAATCAACATCGACCACCACCGGCAGCCACGTGCTGAAGGGCAGGTCGAAACCCATGTCCGGGGTGGAATGGAACACCGGCCAGCCACAGGACGCCGCGAAACTCCGGTTGATCTCGGTGCGGCGAATCAGCGAGGACCGCCACTTCTCGTCGCCGACCGTGAAGTACGACCACTCGTCGCGGGCCATGTGCGCCAAGGGATCGCGCACATCGGAGCCGTGCGCGATCAACGCCATCGAATACCCCATCTCCGCCAGCCTCCGGGCATCGGACTGGAAATGAGAGGCGCGATCCCACCGCGCGAAGGACATGAAACCGTCGAGCGCCACATGGGTGACGCCGTCGAACAGCCGCCCCGCGCGCCAGCCCCACGCGACGGGGGTGCGAAACCCGATCCGGCCCAACAACCTGTCCACCTCGAAGTGGAACCCACCCCCACGCAACGGCACCCCGGAAAACGACCAAGCCCCCACCGGAAGATTCGATGCGACGGCCCGCGCCCATGCGGTCGCCTGCCCGGCGTAGTTCGAAGGCCCGATGGCCAGCACAGGACTCATGCGGCACAGATTATCCCGTGAGTACAATCACCTGCAG
The DNA here is from genome assembly GCF_057238465.1 of Arachnia sp. Classification (NCBI taxonomy): domain Bacteria; kingdom Bacillati; phylum Actinomycetota; class Actinomycetes; order Propionibacteriales; family Propionibacteriaceae; genus Arachnia; species Arachnia sp. The sequence continues at coordinate 142,359 of NZ_DBHHFZ010000003.1, forward strand.
CAGCGCGCTGGGTTCAGTGTTTGGGAAGGAATCGCTCGTGAAGATTGCCGTCATCGCACTCGGGAAGATTGGGTTGCCGTTGGCTGTCCAGTTTGCTGACATGGGGCACGAGGTTGTGGGTGTTGATGTTCAGCAGGCCGTGGTGGATGCGGTCAATGCCGGTGTTGAGCCGTTCCCGGGTGAGGCTCATCTGCAGGAGAAACTGTCGAGGTTGGTGCCGGCCGGGGGGTTGCGTGCCACCTGTGACTACTCGGAGGCGATTCCGGGGGTCGATGCGATCGTGATCGTTGTGCCGTTGTTCGTCAATGATGAGACCTGGCAGCCTGATTTTGGTTGGATGGAGGCCGCTACCCGGTCCTTCGCGGAGCACCTCACCCCGGGGACTTTGGTGTCGTATGAGACGACGTTGCCGGTTGGTACCACCCGGGGCAGGTGGAAGCCGTTGATCGAGGAGGTCTCCGGTTTGGTGGAGGGCCGGGACTTCCATCTGGTGTTCTCCCCGGAGCGGGTGTTGACGGGGCGGGTGTTTGAGGATCTGCGGAAGTATCCGAAGCTGGTTGGTGGGCTCTCTGCGGAGGGCACCGCGAAGGGTGTTGACTTCTATCAGCGGGTGTTGAGTTTTGATGAGCGTCCTGATCTGCCGCGGGGCAATGGGGTGTGGGACATGGGGTCGGCGGAGGCCGCGGAGATGGCGAAGCTGGCTGAGACCACGTATCGGGATGTCAACATTGGGTTGGCCAACCAGTTCGGGAAGTTCGCCGCCGCGCATGGGATTGATGTGTACAAGGTGATTGAGGCGTCGAACTCGCAGCCTTACAGTCATATTCACCGGCCGGGTATCGCGGTTGGTGGGCACTGCATCCCCGTCTACCCGCGGTTGTATCTCTACACCGATCCGGAGGCGTCGATTGTGCGGGTTGCCCGGGAGGCGAACATGACCATGCCGGGGTATGCGATTGGTTTGGTCGAGGGCCTGTTGGGGGATCTGGCGGGTCGTCGTGTGGTGGTGTTGGGTGCCTCGTATCGGGGCAGGGTGAAGGAGACCGCGTTCTCGGGTGTGTTCCCCACCGTCGAAATCCTCGCCTCGAAGGGGGCCGTGGTGTTGGTGCATGATCCGATGTACAGCGATGAGGAACTCACCCGGTTCGGGTTCACCCCCTACCGGTTGGGTGAACCGGTTGATGCCGCGATCCTCCAGGCCGACCATCCCGAATACCTCGACCTCACCCCCACAGACCTACCCGGAATCCAAGCAATCATCGACGGACGCGGCGTCCTGGACCCGGTCCGCTGGGAGGGTGTCGCCCATCGCTCGATCGGTGACGGCACCGCCCGATGAGCAGGGTCCGTCACCTCTCCTCCGTCCACGACGTCCACGACACCCGCGTCACCTACAAGGAATGCGCATCCCTGGCGGCCGCGGGCCACGACATCGCCCTGATCAACTGCCACGACGGCGACATCGAGGTGGCGGGGGTGCGGGTGATCGGGCTGGGCGCACCACGCGGCCGCATCGACCGGATCCTCCGCAAGACCTGGGCCATCTTGTTCCGGGCGTTGCAGGAGCGGGCTGACATCTACCACTTCCACGACCCCGAGCTGATGGGGGTCGGACTGGCGTTGCGGCTGTGCGGGAAGAAGGTCGTCTACGACGTCCACGAGGACGTTCCCCTGCAGATCATGAACAAAACCTGGATCCCGGGCTGGTTGAAGAAACCACTCTCGGGGATCACCCGGGTGCTGGAGGGCGTCTCGGGCAGGGCGCTGAGCGCGATCGTCGCCGCCACCCCCTCGATAGCCGAGAAGTTCCCGGCACACAAAACGGTCGTGGTGCAGAACTTCCCCGAGAAAGGCCTGGCGAACCAGCGCAACGACAAACCCTTCCAGGAGCGGGGCAACGCGTTCATCTACGTCGGCGGGCTGTCCGAGCAGCAGGGCCTGTTCGAGATGCTCGCCGCCTTCGAGCACCTGCCCGACGACGTCACCGGCATGCTGGCGGGCAAGTTCAAACAGCTCCGGGAACAGGCCGAGGCGCATCCCGGCTGGCGGCACGTCCACCACCCCGGCCCCCTGCCCCGCGACGAGATCGTCGCCGGGCTGCGTGACGCGCAGGTCGGGCTCGTGCTGGACCACCCGATCAGCAACTACGTGGAGGGCTATTCGACGAAGATGTTCGAATACATGGCCTGCGGCCTTCCCTTCATCGCATCCGATTTCCCCCTGTGGCAGCGAATCGTCGCCGAACACGACTGCGGCATCACCGTCGACCCGTTCGACACCGACGCCGTCGCCAAGGCCCTGAACCGCCTGCTGGAGAACCCGGAGGAGGCGGCCCGGATCGGAGAGAACGGACGGCAGGCGATCCTCCGCAAGTACAACTGGGACGTGGAGTTGGGAAAACTCCTGTCCTGCTATGAAAGGCTGTGAGCATGCTCATCCCCGAACGGATCCTCGTACTCGCCCCGCACACCGACGACGCCGAGCTCGGCGCCGGAGGGTCGATGGCCAAGTGGCTGGAAGCGGGAGTCGATCTGCACGTCGCCGTGTTCTCGACGGCGGAGGAGTCGCTGCCGGCCGGGTCCGCCCCGACCCGCCTGGCCGACGAATGCCACGCCTCCCTCGACGCGCTCGGAGTGAAACCGGAGAACCGGCAGATCATGCACTACCCGGTGCGCAAGCTCGGCTACCACCGCCAGGAGGTGCTGGAGAACATGGTGGCGATGGAACGCCAGCTGAACCCCGAATGGATCCTGATCCCCTCCGGCGCCGACCTGCATCAGGACCACGCCACCATCCACGACGAGGCGATGCGCGCCTTCAAACACAAGACCCTGCTGGGCTACGAACTGCCGTGGAACCACATCACGTTCTCCGCGTCGGCGTTCGTGACCCTCGACAAGCGCCACCTCGACAAGAAATGGGACGCCCTGACGAAGTACACCTCGCAGCTAGAAATGGGCAGGGCATATTTCACCAAGGAATTCCACGAATCCCTGGCCCAGGTCCGCGGTCTCCAGGTGAAACACGACTGGGCCGAGGCCTTCGAACTGATCCGCGTTGTTTTGTGAGCCGAACATGATCGTAACCATCCACCAACCGAACTTCGCCCCCTGGACGGGCTACTTCGACAAAATGACGAAGGCGGATGTCTTCGTCCTGCTGGACACGGTGCCCTTCACCAAGGGTGGATTCCAGAACCGCGTGAAGATCAAGGGCCCGGGCGGGCCGCAGTGGCTGACCATCCCCGTGCACACCAAGGGCAGGCTCGGACAGCTCACGCGCGACGTGGAGACCAATGAGCTGAAGCCGTGGCGCAGCGACCACGTCAAGACCCTCCAGACCCTGTACGGGCGCTGCCCCGGATTCGAGACGGCCAAGGCGATGCTGGAGGCCGTCTACGCCCGCGAGACGACGAACCTGGCCGACCTGTGCACCGACCTCATCACCCGGCTGCGCGACCACTACGCGATCCCGACGAAACTGGTGCGCTCCTCGGAGCTGGAGGCGACCGGTTCGGCGTCGGAGCTGCTGGCCGCCATCACCGCGGAACTCGGCGGGGATGTCTACCTGTCGGGCCCCTCGGGTCGCAACTACCTGGACGAGTCGGTGTTCGCGGAACGCGGCATCGCGCTGGACTACCACTCGTTCACCCCCACCCCCTACCCCCAGCCGCACGGCGACTTCGCGGGGGGCCTCAGCATGCTCGACCACCTGGCCTCGGGCGCCGACCCCTGGTGGTGACGGGGGCGTGAACCGGCTGGGTGCAAGAATGCGGTGACCACCGGCCGGTCTGCCGCCCCCGGATGAGACGCGTCCCTGCGCCGGATCACCGTCCGCGGCCCAGCCGGAATCGTCGCGCTCCCGGAGGAGACACCCAGATGAGCACCAACCCACCAGCCCGGGAACCCGCATCCCCGGATGCTCGGCAGGGCATGTGCGTCCCGGCGGTCCTGTTCGGGATCGTGGTCGTGTTCCTGGCGCAGGGGATCCTCGGGCGGGTGGTGCTGCGGGCCCAGCAGGGTTTTGCTCCCCCCGGGTCGAACGCCCAGAGCCTGGCCGCATCCACCCTGATGCTCCCCGCTTTGCAGGTGGCGGTCTGCACCCTCCTCCTGATCCCGTGGGCCCTCCTCGGCGACCGTTACGGGCCGCGCCTGCCCTACGCCGGTGGCCTGCTCGTGTGGGCGCTGGGGGTGTTCGTGGGGAGCTGGTCGGGTTCGGAGGAGTTCCTGCTCGCGAGCTATGCGCTCCAGGCAGCCGGGGTGGCGGCGGTGCTCCCCGCCGCGCTCGCCGCCGTCACGAACGCGCAGTCGTACCGGGGCGGTTTCCTCACCGGCCTGGTCATTGCCTTTCCTGCGCTCCTCCACCTGCCGGGGTCGCTGATCGCCGACCTGATGGCCAAGTCGGTGGACTGGCGGGCGGCGCTGCTGCTGATCCCCGTCGCCGCTATCCCTCCCTTGATCCTGGGCTGGTTGGCCATCCCCTCCGGTCCCTTCGAGGCCGGATCCGATGACGACCCCGCCCCGGAGAGCCGCCCCGGACGGGGTCGCGCGGTGGTGCAGACCCTGCTGTTCGGCGCCGTGTTGTCGGGGTTCCGGATCCACCTGGAGCTTGCTTTCTCCGCACACCACGACCAGCTCGCCCTCAGCGGCGCCGCCGGGTATTTCAGGGCCCAAAACGGCCTGCCTGGTCAACTTCCCCTTCATCGCAGGACTTGCGGCGGGATTCGTCGTGGGTGCGGTGATCGCAGGAGACCGCGAGAACACCTGGCTGGCGTGGTTGATCGCCGCGACGGGCGTGGGGATCGCATCGGTCCCGCTGCTGCCTTTCGACATCGCCGTGCTGACCGGCTCGGTTCTGGCTTCGGCGGGGCTCGGAATCGGGTTGTCGGGGCGGTTGGTCACGCTGCTGCGTCTCGCTTCCGGGAACCGGATCTCCCGGGCCGCCGCCCTTTTCCAGGTGGCTCAGAACCTCGGCTACGGGGTGGGGATCGGGGTGCCCATGGCACTGATCCTCGCCCTGGGTGAAGCGGTCTCCCCGGACGCAAGGGTCCATCTGTTCCTGAGCTGCTCCCTGATCCTGCTGGTCACGGGACTCGTCCTGGCACTGGGGAAGCCGAAGAAACGAGTGGCGGCGCAACGAAGCAGCGACGAGTGAACGAGGCGTCGAATACAATCACCACGGCCAGGAAAACCGGTTACGACACCGGAGAAACGGAAATGACGATCCACTCACGAACCCAGCAGACTGCATCACCGAACAACCACCAAAGCCTGCACATCACCTTCGTGCTGTTCGGGATCGCCGTCGTCCATCTCGCTCAAGGGTTTTTCCAGAAGGCAGGGTGGATGGCCTTCCAGAGTTCCGGGGTCCTTTCCTCGGACCATGGTGTCCTCCTGAGTTCGGCCTTCACGATTCTGAAGGCGACGGTCTCAGTCGTCTTCCTCATCCTCTGGGGCGTTCTCGGCGACCGGTTCGGGCCGCGTTCGATCTGGATCCCCGGGATCCTCCTGTGGGCGCTGGGCGCCTACGTCATGGGCTGGTCGGACTCCTGGGATCTCCTGTTCATCACCACGGCAGTCCAGACGGCCGGGAGCGCTGCGCTGCTTCCCGCGGCATTCTCAGCCGTGACCAAGGTGTACCCCGAGAACCACGGACCATTGATCGGTTTGCTCTGCGCCTTCCACGGCTCCCTGCCAATGATCGCCTCGCTGTACACCGCCGAGCAGGACTGGAAGGCGACGCTGCTGTGGGCACCCATCGTCGCTGTTCCCCTGGCTCTCCTCGGCTGGTTCACGCTCCCCCACTCCCCCGCCGAGGTCGCAACCACCCGGCCGGCACCGCCACACCGCCCCTCCGGGAAACTACCCGCCCTGGTGCAGACGCTGCTGTTCGGGGCCGTCCTGTACGGGATCTGGTTCTACCTGGACTTGTTCACGCTGAGCGGCGGCCGACACATATCCGAGCTCGTCAAGCTCCGCATGGAACTGATCAACATTCCATTCATGCTCGGCCTGGCTGCCGGATTCATCGCCGGTGGGGTGGTTTCCGGTAAACGCGACCTGACCTGGTTCGCCTGGCTGATCACGCTGACCGGCGCGGTGATCTCGCTGACCCAGCCGTCCTTCCCCAGCGCCCCGATCGCGTTCGGTCTGGCGTTGGTCACCGCGGGCGTCGGGTTCGGGTTGCCCGGCCAACTGATCACCCTGCTGCGGCCCGCGCCCAGGAACCGGCCGGGATTGTTCGGTGGCCTGTTCCAGGCAACCCAGGTCCTCGGCAACGGTGTGGGCACAGGACTGCCCCCGCTGCTGGTTTCCCTGATGCACGTCGATCCGGAGATCACGTTCAGAATGTTCCCGGCCTGTTCCCTGATCCTGCTGGTGGTCGGTCTCATCCTGGCGATCGTATTCAGGAACCGGGTGATGCCCGGCGTCGAGGCCCCCTGACCGTCCCCGCTCACCGCATCGTCGCCCCGCCGGGAGCGACGGGAACCCGGCACCGCCGCCGCTCCCCGGTTTCCCACCGGCTCCCCGGGGCCTGACAACCGGTACGGAAAACCCAGCAGCTGCGTCAGCCGGTCGGCTGACAGGCGAGTCTGAACATTGTTGAAGAAAAAATTACCTTGATTTGTCGATCCAGTTAGCAGGAAAGGCAACGCAGCGGTAAGGTCCTGTCTGCGGAATCTCAGTTAACCAAGGGCAGGTTCGCCACCCGAGGATTGACTCGACCATCGCTTAGAGTCGGATAACCAAGGGCGCCCTAGCAGGGATGGGGACCCATCTGGAACCTGCCTTGGTGCCGAGGAGACGGCTTCGCGTTGCGAACGAATAACAACTACGAGGTATTCATGTGGGATAAAGAGCCGCTGCTGGCGGTCCGGGGGATGCGGAAGTCCTTCGGTCGGCTCGAGGTGCTGACCGGGGTCGACATCGACCTCCGGCATGGGGAGGTGCTCGGCATAGTCGGCCCCAACGGAGTTGGGAAGTCCACCATGGCCTCGATCATCGCCGGCTACACGTCGGCCGATGAGGGGGTGGCCAGTCTCTCGGGTGGGCCGTGGGATCCGCGGCAGATCATGCTCATCGACCCCCAGAACGAGCTGGACCCGAGGCTGACCGTCGTCGAGGCCATGTTCCGGCACGTCGAGGGAAGGCCCAGCCTCACGGAGATGATGACCCGGGCCAAGCGAATCCTCTCCGAAACCGGCATCCCCCTGTCCCCCACTCACCGGCTCGGCGGCCTCAGCCACACGGAACGCCGCATGGCCGAGGTGGTTCGCATGCTCGCCGACCCGCGTGAGGTCATCGTCATCGACGAACTCAGCAACGCCCTCAACTCCGAGGAACTTGAGGACCTGCGCTACGCCCTGAGCCGGACGGTCGAGGAGGGCCGGGGTGTCCTCTACATCACCCACCAGCTGGAGGAGGCGCTGCGGCTGTGCAACCGGATCGCGGTGCTGCGGGACGGCAAGATCGAACGGATCTTCGACTCCGCCGCCGCCACCGTCGACCAGCTCACCGAGGCGATGTTCGGCTCCGTCATCGAGATGACACCACGGCACGCCAATGCCACCGCTGATGTCGTGATGGATGTCGTCGGCCTGGAGTGCACCACCGAGCCGGTCTCCTTCCAGCTGAACCGGGGCGAGGTGCTCGGTTTCACCGGTTCCCGCTTCTCGGGTGTGGAGGAGGTGCGCGACGCGCTGATCGGGAAACGTCCCGCCCACATGGCCTCGCTGACCGTCGACGGCTGCGCTGCCCGCATCACCGCCCCCCGCGACCTGCCGTCGCTGGGTATCGCGGTGCTGACGAACATGCTGGACCCGGAGAGCGAGGCCCACGCGGCCCGCAACATCGTCATGCTCGACGGTGAGGATGACATCGACGACGAAGCCATCGAGGACACCACCCGGATCCTGCTCCTGCTGAAGGAGTCGGAGGAGCGGATGAGCAAGCTCCTGCACCGTCCCGCGCAGTCCACCGGTCAGCGTCGCTGGCAGCAGATGCAGGAGATCGCCAGCCAGAACGCCCGCATCATGATCCTGATCCAGCCCACCGACGGCCTCGACATCGCCACCCGGGAACGTTTCGTGCGTCTCCTGGAGGAGATCACGGGCCGCGGCGTAGGGGTGCTGCTGTTCACCAGCGACGAACGGGAGCTGCACCAGTTCAGCGACCGGGTGCTGGTGATGGCCGACGGCGGGGTCCGGGAGGAATGGGACACCAGGGCCGTCGCCACCGAGGCCACCCGGGGGGCGTGACCGGAAGGCACGGCGTGCGACGCCAACCGCCGGCCTCCCTGCTCGGAAACGCCAGCCTTCCCGCCAAACGCCAGCCTTACTGCCAAACGCCAGCCCACCCGTCGAACGCTGGCCTTCCCGCCAAACGCCTGCCTTCCCGTCGAACGCCTGCCTTCCCGTCGAACGCCAGCCTTACCGCCAAACGCCTGCCTTCCTGACGGAAACGCCTGCCTTCCCGTCGAACGCCAGCGCTGTAGCGCTGGCGTTCGACGATTAGGCTGGCGTGACCGCCCGGGTGGGATGCGACCGCCCGGGTGGGATGGGACCGCCCGGGTGGGATGGGACCGCCCGGGTGGGATGCGACGATTCACTCTCGGCCGCTGGAGATCCACTGCGGCGGCGTGAACGACAGGTTCCGGGATCCCTGAACCAGATCGGCAACGGCATCGAGTCGCGCCACCTGGTCGTCGGTCAGCCGCAGCTGCGCCGCCGCCGCGTTCTGCCGGATGCGCTCCGCGGACCGGGTGCCGGGGATGGGAACCACCGGCAGGCCGAGCCGCCCGGTCCGATCCAGCAGCCAGGCCAGCGCGACCTGCGCCAGGGTCGCGTCCAGCTCATCGGCGACCCCGTGGATCACCTGGAGCAGTTGCTGGTTGGCCTCGTAGTTCCTGACGAACCGGTCCTCGGATCTGAGCATCGACCCCGCGATCCGTTCCGGTGTCAACGCGCCGGTGAGGAACCCACGTCCCAGCGGGCTGTAGGGCACGAACCCGGCCCCCACCTCACGGGCAGCGGGCACCACCTGGGCCTCGACGTCACGCGACCACAGGCTCCATTCGCTCTGGACAGCGGTGATGGGATGGACGGTGGCGGCGGCCCGCAGTTCGGCCGCGGTCACCTCGGACAGCCCCAGGTGACGGACCTTGCCCTCCGTCACGAGCTCAGCCATGGCCCCCACCGTCTCCTCGATCGGCAGGTCGAGCTGGCGGCGGTGCATGTAGTACAGGTCGATGGTCTCGACGCCCAATCTCCGCAGCGATGCCTCACAGGCCGACCGGACGTAGGCGCGGTCACCGCGCGTCGCCGGGGCGTCGGGGACCCCGATGAGACCGGTGATGCCGAACTTGGTGGCGATCTGCACCTCCCCCCGACGCTCCCGCAGCAGCTGCGCGAACAACTCCTCGTTCGTGCCTGCCGGACCCTGGGTGCCGGGCCGGGGTTCACCGTAGACGTCCGCGGTGTCGAGGAACGTGACCCCTGCGTCGACGGCGGCGTGCAGGGTCGCGAGGGCATCGGCAGGATCGGTCTGCCCGTAGACGTGGCTCAACGCCATCCCGCCGAAACCAATCCGGCTGACCTCCAGGCCGTGGCCCAGATCAATGGTGGGTACCTGTTGCATGTCATTCTCCCAGTGCTCGTTCATAGTTGGCGATCTTGTGGTCGAGGGCGCCGAGGTCGTCGGCAAGCTGGTTCAGTTGCTGCTGAACGGCGTCGCGATGCCGCCTGAGCAGAGCCAGGCGACGCCGGTGCGACGACTCCCCCTCGGCGACCAGCGTGATGTACTCGCGCATCTGCTCCACCGGCATCCCGGTGCGTCGCAGCCTCACCAGCATCTGAATCATCCGGATCGCCTGCCCGTCGTAGCGGCGGTAGCCGTTGGAGGTCCGGTCGATCACCGGGATCAGCCCCTCACGCTCGTACCAGCGAAGGGTGTCGCGGCTGAGGCCGGTGATGTCGGCCACCTCGGCTATCCCGACGGCAATGGTCCCGGCCCGCCGCCACGCAGAGGCGGTCAACTCATCCGCGGACCGGACGACGACACCTACGTCGCGGAGCTCACCGAGGGCCGCGAGGTGCGCCTCACCGGTGGTGTCGGCGCAGGCGTTGGACACCACGGTCACCGCATATCCGCGAGCCAGGGCCGACGTGGCGGCGAGCCGGATGCCGTGGCTGGTCACCAAACCGGTCAACACGACGTGCTCGACACCGAGGCCCCGCAGGGTCTCGTCGGTTTGTGCGACGTCGAAGATGTCGCGGCCGTGTTTGGTGATGACGGGCTGCCCACGCGGCTCGAAACCTTCCACGAAAGCGGCGTCCGGATGATCAGGATCGGCCCGGTCGTCCCCCGGTTCCGGGGACAGGTACCGGGTGCTGATCACCGGCCAGCCGAGGTTGGCCAGCAAGCGCCGGACCTCCCGTCCCAGATGCGCCGACCACGGGTCGTGGGCGAGGGCGAGAATCCAGTTCTGCCAGTCGATTTCGAGCAGTGCACTTCGCATGATCACACACGCTAAACATTGGAGTTCGCTCCAGGGCAAATACTGCCCGACCCCCTCGCGTTCCGCACCGCCCCAAAGAGCCAGTCAGTTCCGCGGATCCGTGATGCCGTCGGAACCAGCGGCCTGGCCGCGCGGAGGAATCGGATCACCAAACACTCGGGCACGCAGCTCGCGCGCCCATGCCAGGCAACGATCCTTCACGGCCCGCAGCTGCTCCGGAGAAACCTCGTAGATCGCGACCTCGAAGGGCTGAACGCGGCCAACCTCTTCCAGGCGCCTGACGAACTGAGTGATCTCAAAACCGAGATCGGATCGATGACCCAGTTCGATGAGCCTCTGGTCCCGGTACCTTCCTGAAGCACGTATGCGATCCACATCCAGATAGTCGCGGGCCTCGCCTCTCGAGAAAAGAGCCGCAACCTTGTTGCCCACTGCGTCATCGGGAGCGAGCACCGACCCGACCGCAAGGCGGACCGGATCCTCCGCACGCCAGTCGACACCCAGATCGACGGTCGCGACCGGCTCCGAGGAGTCTCTGGTGACGACGAGTCGTGAAAAACAGGGATGCCGTTCCCGAATCTCCACGTCATAGCCTGCTTCTTGAAGGGCAGCGACGACTCGCCCCAGCGCCGGGGCGAATTCGTGCTGCGCGGACTGGGTGGTGAACAGGTCCACGTCCTCGGTGGGACGATCGATGAATCCATGTTCGCGAATGGCACCAGACCCAGCCAGCGCGAACCCTGCATCCGGACCTGCCGCCTCCAGGGCGATCCTCGTGATCCTTCTCTGTTCGGAGGCATCCCGGCTCATGTGTGTACCCGGAGTTCGGGGAAACGCGTTTCCCACAGGTCCCGCACCCTCTGGTCCAGGTTGAGCACGGGCCACAGCTCGATGAGACGATCCCGGTTGAGCAGATGCTCCTGTTCGGCCACCCGCCCTTCGGTGAGCAACGCCTGGTAGGCCATGCGCCGCCCCCCCACATCATCCACATCGATCCTCACACGGTCTTTCTGCCAGCGAACCCCGTGCGGAAGGTCGATCAGCCCGTGATAGGGGCCGCGTAGGGCATCAAGAGTCGTCGGCGCATAGCAGGGTTTCACGTCCCGGAACCGAACACGTCCCGCAACCGCATCGGTCACCATGAACCTCCCAGCGCTCGTGAGCCGTCAGCACCTCGGCCTGTCGGTCCAGTGTAATGAGACCCCTTCACCGGGTATCAACTGATTCGCGGTCCCGACGGCGCCGTCATGATCCGGCGACGCTGTCACGCCCCTACTTCACGACGTGAAGACCCGACCCCTCACGCGATCCTGCGCAGGATGCCCTTCAGGTCGTCGGGCGATGGCGCCACCGGGGTGGTCGTGGTGCAGCCGTCGGCGAGGGCCGCGGCCACCAGGTCGTCCTCGTCTCGACGCAGGTCGGAGGGGGCGACCTTCAGGTCGCTCAGCCGCGACGGGATGTCCAGCCTCGACCTCAACCGTTCGACCGCCCCGATCAGCGACGTCACCGCCGCCCGGCCCCTCGCCGAGGGGTGCAGCAACCTGCTCAGGCGGGCGTAGCGTTCGGCGGCGCGGTCGCTGCGGGCGGCGTTGAACTCGATGACGTGCGGCAGCAGCAACGCGTTCAACCGTCCGTGCGCGATCGGGTAGTGGCCGCCCAGCGCGTGCGCCAGCGAATGGACGATACCCAGGCCGACGTTGTCGAAGGCCATCGCCGCCATGCAGGACGCGTTGTGCATGTGGGAACGCGCCTCCAGGTCGTCGCCGTGGGTGTAGCAGCGCTCCAGGTTCCCGAACACCAACTCGACGGCCTTCTCCGCCAGCGCGTCGGAGAAGTCGCAGGCCTCCAACGCCACGTACGCCTCCGTCGCGTGGGTGAGCACGTCCATGCCGGAGTCGGCGGTGATGTGCGGCGGCACCCCGACCACGGCCTCCGGGTCCAGGATGGCCAGCCCCGCCACCAGTTCGTTGGAGGCGATCGGGACCTTCGTGTGTGTCTGCTCGTCGGTGACCACGGCGAACGACGTCACCTCCGAACCCGACCCGCTGGTGGTCGGGATCGCGACGATCCCCTCCGGTGCCCCGAAACCGGCGTCGAGGGCGGCCTTGTGCATCACCTTCGCGGCATCCATCACCGACCCGCCACCATAGGCGACGACCACGTCGGGCCCGGACTGCAGGTAGACCGACACCCCGGCGCCGATCTCGGAGGTGCTGGGGTTCGGTTTCACACCCGTGAACGTCGTCACCTGTTCACCGAGCCTGTCGACCACCTTCCGGTACACCCCGGTGGTGGCCAAGAAGTCGTCGGTCACGAGGAAAACCGGCCTTCCGCGGAACTCGTCGAGCGCCTCCAGCGCCTCCGCGCCCAGCCTCACCCTGGTGGCCAGCCGGAACTCCCTCATGCCCTGCCCCTGTTCTCGTGTGTCTCTGTTTTTCTCCCCCTAACCGTGGGAATCGTTTCCCGCGGTTCATCCGGCGCCTCCCAGCCCGGTTTCCCCGCCTCGCTGGCGGCGCGGATCATCCAGCGGAGAATGTGCACCGATGAGCGGGCCCTGGTCATGCTGCCCTCCCGGAATGTTCCCTGCGGTACTCGGACGGGGTCACCCCGATGTGTTTCTTGAACTGCCGCGAGAAGTAGTTCAGCGGTGTGAAGTCCAGTTCAGCGGCGATCCTGAGCACCGGTTTGTCGGTGTGGACGAGCACGAACTTCGCGCGCTCCAGTCGTTTGGCGGTCACGTAGTGGATGAAGCTGGAGCCGGTGCGTTCCTTGAACTTCCTCGCGAAGTGCGACTCCGACCACCTCAGGTAGGAGGCCGCCTTGTGCAGCGTCAGGAACGACGACGGGTTCTTCTCGATCTCGTTCAGCAGCGTCGTCAGGTTGCGTTCCCCACCCCGGGAAGCGGGTTCGAGGAGGTCGTGGACGCGGATCAGCAGTTTCTCGCAGTACACCTGGCACTCGTAGCGGTTCATCGGGCCGCGTCTGCGTCCCCGGTGGCGGGTGACGATCTGGGAGATGTCGCGCCCGAACTGCACGGCCTCGCTGGTGGCGATGCCTATCATCATGTCCTCGTACTCGGACAGCTCCTTCGGATCCACCTTCTGGCTCCAGCGCGGCAGCAGATGATCCAGGTAGTCGCCGAGCAGCTCCAGGTTCGCGGCCGCGTTGCCCTGCGCGACGTTTCGGGCCACCACCGGGGCATCCAGCGAGATTCGTCGCTTCACCGACTCGACGGGGATCAGGGGCAGCGGTTTCCGGATGCCCGCCAGCAGCGGGGCGAGCGCCGCGTTGCCGCTGGGGTCCGGGATCCTGCCGAGCCGGCCCAGCACCGTGCCCGCCACCGCGACGGCGAAATCCGCCTCGCCGAGCGTGGAGCCGAGCTTCGCGTTCGCCAACCCGACGATCTCGTTGGCGGCGGCCTGCAGCTTGCCGAGGTCGACCACGGCCACCTGGTCCAGCAGTTTCGCGGTCTCCTTGTGTTCCAGCACCTCCGAGGCGCCCACGAGCCGCTGGAGCTGCTGCTGCCCCTCGGTGAGCAGCACCTGCCCGGCCATCACCGCGCCCAGGTACTGCGCACCCCACATGATCGAAACGGAGAAGTCCACCAGTCCCGCGTGGCACCGGTACACGACCGGGCGTCCCTCGATGGCGCTCTGCAAACCGCCGTGGGCGTCGCAGCTGTAACACTTGGCGCGGATCGCGGGGTCGCGGCGCAGGTACTGGCACAGGGTGCTGAACCGCGACGCCTCCGTGACGGGACGGCCCATGGAGTCGACGGTGATCATCGCCAACCCGGTGGAGGTGGCGAAATCGTCCTGGATGCGCTGCAGTTCCTCGACGTCGATGAGGTTGCGCAGGTCGAGGGCTGCGGCCGCGTTGCCCGCGGCGGGGTTCACGATGAAGTCCGGCACAGCACCTCCTGAACGCGTTTGAATCCCTTGCCCGTCACCGAGTCGACCGCCACGATCCGGTGGGCCCCGGCCTGCGTCAGGTGGTTGACCGCGTGGTGGACCTGGGTCTCGGTGGCCACCCCGGCATGGGTGACGACCCCCAGCACCTCACGGTTGAAGGTGGTGGCGAACCCCGGCGGGAAACGGGTCTCGTCGCTGGTGGCGGACTGCACCAGCACCACCACCTCCACGTCGTAGGAGGCCAGCATCAGGGCGTGTTTGTAGCGTCCCACCTCCAGGTACTCGCCGGGGGTGTCGACGGCGGAGGCGAAGGTCTCGATGGCCTGGGTCTTGGCGTATTCGATTGGCAGCCCCTGGAGGCGCTGCCTGAACGTCGTCTTGCCGGCTCCGATGCTGCCGACCAGCAGGATCGACCTCATGTTCTACGTCACGTCCTGGTCAGCGGTGCGGGGGTGAATCCGAGAATGGCCTGGAGGGTGGTGACGATCCCCGTGACGGAGGATTCGACGTCGGCCAGCCGGCCGGTGATGAGCAACGACCCTGAGAAGCGGTCCACGAAGGCCAACTCGACCCCCGCCGACTTGGTGGCGATGTCGGCGGCGATGACGGCGGCCTCGCCCGGCGTGATGGTCAGCACCCCGATGGCCCCGCTGCTTCCCGCGGGCAGACCGATCTTCGGGTACAGGTGCGGGTCGGGGTTGGCTATCACGTGGGCGAGCGTGACCTGCTTGCCAGGCACGAACTCCTGGATGATGCGCGTCTTGTCGGTCAGCTCGGTCATCAATCGCTCCTCTGGGATGTCATCACGATAGGGCCACTTCCTGCCGGGTTCAATGTTTCACACAGGCCCGGAGCAAGAATGTGTAACAACCGGGAGAAACTGTGTATCCGAACCGGCCCTATGGTGGCCAAGGCAGGCCCAAAGCTGCCTGTCGCTAGGACCAACGACGAAGGAGTCAGCATGCAGGAAGCGCTCGGAATGGTCGAGACGAAGGGCTATGTCGGAGCGGTTGAGGCCGCCGACGCCATGGTCAAGTCCGCGAATGTGTCCCTGGTGGGCAGCGAGAAGATCGGTGCCGGCTACGTGACCGTGCTGGTGCGCGGCGACGTCGGCGCGGTCAAGGCCGCCACCGACGCGGGAGCCTCGGCGGCGGAGCGGGTGGGTGAGCTCGTCAGCGTCCACGTGATCCCGCGCCCCCACAACGACGTCGAGAAGATCCTCCCCGCCCAGGCCAAGTAGGAGAGTGAACAATGTCTGAGGAACTGATCAACAAGGTCCTGGCCGAGGTGGTCAAGAAGATGGGTGGCGACGATCCCGCGCCGTCCGCTGCTCCCGCCCCCGCCCCCACGCCCGCCGCCGGTTCCCTGCCCTGCGTGACCGAGTTCGTCGGCACCAACGTCCTGGGTGACACCATCGGCATGGTCATCGCCAACGTCGACCCGAAGCTGCGCGCGATGATGAAACTGGAGAAGGACTTCCGCTCCATCGGGATCCTCGGCGCCCGCACCGGTGCCGGCCCGCACATCTTCGCCGCCGACGAGGCCGTCAAGGCCACCAACTCCGAGATCCTGACCATCGAACTGCCCCGCGACACCAAGGGCGGCGCCGGTCACGGCTCGCTGATCATCTTCGGCGCCGAGGATGTCTCCGACGCCCGCCGCGCCGTCGAGGTGTCCCTCGGTGAACTGGACCGCACCTTCGGTGACGTCTACGCCAACGACGCGGGCCATCTGGAGTTCCAGTACACCGCCCGCGCCTCCTACGCCCTCAACAAGGCCTTCGGCGCCCCGATCGGCAAGGCCTTCGGCATCACCGTCGGCGCCCCCGCCGGCATCGGTGTGGTCCTGGCCGACACCGCCGTCAAGGCAGCCACCGTCGACGTCATCGGCTACGCCAGCCCCGCCGGCGGAACCAGCTTCTCCAACGAGGTCATCTCCTTCCTGAGCGGCGACTCGGGTGCCGTCCGGCAGGCCATCATCGCCGCCCGCGAGGTGGGCATCTCCCTCCTCGGTGCGCTCGGCGCCAAGCCCGAATCCACCACGACCCCCTACATCTGAGGACCGATCTGATGCGTTCCAAGAGGTTTGAGGCGCTCGACGCGCGCCCCGTGAACCAGGACGGGTTCGTCAGCGAATGGCCAGAGGTTGGCCTGATCGCCATGGACTCCCCCAACGATCCGAAACCGTCGATCACACTGACCAACGGGCTCGTGACCGAGCTCGACGGCAAGACCCGTGACCAGTTCGACATGATCGACACCTTCGTCGCCGACTACGGCATCAACCTGGAGCTGGCGGAGAAGGCCATGGCCATCGACTCCCTCCAGGTGGCCCGCATGCTGTGCGACATCAACGTGCCCCGCACCGAGATCATCCCGCTGACCACCGCCATGACCCCGGCGAAACTCACCGAGGTCGTCGGCAACATGAGCGTGCTGGAGATGATGATGGCGGTCACGAAACTGCGTGCCCGCAAACAGCCCGCCAACCAGTGCCACGTCACCAACGTCGCCGACAACCCCGTGCAGATCACCGCCGACTCCGCCGAGGCCGCGCTGCGCGGTTTCGCCGAGCAGGAAACCACCGTCGGTGTGGTCCGCTACGCCCCGTTCAACGCGCTGGCACTACTGGTCGGCGCCCAGACCGGACGTCCCGGCATCCTCACCCAGTGCGCGGTCGAGGAGGCCACGGAGCTGCAGCTCGGCATGCGCGGGCTGACCGCCTACGCCGAGACCGTGTCCGTCTACGGCACCGAGGCGGTGTTCATGGACGGCGACGACACCCCCTGGTCGAAGGCCTTCCTGGCCTCCAGCTACGCCTCCCGCGGCCTGAAGATGCGTTTCACATCCGGCACCGGCTCCGAGGTGCAGATGGGCTACGCCGAGGGCAAATCCATGCTGTACCTGGAGGCCCGCTGCCTGTTCGTGACCAAGGCCGCCGGTTCGCAGGGCACCCAGAACGGTTCCGTCAGCTGCATCGGCGTGCCCGCGGGCGTGCCCGGCGGCATCCGCGCCGTGCTGGCCGAGAACCTGATCGCCACCATGCTGGACCTCGAGTGCGCCTCCAGCAACGACCAGACCTTCACCCACTCCGATCTGCGCCGGGTGTCGCGGTCGCTGATGCAGTTCGTGCCCGGCACCGACTTCATCTGCTCCGGCTATTCCTCCACCCCGAACAAGGACAACATGTTCGCGGGCTCCAACTGGGATGCCGAGGACTTCGACGACTGGAACATCATCCAGCGTGACCTGCGCATCGACGGCGGCCTCACCCCCGTGCTGGAGGAGGACGTCATCGCGGTGCGCCGCAAGGCCGCCCGCGCCCTGCAGGCCGTCTTCGACGAGCTGGGGCTGCCGGCCATCACCGACGCCGAGGTGGAGGCCGCCACCTACGCCCACAGCTCCGATGACATGCCCAAACGCAACGTCGTCGAGGACCTGAAGGCCGCCGAGGACATGATGAACCGCGAGGTCACCGGCGTGGACGTGGCCAAGGCGCTGTCGCGAGGCGGTTTCGAGGACGTCGCCGAGGCGGTGTTCAACCTGCTGAAACGCCGCGTCGCGGGCGACTACCTGCACACCTCCGCGATCTTCGACGCCGACTTCAACGTGATCTCGGCCGTGAACTCGCCCAACGACTACCACGGCCCGCAGACCGGCTACCAGATCGACGACGAGCGGTGGAACCAGATCAAGACCATCCGTCAGGCCATCAGCCCCGAGAGCATCTGAGGTGAGCCATGAGCATTGATGTGAACACCCTCAAGCAGATCATCGCGCAGGTGGTCCAGGAAATGGCCACCGAGGACCAGGCCGCCGCGACCCCGGCGCCGAGCACCCCGTCCCCCACCTCGGGTGGCACCGCGACGATGACCGCCACGGCCGCCGGGAAACTCACCCTGGCCGAGACCGGACCCGCGGAGCGCGGCTCCGACCCGAAGGAGGTCGTGGTGGCGGTCTCCCCGGCGTTCAGCACCCTGATCCACGAAACCATCATCGGTCTGCCCCACGCCGACGTCCTCAAGGAGATCGCCGCGGGCATCGAGGAGGAGGGCCTCAAGCACCGGTTCGTGAAGATCTACAAGAGCGCCGACGTCGGTTTCATCGCCCACCAGGCGGCGAAGCTGTCGGGCTCCGGCATCGGGATCGGCATCCAGTCGCGCGGCACCACGGTCATCCACCAGAAGGACCTGCCGCCGCTCAGCAACGTGGAGCTGTTCAGCCAGTCCCCGCTGATCGACCTGGAAACCTTCCGCGCCATCGGCAAGAACGCGGCCAAGTACGCCAAGGGCGAGTCGCCGCAGCCCGTGCCGATCCGCAACGACCAGATGGCCCGCCCCAAGTACCAAGCCATCGCGGCCCTGCTGCACAACAAGGAAACCGCCCAGTGCGACCTGGCCAAGAAGCCCCAGGCGCTGCGGGTCAGCACCGCCTAGGAGAGCCACCATGGATCAGGAACAACTCATCCGACAGATCATGTCGGAGGTCATGAAGTCCCTCGGGAACGACTCCGTGTCCTTCGCCAAGAACGCCCCGGCGCCCGCCGCCCCGGCCCAGGTCCCCGCCGCGGGGACCCGCCGGATCGGCCGCGACGAGTACCCGCTGGCCGAGAAGCACCCGGAGCTGGTGAAAACCAACACCGGCAAGGCCCTCGACGAACTCACCTTCGAGGACGTCAAGTCGGGGAAGCTGACCCCCCTCGACTTCCGCATCTCCTCGGAGACCCTGGAGCTCCAGGCCCAGGTGGCCGACGCCGACGGACGCCAGACCCTGGCCCGCAACCTGCGTCGCGCCGCCGAGCTGGTGGCCGTGCCCGACGCCCGGCTGCTGGAGATCTACAACGCGCTGCGGCCGTACCGCTCCACCAAGGCGGAGTTGTACGCGATCGCCGAAGAACTGGAGGGCCAGTACGGTGCGAAGGTGAGCGCGGGGTTCGTCCGTGAGGCCGCCGACGTCTACGAGGCCCGCGGACGGCTGCGCGAGGACTGAGAGAAAGGGAAAGGGACGATGGCGAAACTGGTCGCTGGCATCGACATCGGCAATGCAACCACCGAGGTGGCGCTCGCCGAAACCGGTACCGAAGGGCAGGTGAGGTTCCTGTCCAGCGCCATCGTCCCCACCACCGGTATCAAGGGAACCAGCACCAACATCCGTGGTCTGTTCCATTCCCTCACCGAGGCCCTGGGCAAGGCGGGACGCCGCATCGAGGACCTCGACTCCATCCGCATCAACGAAGCCGCCCCCGTGATCGGCGACGTCGCGATGGAGACCATCACCGAGACGGTCATCACCGAATCCACGATGATCGGACACAACCCCTCCACCCCGGGCGGCCTCGGCATCGGGGTGGGGACCACCATCGCCCTCGACGAGCTGCCCGACGCCCCCGCCGGGCAGCCCTACATCGTCGTGGTGCCCCGTACGATCCCCTACGACCAGGTCGCGGCCCGGCTGAACGCCGTCGCCGAGCGCCTGGAGATCACCGGGGCGATCCTGCAGGCCGACGACGGCGTGCTGGTCCACAACAGGCTGGCCCACAAGATCCCCATCGTCGACGAGGTGCGCCTGATCGAGAAGGTCCCGCTCGGGATGCTGGCCGCCATTGAGGTGGCCGACATCGGGCGCATCGTCGAGACCCTGTCCAACCCGTTCGGCATCGCGACCCTCTTCGGCCTGGAGGCCGAAGCCACCCGCTCCGTGGTGCCCCTGGCCCGTTCCCTGGTGGGCAACCGTTCCGCCGTGGTCATCAAAACCCCGGAGGGTGACGTGCAGGAACGCCGCATCCCCGCGGGCCGCCTCACCTTCCACGGCACCAACACCCTCGACGTCGACGTCGACCTGGGTGCCGCCGAGATCATGGATGTCGCATCCCGGATCCGCAACCTCGCCGACATCACGGGCGAGGCCGGCACCAACGTCGGCGGCATGATGGAGAAGGTGCGCGTGACCATGGCGCAGCTGACCAACCAGCACCCCCGCGAAATCAACATCACCGACCTGCTCGCCGTCGACACCCGGGTGCCGCAGCAGGTGGCGGGCGGCATCGCCAACGAGTTCTCCATGGAGGCCGCCGTCGGCATCGCCGTGATGGTCAGGACCGACCGCCTCCAGATGGAACGGATCGCCTCCGAACTGGCCGCCGAGATCGGCGTGCCCGTCGAGGTCGGCGGCGTGGAGGCCGACATGGCCATCCGTGGCGCGCTCACCACCCCCGGAACGGCCGCCCCCATCGCGATCCTCGACATGGGCGCCGGCTCCACCGACGCCTCCGTCATGCGTCCGGACGGCACCGGCACCTCCATCCACCTGGCAGGCGCCGGGAACATGGTGACCCTGATGATCCAGTCCGAACTCGGCCTCGACTCCTTCGACCTGGCCGAGGACATCAAACGCCACCCGCTGGCGAAGGTGGAGTCGGTTTTCAACATCCGCCACGAGGACGGCACCGTGCAGTTCTTCGAGGACCCGCTTCCCGGGCACGTCTACGCCCGCACCGTGGTGCTCAAACCCGACGGCATGGTGCCCCTCGACGTGGACCTTCCCGTCGAGACCATCCGCCAGGTCCGCATCCGCGCCAAGGAGCAGGTCTTCGTCACCAACGCGATCCGCGCCCTGCAGCGCGTCTCCCCCACCTCGGAGGTGCGCGGCATCGACTTCGTGGTACTCGTCGGCGGTTCCGCCCTCGACTTCGAGATCCCGCAGCTGGTCACCCGGGCCCTGGCCGACTACCGGGTGGTGGCCGGGCGCGCCAACATCCGCGGCGTCGAGGGGCCCCGCAACGCCGTCGCCACCGGCCTGGTGCTGGGGGGTGCGTCGTGACGATCGACGAACGCCCCACCATCAACCTCGCCGTCCACGAGGGCATCGGCGACGAACAGCTCACCCAGGTGCTCCTCGGCATCGAGGAGGAGGGGGTGCCGAGCCGCGTGGAACGCCTCTCGGAGCTGAATCCCCTGGTCTTGGCGCACCGCGCCGCGACCTCGTCGCGGCTGGGCATCGGCCTAGGAATCGCCCTCGACTACGTGGTCATCACCACCGAGAAACTCCCCGAGCGGCGCCCCTACCTGGCGCATTTCCTGGGGCGCAGCGAGCAGGCGGACCGGATCATCGGGTCGAACGCCGCCCGCCTGGTGAAAAGACTTCCCCTCCGTGAACCCGAAAGGAGCCAGTGATGCAAGCACTGGGGAGCATTGAAGTGGTGGGCCTCGTCGCTGGCGTCGAGGCCGCCGATGTCGCCTGCAAGACCGCCGACGTCAACCTGATCGGCTACGAACTGGCCAAGGGCGGCGGCTACGTCACCATCAAGGTCGAAGGCCAGGTGGCGGCCGTCCAGGCGGCCATGGCCGCCGCCGAGGTGGCGGCGTCGAAACTGACACACGTGGTCAGCAGGACCGTCATTCCCCGGCCCCACCAGGAGCTGGAGACCCTCGTCTTCTCGGCCACGACAGTGGGCCTGGCCAAACCCGCGCCCGGTGCGAAGGCGACGACGAAACCCGCCGCCAAGGCCAAATCCCCGGAGAAGACCAAAGCCGCGCCCAAGGCCCCGGAAAAACCCGAACCCAAACCCGCGCCGAAGGCCATCACGAAACCCGGGCCGAAACCGCAACTCGAACAGGCGCAGCCCGAATCCGGCCCGGACCAGAAACCGGATGCCACACCCAAGAACCCCGCGGAGACCACCAAGGCTCCCCGGACATCCACCACCAGGAGGAAACAGTCATGAGCAACGCTCTCGGAATGATCGAGACCAAGGGCTACGTGGGTGCCGTCGAGGCCGCCGACGCCATGGTCAAGTCCGCGAACGTGACCCTGATCGGCAGCGAGAAGATCGGTTCCGGTCTGGTCACCGTGATGGTGCGCGGCGACGTCGGTGCCGTGAAGGCCGCCGTCGACGCCGGATCGTCGGCCGCCGCACGGGTCGGCGAGCTGGTCTCCCAGCACGTCATCCCGCGTCCCCACGGTGACGTCGAGAAGATCCTGCCGCAGTCATGACCGACGCGCTCGTGGCCGAGATCACCAGCCGGGTCCTGGAGCGGATCACCGCCCTGGACCCGCGCAAGGTGATCGTCGGCATCTCCAACCGGCACGTCCACCTGTGCGACGCCGACTTCAAAACCCTGTTCGGCTACACCGAACCGAAGGTCAAGAAGCACGTGCGCCAGCGCGGCGAGTTCGCTGCCGAGGAGACCGTGACCCTGCACGGCCCCCGCGGCACCATGACCCGGGTGCGCGTGATGGGACCCAACCGTCCCGCCACCCAGGTGGAGCTGAGCCGCACCGACTGCTTCGCCCTCGGCATCAAGGCGCCGATGGCCCAGTCGGGGCATCTCGAAGCCGCCGCCCCCGTGCGCATCGAGGGTCCCCTCGGCAGCATCGAATGCGACCACGCCGTGATCGTCGCGGGCCGTCACATCCACATGAGCCCCGACGACGCCGCCGCCCTCAACCTGAAGGACCAGGACCGCGTGAGCGTCCGGTTCGGGGGTGAGCGCGGGGCGCGGCTGGACAATTTCCTGATCCGCGTCAAGGACTCCTACCTGGCGGAGCTGCACCTCGACACCGACGAGGGCAACGCCGTCGGGGCCAGGACCGGCGACTACGTGACGATCTGTCTGGACAAGTGACGATGGCGACGAATCCCCAGACCAGGATCAACCGGTTCGCAGAGCTCGTGCGAACCGGGAAGGTCGCACACAAGAACGCCAAACGCAACGGGCTGCGGCTCGCCGTCGACCTGGGCACGGCCAACATCGTGCTGGCCGTGGTCGACGGCGGGAACCGTCCGGTGGCGGGCGGTTGCCGGAAGGCGAACGTGGTGCGCGACGGCATCGTCGTCGACTGGCTGGGGGCCGTCACCAACGTCCGGGAGATCCTCACCGAGCTCCACGACAGGCTGGGTCACACCTTCACCGAGGCCGCCGTCACCATCCCGCCCGGGATCAGCGAGGGCACCGTGAAGGTGTTCACCAACGTGCTCGACGCCTGCGAACTCGACCCGTGCGAGGTGGTCGACGAACCCGTGGCCGCGGCCCGGGCCCTCGGCGTGGCAGACGGCACCATCATCGACATCGGCCACGGCACCACCGGGGTGTCGCGGCTGCGCGACGGGGTGGTCGATTTCTCCACCGACGAGGCCACCGGCGGCCACCACATGACGCTGGTGCTGTCGGGGGCGCTCGGGATGGGCTACGACGAGGCCGAGGCGTTCAAGTGCGACCCCGCCAACGTCGCGACCGTCTTCCCGGTGGTGCGCCCCACCCTGGAGAAAATGGCCACCATCGCCGAGCGGGCGCTCGGCGGCACCGACCCGGGCAGGGTGTATCTGGTGGGCGGTTCCGCCTCCCTGCCCGAGGCACCCAAAGTGTTCGAGAAGATCCTCGGCGTCAAGGTCGACCGGCCCGAGGAACCCCTTTTCCCCACCCCGCTGGGGGCGGCAATGAGGAGTGGCAGATGAACGAGGAACAGCTGCGCGAACTGATCACCAGGATCGTGCGCGAAATGCTCGCCGAACAGCCCCGGCAGGAAACCCCGGCCACGGGGAAACCCAACGCGCTGGTGCTGTTCTCCGGTGCGCTGCTCGGTTTCGACGCGGCCCTGGAGTCGCTGAAACGGGCCGCGGCACACGTCAACCTCGACTGGCGGCAGACCGACTCGGCCTCCCGCATCCTGGACCAGGAACGCATCGCGGCCCTGGGCATGACCCCGGCCGAGAAGTCACTGGTGCAGGCCCACGACCTGCTCGTCATCCCCACCCTCACCGCGAACCTGGCCGCGAAGGTCGCCCACGGCATCGGCGACTGCCTGGCCAGCAATGTGGTGGCCGAGTTCATCATGAGCAACAAACCGGTGGTCGTGGCCACCAACGCCGTCTGCCCCGACTCGGCGGACAAACGCGGCTGGTTCCCGCAGATGCCGTCGGGCTACGCGGCGATGCTGCGAGAAAACCTCGCCACCCTGAAATCTTTCGGGGTTCACCTGGCGACCGCGGAAACCCTCGACCGGGTCGTCGGGGAGGTCGCGGGCGCGGGCGAGGCGGTGCACTGCACCGCGCGCGTGGTCACCGAATCCGTGGTCCGTTCCCTGGCTCCGGGGTCGCGGCTGAGCGTGCACCGCAAGGCGATCATCACCGACCTGGCCCGCGAGACGGCGGCAGCGTCTGACATCACGATAACGAGGAGGAGCTGAGATGTACCTGGCCAAGGTGGTCGGCACGGTGGTCTCCACCAGCAAGGACGAACGCCTCGTCGGTTTCAAGCTGCTGCTGATCCAGCGCGTCCACTCCGACGGCACCGCCGTCGGCAACCAGGAGGTCGCGGTGGACACCGTCGGCGCCGGAACCGGTGAAACGGTCATCATCACGAAGGGCAGCTCGGCCCGGTTCGCCGCGAACCGGCAGCAGGCCCCCCTGGACGCGACCATTGTCGGCATCGTCGACGTGGTCGAGGTGGAGGACTGACCGTCATGCCAAACGTGTACACGCGCACCGGCGACAAAGGTGACACCGGGCTGTTCGGGGGCTCCCGGGTGCCCAAGCAGAGCCTGCGCGTGGAGGCCTACGGCACCGTCGACGAGGCCAACGCGGCACTCGGGGCGGCGAAGGCGATGCTGCCCGCCGGCCAGTGGCGGCGTCGCGTCCACGACGTGCAGCAGCGGCTGTTCGTGCTGGCCGCCGAACTGGCCAGCGACCCCGAGGGCGCGACGATCCTCGCGAACAAGATCAACACCGGCGACATCACCGACCTGGAGCACCTCATCGACGACTGCCTGGCCGTCACGGGGCCACAGCGGGAGTTCGTGGTGCCGGGCCGCGACGACCGGTCGGGGGCGTTCCACCAGGCCCGCACCGTGGTGCGTCGCGCGGAACGGCGGGTACTGACCCTGGCTGAGACCGAACCGGTACGCCCCGAGCTGATCAAATACCTCAACCGCCTCTCCGACGCCGTCTACTCCCTGGCCAGGCTGGCCGAGACCTGGCGCGACGAGGAGATCGAACGCATCGTCCGAGACGCCGTCGCCAAGGTCCTCGGAACCCCCGCAACACCGGACCGCGAGCCCTTGGGCGAGCAGTCCACCTCGACACCATCCCGCGGCCGGACGCCGGCCCGCCGGTTCGATCTCGCCGCCGCCAAGCGGATCGCCGAGCGGGCGGAGGCGCGCAGCGCCGAGCTGGGGGTGCCCGTCGTGATCGCTGCCGCGGACGCGGGCGGGAACCTGATGCTGCTGCACCGCGTCGAGGGTGCGCTGCTCGCGGCCACAGAGGTCGCGATCAACAAGGCGTGGAGCGCCGTGGCCTTCCAGGCACCGACAGCGACGCTCGGCCCCCTGGCCACCGAGGACGGTCCCTTCCCCGGTCTGGCCGACACCAACTCCGGCCGTGTGGTCCTGTTCGGCGGAGGGGTGCCCGTCCATGTCGACGGGGAACTGGCAGGGGCCATCGGAATCTCGGGTGGAACCGCTGAACAGGACGTGGACATCGCGACCTGCGCGCTGCAGGACTGGAACATGATAGGAGAGCAGTAATGAAGATAGATCCGGCACAGCTGGAGGCGACCATCCGCGAGGTCCTCGCGGCCATGCTCCCCGGCAACGAGAACCAGACCGAGGCGCCCGCGACGCAGCAGGAGGTCCCGGGCGACGGGGTGTTCGCCGACATGGACTCCGCGGTGGAGGCCGCCCACCTGGCGCAGCGCGAATACCTGACCCATTCGATGGCCGACCGGCGCCGCTACGTCGCGGCCATCCGTGAGGCGATGCTGGCCCCCGAGGCCCTCGACTACATGTCGGAGCAGGCCGTGGTGCAGTCCGGGATGGGTGATGTCGGCCACAAATACCTGAAGAACAAGGTGGCGGCCTCCGGGACCCCCGGGGTGGAGGATCTCGTCACGGAGGCGTGGTCCGGCGACGACGGCCTGACCACCATCGAGTACTCGCCCTACGGCGTGATCGGGGCCATCACCCCCACCACCAACCCCACCGAGACCATCACCTGCAACTCCATCGGGATGCTGGCCGCCGGCAACGCCGTCGTGTTCAGCCCGCACCCGCGGGTAGCCAAGTTGTCGTGCTGGCAGGTGCGTCGCATCAACCGGGCGCTGCGCGCCGCCGGGGCCCCCGACAATCTCGTGGTTACGGTCACCGCGCCGTCGCTGGAGAACACCAACGCGATGATGGCCCACCCGAAGGTCCGGATGCTGGTGGCCACCGGGGGGCCGGGCATCGTCAAGGCGGTGCTGAGCTCCGGGAAGAAGGCGATCGGCGCGGGCGCGGGCAATCCGCCCGCCGTCGTCGACGAGACCGCTGACATCGAGCACGCCGCGAAGTGCATCGTCGACGGCGCCAGCTTCGACAACAACCTGCCCTGCACCGCGGAGAAGGAGATCATCGCGGTCGATTCGATCGCCGACATGCTGAAGTTCTGCATGATCAAGCACGGCGCCTACGAGGCGACGCCCGCCGAGGTCGCGGAGCTGGAGAAGCTGCTGGTTGACGGCGACAAGCCGCGCACCGAGTGGGTGGGCAAATCTGCCGCGAAGATCCTGGAGGCCATCGGCGTCACCCCGCCGCCCGGGGTGCGGCTGATCGTGTGCGAGGCCAGCGCCAACCATCCGTTCGTGGTGCACGAGCTGATGATGCCGGTGCTCGGGTTGGTGCGGGTGCCGGACGTGGACGCCGCCATCGACCTGGCCGTCGAACTGGAGCACGGCAACCGCCACACCGCGGTGATGCACAGCCTCAACGTCAGCAAGCTGACGAGGATGGGCAAGCTGATCCAGACCACGATCTTCGTGAAGAACGGCCCGTCGTACAACGGCATCGGGATCGGCGGCGAGGGCTACCCGACGTTCACCATCGCCGGACCCACAGGCGAGGGCCTCACGTCGGCTCGCAGCTTCACCCGGAAACGCCGCTGCGTGCTCGTCGGCGACCTGAACGTCCGCTGAGCCGCCATGACCAGACGAATCGCGGTAACGGGAGCGGCCGGGCAGATCGGATACGCGCTGGTCTACCGGCTGGCCTCGGGTGATCTGCTGGGCGACGAGCCCGTCGAGTTGCGGCTGCTGGAGGTGCCGGCGGCCGTGAAGGCCCTCGACGGGGTGGCGATGGAACTGCTCGACTGCGCCTTCCCGCAGCTGAAGGGCATCGAGGTCACCGACGATCCCGCGGTGGCCTTCGACGGGGCGAACGTCGCGATGCTGGTGGGGGCGTCGCCGCGCAGCGCGGGCATGGAACGCGCCGACCTGCTGGAGGCCAACGCCGCCATCTTCGCCGCGCAGGGCCGGGCCCTGGCGGCCTCGGCGGCCCCGGATGTGCGGGTGGTGGTCACGGGGAACCCGGCGAACACGAACGCGCTGATCGCCTCCCGGCACGCCGACGGGATTCCCGCTTCGAGGTTCACCGCCCTGACCCGGCTCGACCACAACCGGGCCCGCGCGCAGCTGGCGGCGAAGGCCCGCAGGCCCGTGGCTGACGTGACGAACGTGACGATCTGGGGCAACCATTCGGCCACGCAGTACGCGGACGCCTTCAACGCCCGCATCTGCGGGAAGCCGGCGAATGAGTGGATCGCCGACGACGCCTGGATCGCCTTCGACTTCATCCCCACCGTCGCCAAGCGCGGGGCCGCGGTGATCGCGGCCCGGGGACGTTCGAGCGCGGCATCGGCGGCCAACGCCACCATCGCCCACGTCCGCGACTGGCTGCTCGGCACCCCCAAGGGCGACTGGACATCGATGGCGGTGGTCAGCGACGGTTCCTACGGGGTCCCGGCGGGCCTGGTCTCGTCATTCCCGGTACGCTGCCGAGGTGGCGAGTGGGAGATCGTCCAGGGCCTGCCGCTCAACGCCTTCGCGAGAAGTCGCGTCAATGTCTCCGTCGACGAACTGAAATCCGAGGCGGAGGAGGTCAGGTCGATGGGCCTCCTCCCCGTTTGAGACCGAACCCGGCAGGGCCGCTCCTGCGAAGCCCACCCACCTCTTCTCAACCACCGAAGAGCCGCAGGACCCCTGCCGGGTTCTTTATTCTTTGTCCCCTTTCCCAAGCTGGTTGAGCCGGGCCGCGACGTCCCCCTCTCTGAAGCTGGTTGAGCCGGGCTGCGAGGAACGAGCAGCCCGAGTCGAAACCACCCTCCCCAAGCAGACCGACCCGAACCGCGACACCCCCTCTCACTCCCCTCCCCTCTCACTCCCCTCTCCCGGGCGCGAATCGCGGGAGAAAAACGGTTCAACGTCGTGTGGCGACGTTGAACCGTCGAGCCTCCGCGATTCGCGCCCGGGGGAAGGAAGGCAACACAGCCATCCGTCGACGCTCACGCACTGCCCCACCCATCGCATGACGTCCGCCAGCCTTCCCGTCATCCGCCAGTCTTCCCGTCGCCCGCTGGCCTTCCCGTCATCCGCCAGTCTTCCCGACGGAAACGCCTGCCTTCCCGTCATCCGCCAGCGCTACAGCGCAAGCACACGACGGGTAGACAAGCGCGACCATTCGACTTGCTGGAAAGATAGCCAAGGAGCCGGTCGTGAAGGAGGTCGCCGTGCCAGTTCGTCGTCCTGTGGCAGCCGGGCGACGACACACGGTGGGGTGTCTGCCCGACGGGGCCGTGGTCGCGACCGGAGCAGGTTCCGGCGGGGAGTGCCGGACGTCGCTGTGGCGAGACGTTATCGCGGTCGCGGCGGGCAGCGTTCATGTGGCCGGCAACACCGGTAGATCCCACACGCTGGGGCTTCGCATCGACGGAACGGTTCTGGCATGCGGCTGGAACACCCAGGGGCAATGCGATGTCCAGGACTGGCAGGACATCATCGCGGTGGCCGCGGGGTGGAGATTCAGCGTGGGCCTGCGTGGCGACGGATCATTGGTGGTGGCGGGCCGCGCCGTGGAGGGGCAGCTGCGGGTCGAGGACTGGCGTGAGGTGACGGATGTCAGCTGCGGTGATTGGCACACGGTTGCGGTTCACGCCGACGGTGCCGTCCGCGCTGCCGGCAACAACGCCGCCGGCCAGTGCGACGTACAGCACTGGACCCGGATTCGCGCAGTTGCCGCGGGGTATCTCCACACCCTGGGGTTGACGAGGGATGGTGCTGTTCGTGCGACTGGACGCCCGGAGTTCTGGGCCGGCTGCGAACAGTGTGCAGGGATCATCGCGGTCGCGGCGGGCAGCTACCACAGCGTCGGCGTGAAAACCGACGGCACCGTGGTCGCAGCCGGCAGATCGGATTCCGGCCAGTGCGACGTGCACGGCTGGCGCGACATCGTGGCCGTCGCAGCCGGCGCGACCCACACCGTGGGGCTTCGCGTCGATGGCACCGTGGTGGCGACCGGTAGTAACAGCCACGGCCAACTCGAGGTCAACTCCTGGCGTCTCGGTTGATGTCTGGCTCCACCAACGCGCGACACCCTTTCGGCGACGGAAAATAGTATCGCTGCCGGGATGTGGCCTCATGAGTATTCCCCCATCCGGGACGCGCAATGTTCCACGCCGCACGAATGACCGTGAATCTGGTGAGTACGTCACCGACCCGGGCCGCAAGGGTGACGGCGTGATCGGAGACCTGTGCACCGGACACACCGGCCCCTGAACGGAGTGGCGTGGAGTTCTGACGGCAGCCTCCTGGCCACCGTCGGCGACGACCACACGTGCGTCATCTGGAATCCTCACACCGGCGACACCATCGCCACCACCGACGCCTCGGGACTCATCCGAATCTCCCACCTCTACGGCACCCTGGAACGCGACCTCATCTCCGTGCGACCCCGCACCCCCGGGGTGGAAAGCTACGCCAGCTGGACCCCCACAGGCCTCGACGTCCTGGAAGGAGAGGCCTGGCGGGTGCTGCGCCTCCCTAACCCAGAAGACGGAAACTAGCTACGGGCCGAGGAGGGCCAGCGGCACCACCGCCACCCCGTCGGGACGCCGGTAGGCGGCCTTGCCCGTCGTGACGACCACCAGATCGGCCACCCGGTCGGGGATCTGGTCGCGCAGCCAGAGGAGATGTTTCACGTCCGAGTCGCCCACCGCGGCCGCGAGT
Organism: Arachnia sp.; assembly: GCF_057238465.1. NCBI lineage: Bacteria > Bacillati > Actinomycetota > Actinomycetes > Propionibacteriales > Propionibacteriaceae > Arachnia > Arachnia sp. Next base: position 172,809 of record NZ_DBHHFZ010000003.1, read on the forward strand.
TTCACCTCGATGCCCACGATCTGCCCGTCCACTCCTTCGACGACAAGATCCACCTCGTGTCGTCCACCCTGGGTGCGCATGTGGTACACCCGCGCCTCGGCGGCCTGCGCCGCGACGCGCACCGTCAGCGTCGCGAGCGACTCGAACAGCGGCCCCATCATGTGTGCCCCCGACGCGTTGAGCAGGGAGGACGACGACAGACCCAACAGCCGGGCCGCCAGGGCGGGGTCGGCGAGTTGGTGTTTGGGGGCCTGCTGGAAACGTCGGATCGGGTTGTTCGCGGGCAGCCAGCCGGGCACCGGATCCAGTATCCACAGGCGGGTGAGGAGGTCCCGGTACACGATGGTCGTGGTGTGGGCCGGCTGCGCCCCGTCGCCGCCGGTGGTGGCGTCCAGCATCCGCGAGTAGGAGGTGGTGGTCGAGGACGCCGCGGCGTAGGCCCCGAGCCAGCGACGCAACGTCTCCGGGCGTCGCACCGCGAAGCCGTGGTCGGGCAGGTCGCGGTCGATGATGCGTTGCAGGTAGGCGTCCAGCAGTCCCCGGCGCAGGCGCGGTGGCGCGTTCATGATCCCGGGGAATCCGCTGGCGACGATCGCGTCGGCGTAATCGGTGAGCCCGTATCCGCTGTCCCCGCCCACCGGATCCCGACCACCCTCAAGGAGCCGCGCCAACGACACCGTCGGTGTGGCACGTCCGCGTTCCGGCAACGCCATGGGACGCATCCGCAGCGACAGGATCCGTCCCGCCCCGCTGTGGGTCCCGGCGGCGTTCGTCGGCGTGGCGGATCCGGTGAGGAGGTAGCTTCCGGGCGGGGCGCCGGAATCGACACGTCGTCGCACCGAATCCCACACCTGGGGCAGTTTCTGCCACTCGTCGAGGAGCAGCGTTCCCGCCGGCACCGCCGTCAGTCCGAAATCCGCCGCGGCGATCCGCCGCTGGTCCTCGTCGTCCAGCAGCCACGTGGTGGTAGCGCGCCGCCGGGCAGTGTCCGTCTTCCCCACCCCCTTGGGGCCGTCGATCGCAATAGCGGGAGCGAGCGGCAACAGCTCGTCCAACTCCAGATCCACCGTCCTGGGTAGGTACTCCATGCTGCCTACGCTATCATCCACACAGTTTCTACGCTAGGATTCACACATTTCTTACGCTACCGTTTCTGCATCTCGCGACCGCCCCCACGACCCCCACCCCAGTTCGCCAGCCCTACCGACGTCCGCTGGCCTTCCCGCCATCCGCCAGCCTTCCCGCCATCCGCCAGCCTTCCTGACGGAAACGCCTGCCTTCCCGCCATCCACCAGCCTCCCCGACGGGAACGCCAGCCCAACCGCCGAACGCCAGCGCTACAGCGCAGGCAGGCAAACCCGTGATTGGCGAAGCCGACGCGATAAGCCGGACTACCCTGAGATGTAGCAGCGCAAGAAGGCAGGGAGGAGATATGATGCGCACCCACGACTGGGGCAGTTTCGAGGATTTCTTCACCACCGCTATGGCCCAGCCCGATACCGATTGGCGACAGACCCACAGTCACATAGGTCTGACCGGTACGGCTGTCGATGGCGCCCGCGCAGCAGCCGATCTCATCGCCGTCGGCGAACCCCTCATCGAGGCGTGGCGATTCGGCATCCTCCACACCGTCGACACCTACGACTCCGCACGCCGACGCGGAGGCACCGAGCTCGCGGCCCAGGTCTTCACCGAGGAGCCCCCGCCGACCGGTTCCATACACGTCGATGCAGCCTTCGCGGCCCTCGCCCGCCACTTGGCAGATCGCGATGGTTGGCCCCAACCCGCATGGACCATGCGTCCCAAAAGGGTGAGTCCGGGCTGGTACGTCGCCGCACGTCCGGCCATCGAAGCCATGATCCGCGCCGAGACCCCACCCATCTTCCGCGAACACGGCGTCTTCATCGCCGCCAACGACCTGGACCGGGCATGACCAGCGCCGCTCCGCTCAGTCGCGACGAACTCTTGGAGCTCCTTGAGGATCTGTCGCACACACTGGTCTCCCGGACAAGAACGCCAGCGCAGGCACACGACGCGTAGTCAGGTGCAACCCCACTCCGAGAGGGGCGACGATCACCCCGACGGTCATGACTGAGACACAGCCCTAGTGGCGTGGCGTTGAGGTGAGTTTACGTTTGCGGTTGATTTTGGCGAGGATTTCGTCTGGGGTTTTGGTCCAGATGAACGGGTGTTTCCGGTTGTTCCAGCTGTTGATGAATTCGCGGATCTTGCCGATCAACTCGCGGACTGAGACGAAGGTACCGCGTCGGATGGCCTGGCGTTCGATGATGCCGAACCAGACCTCGACCAGGTTCAACCATGACCCCGACGTCGGGTGGACTGCCATAAGTTTTGTGGACGGCAGTGAAAAACTTGAATTATGGTTTAGGCTGCCGTCTTGGTTTTCCCCCATTCCTGATGGACTTCGTTCGGGGTACGGTACCCGATCGCGGAATGAAGCCTGGTCTGATTGTAACAGAGTTCAATCCATGATGTCACCTCTTTGATTGCTTTTCTTCTGGTGTGGTAGATCTTCCGGTTGACGAGTTCTTTCTTGCAGGTGGTGTTGAATGATTCCGCTGCTGCGTTGTCGTAGCACACGCCGGTTCTTCCCACCGATGCGAGGAAACCATACTTGTTCATGGTGGCGGTGTAGTCAGCGGACGTGTACTGCGATCCCCGATCCGAATGAAAAATCGTCACACCCTTGATGGGCTGGCAGTTCCGAACCGCCAATTTTGCAGAGCGTTTTGGACCAATTCGGTTCGCATGTGTTCTGCCATGGCGTAGCCAACAATTCTTTTCGAGTAGCAGTCCATCACGGTCGCCAGGTACACGAATCCTTCCCGGGTGTGAATATAGGTGATGTCACCCACCAGTTTCCGGAACTGGTGCATCAGCCGTGAAGTCCCTTTTGATCAGGTCGGGGCGACCTGCCAGGTCGGCAGCAGGCACGGTGGTGCGGGCCTTGGGGCGGGGCTGGCACGCCACCAGGCCCTCCTGCCTCATGAGCCGGCGCACCGTCTCCGGACTGGTTGCAACACCATTGCGTTCCAAGACTTTGTGGACCCGTCTATAACCGTAGGTTTGTTTGGAGTCGTTGAAGAAATACGTCACAAAAATGGCGAGTTCTTCACGGTGTTTCTGGGTTTCCGACATGCCCCTGTTGCGCCAGGCGTAATAGCCTGAATGCGACACCTCCAGGCAGTGGCACATCAAACGGGTCGGGTAGTTGCCTTCTTCGCGGTGGATGTACGCGTATCGTGTTTTTACCGGGACTCCTGCGCGAAGAAGGCCGCCGCTTTTTTCAAGAAATCGATCTCCATCCGGGCCTCACGCAGCTCGGCTTTGATTTTCTTGTACTCGGCAAGTTGGGCTGCCGTCATTTCCTCACCCTCGATGCCGGAATGGGTTTTCCTCCACTTGTTCACCCAGTTTCCCACGGTTTGCGGGACCAGACCGTAGGATTTTGCCACCTCGCTGATCGTGCGGGACTTCTCAACGACCTCCAACACGACTTGCTGTTTGAACTCTTCGCTGTACTTAGATGCGGACATAATACAGATTTTACCTCACATGTTCGATTAAACCTGTTTTTCGTCACTGTCCACGAAACGTGTAGCACTCTAGGGGTGAAGTGGGCCTTGATGCGTGGGTTTGCTGTAAGCCAGTTGCGGACCTCGACTCGCTTGTGCGCGGCGTAGTTGTCCATCACCAGGTGCAGTTCCAGCTTCCGGGTAGGCACGGGCCACATGCTTGAGGAAACCGAGGAACTCTTGGTGGCGGTGCCGGTCCTTGCAGAGCCCGGTCACCTTCCCGGTGGCGATTTCCAGGGCGGCGAACAAGGTGGTGGTGCCATGGCCGACGTAGTCGTGGCTGCGTTGCTCGTTGTGGCCAGGTTGCATCGAAAGCACTTTCTGGGTGCGGTTCAACGCCTGGATCTGGGACTTCTCATCGACGCACAACACGATCGCGTTGGCCGGCGGGTTCAGATACAGGCCTACAATGTCGGTGACCTTGGCCTCCAGTTCCGGGTCGGTGGAGAACTTGAACGTGTCGGCCTTCCATGGCCGGACCCCCTGTACTTCTTCCAGGCCTTGGTGACCGTGGACCTGTGCACCCCCAGGCGGGGAGCCAGCAGCCGACTCGACCAGTGAGTCACCCCCAGACGCTTCGGGGGAAGGCCTGGGCGTTGCGGTGATGATCGCTGCATCATCAACCACCTTCGATCAGCCCGGACGTGGGATGTCAACCAGCCCCTCCAGACCGTGTTCCAGGTAGCGGCCCCGCCACAGATTCACCGTCGGTCGAGACACCCCCACCAACTCAGAGATCAACGCATTCGCGACTCCCCGGGAGGCCAGCAACACGATCCTCGCCCGCTGCGCTGCCCCTGCGGTTGTGGCGCTTGAACGCACCACCTTCCCAAAGTCATTGCTTGGTCACCATCACGAAGCAGCAGGGCCGGGGCTGGTTTATTCGCCATGCCCCATTACCCCACCAAACCGTAAAGCTACTTGAACGCCACACCACTAGGCGCATCCGAAGTCCGTGACGGGCCAGCCTCCAAGACAGCGCGAGCCATCGAGGTCCAGGACAGTCATCATGTCCATTTTGGCGACAACGAGGCCGCTGGTGGATGCCCAGCGTTAGCTTTTCAAGCGGAGAAGAATGGTTTCGGATGCGCTCACCGTTCCGGACAGCGGCAGTCCTTGCACGACGCCCAAACTCGCGGCATCCGGGTCCCCACGTACCTCGCGATGAGATACTTATGGTCAGCGAGCGACCTCGGAGCGCTCTACTGGTAGGGGTGAGGAGACGACGACGTGGCGTTCGTTCGAACAACGACAGGAAAGACCGACTACGCCTCCCCGGGCGAGCTGTATCGAGATCTTCCTCGGCGCCCTGGTGCAGTTCCCGGGCTGTGGGCGCATCAGGCGGAGATGCTGAAGACCTTCACATCGAAGGCCGACCAACCGGACGTGGCACTGGAGCTTCCCACGGGCACAGGCAAGACGCTCACTGGCCTACTAGTCGCTGAGTGGACTCGCCGCAAACGGCGTTCTCGGGTCATCTACGCGTGCCCAACTCAGCAGCTTGCACGCCAAGTAGTGGCGGCTGCTCACCAAGAAGGCATTGACACAGCACTGCTCGTAGGCAGGCACGCTGACTGGCCCGCTACGGCCCACGCGGCATACGAGGCCGCTGACGCGGTCGCCGTCACGACATACAGCAGCATCTTCAACAGCAACCCGAGGCTGGCCGAAGCTGACCTAGTCCTGTTCGATGACGCGCACGCAGGCGAGCAGTACGTTGGCGAGGCTTACAGCGTCGACCTAAACCGCCGGCAGGGACCCACCGAGTACCTAGCGGCCCTCGATGTGATAGCTCCCGCTCTCGACGGAGTGTTCTTGGAGCGCCTTCATGCGCCCAATCCTGATCCGGGTATCGGCAATGACGTGCGGATGGTCGTGCCGCTTCGGCAGCCTGGCATGGTGACGAAACTTGACACCGTGCTCCGGTCCTTTTCCGAACCACACAACTACCGCTACGCAATGATTCGAGCAGGTCTCAAATCCTGCTTGGTCTACGTGGCCTACTCGGGAATCCTCGTTCGCCCCTACGTGCCGCCCACCCACCAGAACCGGCTGCTCTCGAGTGCACGACAGCGTGTCTACCTTTCGGCCACGTTGGGCGAAGGTGGTGAACTGGAACGAGCGTTCGGCCGCTCGGGGATTCTTAGGCTCCAGCAGCCCGACGAGAGCACCGCTCCGCGTTACGGGCGACGGTTCTTTGTTTTCCCTGAGTTCGTTGAGAACACCGACACGACTGATCTAGGCCGCAAAATCGTGGCGGCCACCGGCAAGGCACTAATCTTGGCACCGAGCACCGAGATCGCCATGAGGGATGCCTCGGCACTCGCGCAACAGGGATGGCCTGTCTGGGGTATCGACCAAGTCGCTGAGAGCATGACGACGTTCGCCAAACTCGACCACGGTGTGTGCGGCCTTGCCGCTCGGTACGACGGACTCGACCTGCCCGGGGATGCATGCCGCCTCGTCGGACTCGACGGCGTCCCAGACCAGAACAACCTCCAGGAGAGGTTCTTGCAGTCTTGTGCACGCGCAAGTTCCGCACTGGCGGCCCGCGTGCGCACCCGCGTCGTACAGGGCGCGGGACGCTGCACCCGAGGTCCCGGCGACATTGCGGTGGTGCTCATCCTCGGTTCTGATCTTTCGCGCTATCTCACTCAGCCAGAGGTCGTGACGGCCCTCGACTCTGAACTTCAAGCAGAGATCCGCTTCGGCCGCGAGAATTCGCAGTCTGGCAATGCCCATAACATGCTGAGCAATATCCACGCGTTCCTTCATCAGGACACAGACGAGAGTTGGCGAACGCAGGCAGAACCTGCTCTGACCGACTACCGCCGCGAGATGACTAAACAAACCCCTGACGGTACCGCGGCTTTGTCAGACTGCGTCGAGAATGAGATCCAGGCTTGGGCAGCAGCGACAACCGGCGCGTGGGATGATGCAGCCAAGCATGCCCACGAAGTTGCCCGCATCGCCGGCGCCGGGGGTTCTGCGACCAAAGGATATCGGGCGTTCTGGACCTATCTCGAAGCTGTCTGGGCAGACCAAGCTGCGGATCTGATCGGTGACGCCGCGGGCAGAGCAACAGCACAAAGACTCGTGCGCCTTGCAGAACAGATCATGGGACTCGGTTCCTGGGTGCGTCAGATGGCCCCTCTCCCCATGATGCAGCGCTCCGAGCTCAGCGCCCTTGATGCGAACGCCGTAAACGCGGTGGCCGCCATGCTGAACGCGGGCGTCAACCAAGGCAAGGTTCGCCGTCGTATCGACGAGATCCGCGCTGGCCTGGGTGAACGCGATCCCGGCAAGTACGAACCGGCGCTGACAGAACTAGGAAAGCTCGTGGGCGCAGACGCATCCAAGCCGCCCGGCACTGGTCGATGCGACTCAACCTGGTGCTGGGGCAACGAGCTCTGGCTCGCGCTAGAAGCCAAGAGCGATCATGAGCCGACTGGTGTTGTGCATCACAAGGATATCCGTCAAGCGAACGACCAACTCAGGTTGCTTGCGGCAGATCGGGGTGTAGATGTGGCCCCGTCTGAGAGCGCAACCGTAATAATCTCGCCGAAGCCTGGTATCCACCAAGACGGGATCGCAGGAGCGGAGCAGCATGTGTACTGCATCGCACCACCGGCTGTGACCGAGATGGCATTCGATGTCGCATCCGCTTGGGAGGAGCTTTTAGCGAAGAGCGCTCACCGGACGCTACATCAGTTGCGTGAACTCGTCACCGACACGTTCAACGCACACGGAGTGCTGCCTTCACAGATTCACGAGCGCCTCACGCGCAACCTCGTTGCTGCCAAGCGTGAGTAACGGTGGCAATCATGCGTCACGCTCTTCTCCTCCGCCTGACGAATAGTCACCGTGACGACGTGACGATCTCACATACCCACTACCCGCCGAGAGCAGGCATGTAGGGTGCATTCACATGCCCTGTTGTAGCAGCCCCCATTCTCTGCAACTAGAAGCCGAGCACCGTCAGTGCGACTTGTCAGCGCGATGGCGCTGCTCACCTCAAAGTTGTAGTCACAGAAGCTCGACCAGGCGAGCACTACCGAGTAATCTTCAGACACTTGGACGCGAAGGTCATGGTGTGCTTTGCAAGCCTCTGACCTCGTCGAGGAGCAGACTTCCCGGGGGCGCCGCCGTCAGTCCGAATTCCGCTGCGGCGATCCGTCGCTGATCCTCGTCGCCCAGCAACCACGTGGCGATGGCGCGCCCCCGGGTCATGCCCGTCTTCCCCACCCCCTTGGGGCCGTCGATCGCAATGGCGGGAGCGAGCGGCAGCAGCTCGTCCAACTTTCAGATCCACCCGCCCCGGGCAGGTATTCCACACCGATTACGCTACCTTTCACACGCTCTCCGCACTACCATTTGAACACCTCCTACGCTACTGTCCCCACATCTCGCGACCGCCCTGCCACGACCCCCACCCCAATTCCCCAGCTCTCCCGACATCCGCTGGCATTCCCGTCATCCGCCAGCCTTCCGACCGGAACGCCTGCCTTCCCGTCGAACGCCAGCGCTACAGCGCAGGCAAACGACGCATAGACAGGCGAATCCCGTTGCAGCCAGAGTTCCGTCCCACGCACCCCGGAGAACTTCCTTGAAGTGTCACAACGCTACCGAAAACGGTAGTGTTGTGGCGTGGCGGCGACGGTGAAGTACCGGGATCTGGTGCACGAGATTGCCTTGGACAACCACGGCTACGTCACCACCCGGGCGGCAGTTGAGGCAGGAGTGCCCGCGGTCGAGCTTCCGAAACTCGCGGCGCGCGGCGGAATGGAGAACGTCGCCTACGGGTTGTACCGCGTCTCGACAGTGCCGCGCAGCGAGATCGACCAGTTCGCTGAGGCCCTCCTGCGCGCGGGCGAGGGTGCCTATCTGTACGGGGAATCGGTGCTGGCGCTGCTCGGCCTCGCCGACGTGAACCCCCGCCGGATCACGGTGGCGGTCCGCAGACGTACCCGCCCCAGGCTGCCTGCCTTCATGGAGCTGGTCCTGGTCAGGGGCGACGCCCACACGACCCGTTATCAAGGCCTGGAATCACAACCGGTGGCAGACGCGATCCTCACCTGCCGTGGATCCATCGAAACATCCCGCCTGCTGAACGCCGCTCGAGAGGCCCACGAGGAAGGACTGCTGACCACGCGGGAACTCCGGCTGGTGAGAAAGGAACTGAAGCCATGACCTACACCAGCGCCCCGCCCAGCGTACGTTCCCTGGAACAACGGATCCGCAACGTCGGGGAAAGCGCTGAACTCGCACTGCGGAGAAGAATCTCTATGGCAATGGTCGTGGTCAGCCAGATGCTCCCAGAAGAAGCAGTCAAGGGCGGTAGCGCACTGGCGCTGCGTTATGGTCGAGCGACTCGGTTCACGCGCGACCTCGATGTGGCCCGGAAACATTCACTGGCGTTGTTCCGTAGAGACTTCGAGTGTCCATAGAAACTCATTCAGGACCATCTCCAATTCTACCCGAACCAAGGATTTCACTGGGCAATGGACGCTCCTGAACAGGTCCCGTCGTTTAAATCTAACAACATCCAATCTCCAGCTCACATGTTTTCGACGAGAGACCCGAAAACAGTTTCATGAAAACGATCGATTGCAGCACGCCAAGCCAGTTCAGCGTCCTCTATCCCAAGTGCTTGTCGTATTGGCACCCAGGCCACGGATGCGATCTCCTCCGTGCTGCTACGCAGGCAGTCCCCAAGATGAGCCAGCGAAGGAGGAGCTTCGCGGATCATCGCCCAGAACAACTTTCGCAAATCCTGCACGGCATTTCTTACATCATTCCCATTACGACACAGGATATGCGGCCAGGCACGGGCGGTAAAGATCCAGAAATCATTACGATAGGCGGTCGAGTCGTGTGATTGACGCCAAGCGAGCATGGGTGAATCGCGGCGAGAAACCAACCACAATACCACGATACCTCGAGGATCAATCTCCCGGATTCGCGAGTCCAAACCCCTGTTCCATAGTTTCAATTGTTCGCCAATAAAGTTACCGTCTACTGAAATAGGTAATATCCACAGGCAAGAAGAATGCCGAGCTTCTAACTCGGCAATAGAGCATGTTTCAAAGGAGACCCCATGGCGCCGCAGTCCAGCAGAAATCATGCCTGTGCCAGAGTCCAAGAGCCGAACCAAGACTATCGGAGATTTCAGCACAGCCGAGGAAACGCAAGACCTCTCTCCGCCAACACCATTCATCGCCCCCTCAACCTCAATAGATGATTCTTCATCATCCAAACTCGCTCCAGCGTCACCCAACAATTGACCACTCGAGACAAGAGGCTTATCCACAGCCCTCTTCAAGGGTGCTTTGGCCAGGGAGTCCGCCGGCTGTAAATAGGCTTCAGGATTATCGGAACCAAGGGAATTCTTCTTTCGCGGCAAGGAATGAAAAATAGCCCCAATTGAGAAGAATACTGCGATACCAATAAAAATGTACAACCAAATCATTGTCAGGATAGGGGATAGTAGTAGGCCTCAGCATGCAATTCACCAGGGTCGCCTTCATCCTTTTTGAAGGCCCGGAATAATACTCCATTCAGTTCAGGTTGCTGCGAGAGATAGGCAATGGCCTGCTCGGAAACTTCCGTTCCCGAATGTTCGCTGTTTGCGACTCCGAAAACCAAAACAATCCCTGGTCGGCCATAACGGCCGTTTCGATATGGATCCAAGATGGCACCCATTAGGGTCTTATACTGCTCCGTTTCTCCGCCACTGGAGAGGTCAAAGCCACCGTCTCCCCCCAAATCCGTTCGTGTGTCTGCGGAGATACCGGGGGTTGCAGTTTCGGTGGGGGTCGGCGATGGTTCAGGAGAAGAAGATGTAGGCAGAGGGGGCGAAGATTCCCCTATCGTCGGCGAGTCAGAAGGCATCGTGCCAGTCACAGGAGTAGATCCTGCTCCTGCAAGTACTGCGATGATGAGAAAAAGATCCGCCATGAGCCAGCCTGCTGCTCCAGCGGCGTTCAGGTTGCTGCGGCTCATCATTGCTCCGGAGGAAGGTTCAGGCTTTCATCATATGCAGCCAATGCTGGGATCAAATACTCGGCGGTCTGCTTGGTGAATTCTGAGGTTTGCTTGGTCAACCCCGAAGCTGAATCGCTCAAAGTGGTCATTGCCTGACGCAATAGGTCCAACATCTTTTGGCGGTCATCAGCATCATGTTGCGCCTGTTCTGCAAGTGTTTTCAAACTGGTCAAGATCGCACTTAAATGCTCAGTAGCCGGCATTCCACTAAGCTCATTCTCGAGTCGGTCCAACACATCGGAAACCTTTGTGAGAATCTCCCCACTCCCTGTAGCAGCCCGGGTCCACGCCGCACCGGACTCATTCAAGCTGGCGATGGTGTCGCCAAGGTTGGAAGCGGTTTCACGCATCTGCACGGCTCCGGCCGACATGGTATCTGCCGCATCTCGGATGGTGCCGCCAAGTTTACTGAGAGCGCTTTGAGCCTCAATCAGTTTCTTTGTCGAGTCCGTTTCAAGGTGAGTAATAACTTTCTGCAAAGATTCAACGACGCTGTCAAGTCTAGACGCGTAGCTGATCGATTTATGCCTGTTCTCGATCTCGCAGATATGGGCGTTTATGGCCTTCGATAGCCCCAATATGCCAGCAACGATATCGTCGACTCGCGATTTATGATTTTCGCTGATTCCACGATTTATCCGATATTGAACCAGCAACCCAAGAGCCAAGGAAGCGAGCACAAATCCTGGGAAGGGAGGAAAATTTAATGCTGCCGCCAAGCCGGGCCACCAGCCAATGGCCCATCCAAAAACCCCATTTGCAGGAGGTTTGCTAAGATCCAGTTCACCGACGGCCATGAAATAGCTCCACGCGGCTATGATTGGCAGCAGGTACCCGAAACTGTGGTGCGATGGATCTCGGAATTTCAGCAGAGCTATAAAGCGAGCAGGATCCCTCATGTTCTGAACATCAGCGGGCGGTCGAGTCGGATCTCCATTCTCCCACCAAGAGGCTATTGTCTTCACCTCGGATCTGAGCGCCTCATCCCCGTAGGCAATTACACTTCGATTCGTTAGAATGCTACGCATAAGCTGCTTGCAGCATTCCGAAAGATCAGTTGATTCAGATGCAGAAGTCATTGCAGCAGCCCTTCTCTAAAGTGCACCCAGCGATATAACAACAATCGTCATAATCACCAGGCCAAAGATCATACAAAGTGCGATAAGTACTGCTTGCAGCAACGGAGACTGATGAACCATATCAAAAAGCTTGTGTACAGCCTTCTTCACACGTGCCTCGGGTAGGGGTTTTTCTGGCGTGCAGGCCACCTGTGAATGGACCTCATAAATTGGTTCAGCAGGATCGGTGGAGGCCAGCGCTTTGGGTTGCTCAGTCAGATTCGATTCGCTCGGAGTCAAACCACCTTCGAAGGAGATAACCTCGTCGCCTACCTGCGGTATTCCCAGAAACGCTCCAAGAGCAGGACTCACCTCAATATAACCTCCTTCAGCGAGTGCGCGTAGGATCCTACACCTTGTGTCCCCACGCGATGATAGCGCGTTACCTAGTTTGGCCCAGAAATCTATGGACCACACCGACTTTGAAGAACCATCGCCCAGATTACCGAATCGCTGTTCAAAATCTCGCGCGGATTGTTTATCATCCTTTGGAGGTAGCGGACACTCAGAATTTGTCGACCAGCAATCGAGATAGAACATCAATCCGTTTAGCTTGTCTTGATCCTGGCTAAGCTTCCAAGCGCGCCACCACTCTATCTCCCACTCATTCGGCGAAGAATCTTTGAAGGCACGGAGCAGCTCCTTGAGACTATTCTCCGTCGCCTGAGTAAGATGTTTCATCAGGAAGCCTGCATTGATAGGTGCAAAATACTCCCAGATCTCTTTGGGCGCATTGGCCAATTCAAGCCATTCCCGAATCTTTCCCCGTTGGATATCAAGTTCCACAAAGAATTTCTCCGAGAGGCCGTCAGAACATTCCGTTCGTTTCAAAAATTCTGCGACGGGTTTTCTCGGATTATTCCAGCTGATCTCGCTCCCAATTTGCCGTTCGCACTCGCCAGTGCCCACGAGTTTACCCGCCGCCAATTTTTCCAGATCATCAGGCAAACGCCTTTCAAGGGAGAGCTGCAAGAGCCAGTCCGGCCGGAACTCACAGAGCCTCCCGATTACCTTATCTCGCCGTATCTTATCCCAAATACTCGACGAACTCGTTGCCTTCTCCAAATGCTGTATATACTCAGAAGGCTCCCAAGGACGTTGATTATCAATCCAGTGCACGAAACCACGGACATCTGAACCCTCAAAATCCCGCAAAGACGGCTGACTGCGATTGCTTATTAGCCAGTTCAACAGATCCTTGGACAGCCTCGAGTCCTCTTGGCGTTTCTCGCTCTCCGGAGGCCATTCCCGTTTGAACTCTTCGTGTGCTTCCATCATTTTCATCCCCGACCCTTTGGGCCAAGGTCCGACAATGGATGGCCGTCTGCACTCCGGCTTTATCAGCGCTCGCGAAGACCAAACATATTTTTGACTAATCCCTTCTGGAAGACATTCCAGCACCACAGCAATGGCGTCATCAGTCAGTTCTGTTTCTTGAATGTAACTATGACTTTCAAGGATAGCGGCAAGGACTCTTCTAACGCCATCGGCATCCACAGTAGGGGGATAGGCCCTTTTGGCCACTGCGGCAGACCCTTTTTCGGTCCTTTCACATGGGCCATGCTCAGGCGCGCGGGGCGCCTCCATCGAAGAAAATGTTGACTGGGATTCCCAGCAAGGCGTAGTTGACACAAGCTCTTTCCATGCTTCGAGAGCGCTCTCTCCGGTTCGCAAACGGATCCACCGTGATCCTGCTGAACCAGCGGCACCGCCTTGGGCGCGGATCACGATTGCCCAACCACCTGGCTCAGGGAGAAATACCATGCCACGCATCGGATTCTCAGCAGGATCCAGCCCGGACACGGGTTGCGCAAAAACTTTGCGCACCTTGTCACGTATCTCTTCCTGATCTCGGCTCAAAGGAGGATCAATTAATTTGAATCCGGAGCCGGTATCGCGCTCAAGAATCTCAAACTCCATGACATCAGACCTTCAAAGCGTCATCGAGAATATGTTGAAGAAGTCTTACTGTACATCGTTCTGATCGCACAGGGTGGCTTTCTTCTTCCGAGTGCGGATTACCACTGCCGTCAATGAATTCGCAGGCGCAGTGCAGAACAAATTTAAAATTCCAATCGTACGCAAAATTACTCAGATTCACTTGACTCGAAGCCGCCAATGCCGCCCCAATGATACAAGCAGCGATCAGGTCCCTGACGTTCATTCGCCTATAACCCAGCAGCGCATCAAAAAATTCATCGGCAAAAGAAGGAAGCTCAAGATCTCGAAGGCTGCCCAATGGGTTCCCAGCATCGGGGAAGGCCACTTTAAATTTGGATTTAAAATTCTCTTTCACCGTAGCCGCCCAGAAAAAAGCGGGATCGGCTACGTGGCGAAGAATATTTTCAGCAATATAATCGAGGGCGTCCTCGTTGATTTCACTGGTTTCAGTTGGCATCTCATACTGCAGAGTTTTCAGGAAATCCGATTTATGCTGGGCCAGCAGGTAGTGCAAACTGGCTCTTGCCCCCGAAATAATGTCTGACGTTTCGATGCCAAAACAAAATTCCCATGCGGCCAAACCATGTTGGCCCTTTTCCTTGGCTTTTGCCAAGGTGGCACGAATGGCGTCGGCTTTGGACAGCACGATGATTGTCGTATTTCCGTTGGGATGATCGGCTATCGTATTCAGATGCTCGCGCAGATTTCCGAGTCTCTTATTGACTCGGGTCTGTAGTTCAGTATGTGACTCTTGACCTCCGGAAACAGGACGTGTACTTACCGACAGCTGCTTGTCGGTAAGCTGATTCGCAACCAACAATGCCCCGTCCATCACGAACAATGTGTTTTTCACCTGCCCAGGTATCAACGGGTTAATTCTTCCTTTGCCTTCTAGGCCATCATCAGCCAACTCGCCCTGCAAATCGAACACATAGACCGTTGCCTCTCGGGAAGAACCGATACCGCTAGTCAATCGCATTCGTTTGACAAGTGGCCAGAGGTTTCCTCCCCATTCATCATATTTGCTGTAACCAGATTTGGCATCATGGTCAAGAGAATTATTCTCTTTTAAATCGGATCGGGGTTCAGTAGCTCCTGTATCGGAGAGGAACTCATTCAGCTCGTCGTTCCTAACCTTCAGGGCATTCAGGATCGCTTTCCTGCAGGTAAGGGAGTTCTCTACAGATGTTGGGCCGTTTCGGGTCCAGTCACCCTCGATTCCCAGGTTCGCGGGTAGCCATATAACACTCATACCGTCTGTAAGTCGTCGATCTGGCAGTGCCGGGCGTGAGAGTGCCTGCACGATTTTGCTCTTACCAGAAGCTGTGGATGCCAAGACCGAATACGAACGATATACCAGCCGAACCTCATTCCGCACCACCGGGTGACCAGAGGGACAAATACAGATCCTCGATTGCACTTGGGCTCGTTGGGAGAGCACTGGAAGGCTCCGTTCCTTGGCGACCAGCCTGGCTCCCTCGTCAGTCCACTCGAGTCTGCCCCATTCCACGGCTTTCGAATTACAAGTGGGACAGCGGAGATATGGATCGGGCTTGCGATCCGCTTTGAACCAAATCATGATGTAATCAGATCCGCCTCCCTGAATCAATGAGTAATCGTGAAATAGACAAGCGGCAGAATGAGGAAGAACACCCAAAGAAATACGGCCCCAACTATCCACGGAAAGTTCATTTTGCGAATCTGGTCATGCAGCATCTTCTCGGCCCCTTCAGATTCATTCACAAATCTCTTGACCATCGTTTGAGTCTCACGACTAAGTTGATTCATGAGATCACTCCCATCAATCGCAATGCAAAGAGTAGCATCAGCATAATTCCAACTGCAACAACACCCGCGAAGCACAGCCTTTGCCAAAACTGAATATGACTAATGATTCCTCGTTCAACTAGACGAACACGATCATCGAGATACTGCTCCGTCTTCGCGTGCCTTAAAAGCGCGCGAAGCTTCTTTACCAGAAAACATGAATATGGCTTTTTATAGCGTTTCCAGATCTCCTTCCATGAATTAGGATCGGGTTCCCCAGGGTCATACAGCAATTCATCTATAACCCTCTCACACCATCCCTTAGCTTCTTTAGCATTTTCTTGCTCAAGCTCAGCCCGCAGACGTGCAAAGCGCTTTGCTTCCTCGGACCATTCAGGATCGAAGACCTTACGACGCCAGTCTGCTAACCGCTCAACCGTGTTCAGAGCGCAATAACAAACACCCAAAAAACCAAAACGATCTCTGATCTTCAGATCAGAGATATCTGGTGGTTGCGATTCATCAAGTGGGGTAAAGGCCTCTGTACCCAAAACGGTAATTGGGAGCTCACCACCACTCAGGGTTTCCCAATCCACCAGGGCGCAGACACCATCGCCGTTCTCCACGATGTTGTTTGGTTTCACATCACCGTGGGCCATGTCTTTTGCGTGCAGTCCATCCAGCAAAGTGGCCATAACCCGAAGCCGCTCGAGGGCTAGACGGCTAGGTGGATTGAACGTAACAGGAGTGCGAGCTGACATCGTGACCGTGACCTCGAAAGGCCATAGCGACTTCTGAGCATCATTCGAAGCGGATCGCTCAATCCTATCGGTGCTGTTTCCCTCCTCACTGGGATCATTGATCACCTGAACGTTTCCGAGAAGCGCAGCCTTCTCCCAGTACTCACCTTGACGGAGCAAACTCTCCACTTGGATACTTTGTTTTCGGAAGAAACCGGCCAAAGCGTCCCTGTCTTCCTGGGTGGCGCATGCGTAGCGCTTCATGAAAAGATTTTTCTCTTCGGTATGCTCTCCTTCTTCGGTTGATTTGGTAGCATTCTGCGTAATGATGGCATTCTGCGTAATGGCAAATACCGTGCAGATTTCCCTGTCTTCATCCTGTACCCGGAATTCTTTTACCTTCACCTGATCTGGAGGGACCGGTTTATTTGAGAGGAGTAGGGTGTACTCCCCTATCGGTTTACCCAAATCATCTACTGCTTTCGATGAAAATCGAAGGCCCGTGCGACAATCACCCTGCATAATCTCTTCCACAAGACACCAGTCGGCGCTAACTGTCTCGATCTTCAGATGCGACGAATTGCCCAGGGCATCGACCTGTACCAATGCGATAGGTGAATCCGGCACGATCGCGTTGGGGACACCAAATGTCCCCCGGTCTATCCCTACCAAGTCACCATTTCTGGTCCGTCGATTCACAACACTTTTATCCGGCAAGGTCAAGCATAGGAACAGATCCTTCAACAGGCGGGGTATTGCTCTGTCCCGGGTCATGATCGAGCCGATTTCGAATCTCCAGTGAGTACCTGACACGAGGCGGCTGCTCTGAATCTCTACACTCCGACCAATCTTTCTTAATTCTTTTTCATACCTGCGTTCAAGACCTCCGATCTGCGATCGGACAGAGGAAGTTGCTTCCCCCGGAACGGTTACTACCATGCGCAATACCGTACACGAGTTGCTGTCTCCACTTTTAGCTGCCTCCGACAGCCGTTCAATGAGACCTTCCTCCCGAGCGGCTTGATGGATCTCAGCTTCCAAGGCAGAAGTGATCTCAGCATTCGAAAAGTCATTACCAGTCATTACTCTCCTGCAATCCACATGTCGAGCTGCTTGGCAGCATAGTCGGTGGAAGCTTGCGCCGCTTCTTGCGGCCCCATCGTGGTCACAATAGCCAGGTTATGCTCTCCATTCTCTCCTCGAATGATTGCCGTATGCGCCTGTGGAGAATTATATGTCCCCGGGTGAGAAATATCAACTCGCCGCTCGCCTCTCCACACTTCTTCCCTGAGATTCGCTGCTTGCTCAACGGTCATCATCGTGACGGGGCTGGTCCGCGTTCCGACGTAGGGGTCGATAATCTTCCCGTTCTCGACCAGCAGGATAAGTCTGGTCAACTGATCTGGGGTGATGCGGCTGCTTCCCTTCCCTTGAGCGTCCTGCGCAATCTCAATTTGAGCCGGAGACTTACTGCCTATATTCTTCATTCCGAGCATTTCACCGATTTTGATCACTGAATCCCAGCCTACGATATCCACCACGTTCCACAGGGCGGAGCCGCACTGATTCCTCAGCGAATCCCGAACCGACAAGGTATTGGATGCACATATTCCTGCTTCAGACAGTCCAGGTATATGGCGGACTCTGATCAGATCATCAAGCGTATGCTGCTTTGACTTGTGCAAGTAGGCGGCAGCAATGAGCCAAGCAATCGCGGGTCCTGAACGCAACTTGGTTTCGGTAAGGTGATTATCCACCAGCCTGCCCTCGCTGGCTGGGATATCCCTGTACTCGTCGGTTCCGATCGCTGATTGCGGGACAGCATCTTCCCTCAGGACCACTCGAAAGCAATGATCAGCACCTAGCCGCTCGCATTCCTCGGGAGACACTTCAAAGGTTGCATTCGAATCCCGGAATCGAATTTCATCTTGGTACTTCCTGATTTCTTTGACTTTATTTAGGTCTCGGTCTCCATAGGCTCCTTTTAGCAGTGGGGCTGATCCCGCGGCGCGGATCGCACCATCGGCTTCCACAACCATGACGGCCTGCCGCATTTTTTCGTTTTCTGACGCCAAGGGCTGATCCGAGATGAGTCCGACAGTTTTCTTCTGCAACCCGAGATCAACTGTGATCACAGGCTTGTTCGTCTCCTCAGGACGAAACTTTACCCGTTCAAAGGGACTCGGTAAATGAACCTCAGCAGCGGGGATCGACTGATCAAATTCCGGCAGGGTCAGAAGCCCCGAGAAGGTAGTCGCATCATGGTCTGTGTTATCGACCACCATCCAATCCTTGCCTTCCCCCGTAGATCTCCTGAGCTCCACTGTTTTACCATTCGAGGCATCCCGTACCAATACCGTCTTTCGTGAACGCGAATTGATTATCGCACGTACCCCTTCATTGCTCAACCCAGCATCTGGGGAAGGAGGCATGATTGTCCGGTACGGCAAAAAAATCCCTGAAATCAGACCCGCGACCGTAGTAAAAACTCCAGCTATGAGCCCGGATCTTGTCTTCCTTGGTTGAACTCTGAAAATTTCTGGGTGCTGCGATGTTCCCAAGAGAGGCAAAACAGCAACCACAATCATAACGGACAGCGCGGTGGCTGAGTTGGCTCCGTGTGCCAAAAAGGGCACTGTGATACCAGAGTGCGGCAGCACACCCAAGGAGGCCAATAGTATGTAAGAGGGCTGAAGCATTAGATATCCTGCGAGACCTGCACACCACAGGGCGTGTGTGCGATCCAGCAGCCCTTGCTTTTCGGCACTCTTGCGCGTCCGAGTCAGGGTAGCAACGAGCCAGCCCATCACTATGAAGCAGAGCACTGACCCCAATGTGATCAAACCGCCAAGTTTGCTCCATAGGGCGACAAAAATAAAATCTGTTTTGAAAGCGGGAACCATGGAAGATTCACTATCAGCAAATCCGCGGCCAAAAAGCCCTCCCCCGTCTATGGCCGTGAGAACACGAGCCGTCTGAGCCCGGAATTCATTTTGATAATCTGCAACACTCACCACACACGATGAATATCCCGGGATCTCGTTATCACCCAATACACCAGAAGCGCGACATTCCGGACTCCAAGTGAATTGCCATGGATTGATCCAGTTTCCGAAACGCCCTTTTTCAGAAGAAGAAGAAATGAAACCCACCAAGAGAAGGATTGCTACACCGATTACCAATAGCGCTAAGACGCTGGGGCACTTACGGTTTCGATTGCTCGAATCAGCCTTGGAATCAATCTCTTCGCATCCCAATTCTGGCTCCTGCATAACCTCGATCAAACGATTCAGCTTATCCCGAATTTTTCCGGAATTGACTCGTCGTCCTTTCTGGAGGCCCCACCGTTTCCCTGGAATCCGACTCCACTCCCTCACCGCGCAGACCATCCCAAGAACGGCAAATGAGGTGGTTAGGGCTACTCCCAGATCGCTTCGAAACCCTGAAAGGCAGATAAGCAGAAAGAAAACTATAACTAGCCAGGCACGCGCTACACACAATGGTGATTTTAGGCGAACCTTTATATGCTTGACACTGAGTGTCGCCACTTCCCCAAGGCGCGCTCCGAACGCTGCTAAAAGCGCGATACCAGCTACACCAAGCGCTTCACTGACATTAATGGGACCAATAGAATATCGCCATTCATATTTGGCAATCCCTGCACCGCCTAGAACCACTAGAATTGAAAGCGAAAGGAGAATTATGATCGTTACGCCGCGTGCTTCATATTGTTTAATCCCTTTCTCCTCGATACCGTCAGTTATCCTCAGAAATAATCGACTAACTTGATCTAACCAAGCCTTAGGAGCAACTAGCCGCTCCCTTAGCTTATGCCCATAATTACTTTGCAAGAAGTAGGCAAGTCCGATACCGGCGATGATGATCGGAACCGCCAGCTGCTTAAAAAGAAGGTCTATTACTTCAGCGAAACTCGGTGAAGCTGCTGTCGCCTTGGGATACCAGAAGAGGCGGATCTGCAAAACTATCCCCAAGCCGACGATCCACGACAGAAGAACCGCTATCGCTTGAAGCCTACTATTTATCACGGGCTTCGAGGCCCGCTGGTCTTTAAAAACAAGACAGCCAGCACAGATAGAGAGACCGTACAGCAGGAATACAAGAACCCAACCGATACGAGGCATTGCGCTGATAGCTGCGAGGAATTGGATGGCTGAGGAAACCAAAAGAATGGCAATCAGTCTTGGCATTGCGCATGGAACGCCGCGGCGTACCCGGCGGATAACGAACCCAAACACAATAACGAGACTCACTCCCATTAGCGCTGTGTCCATCTCGCCTCCTCCCAGCAGACACAGGAAGTGTGACACGCGAAGCCAACCTTTGCACAGGAACGAATGGCTGCTTGTTAACCCTGTTTTAGTTTCCTCGCAGCCCCAGCCCCACTCAGGATCGATCCCAGTCTGCAAAGCGCGTGGAAAACTCTTGCATGCGACGAACCTTCTCAGCACAATCCCTTGCCAGAGCGCACTTGGAGCCACGCCCGACCTTCCTTGGCTCCACAAAGGCAGCAGACACGGAGACAATGATAGATATTTCAACCAGTCTCTTGCCCCGCCGAAGATCGACAAAACTACATTGACGTTCTCCGAGGAGGGCTTCTGTTGACGAGCTCAACACTCGCGGAGCGGCCGCTCAACCTCCGAGCCTCTTGGCTCGCCACGATTCCCCGCGGTTCGTTCAGTGTGTCTCATGAGCGACCGCGCCGCCGGGTCTCCGCGCGACCCAAGAGTTTCCTGCGCACGAGCAGCGCCCACGGCTCCTGCCCTCACACCGTCTGGACTCCCTGGCGCCGACCCGCACCGGAGTACTTCGATGCCGCCTGCCTGAACGCCGATCCTTAGACACCGTCTAACGACCCATCTTCCGCCCGAGATGATCTCAGCACGACAACTCGTCCGAGATCTTCGACCCAGCTCGGCCAGTTCCGCTCTCTTCAGTCTTCCTGGCGACGACGTCCTGCCTTCCCGCCACTCGCAGCCCTACAGGGCGAGCGCACAGCCGCAGGGCATGCACCCCCGAACCCGGCACACTGCCCGGGAATGGTGCAGTGGGTACCCGGGCCCCGGCGTCCCAGGCGCAAGACTACGGGCATCCGGGACTGGGGTCGGGTCTGGTCGCCTACCCTCAAGGTGGTTTCGACTCGGGCCGCTCCTCCGTCGCAGCCCGGCTCAACCAGCTTCGCCCCCCGACCACCCAACGCCAGCCCAATCGTCGTCCGCCAGCCTTCCCGACGGGAACGCCAGCCCAACCGCCAAACGCCAGCGCTACAGCGCAAGCGAACGACCACAAGGCAAGCGAACCCCGCCCCCAGCCCCATGGACACACCAAACGCCAGCCCTCCCGCCGAACGCCAGCCTTCCCGTCGTCCGCCAGTCCAACCGCCAAACGCCAGCGCTACAGCGCAAGCGAACGACCGCAAGGCAAGCGAACCCCGCCCCCGGCCCGTGGACACACCAAACGCCAGCCCTCCCGCCGTCCGCTGGCCTTCCCGCCATCCGCCAGCCTTCCCGTCGAACGCCAGCCTTCCCGCCGAACGCCTGCCCAACCGCCGAACGCCAGCGCTACAGCGCAAGCATCTGACCGCAAGGCAAGCGCAACCAGCTTCGGGACCGCGGTTTCGGCTCGGGTCGCTCGTTCCTCACAGCCCGGCCCGACCAGCCTGGATGGCGCGATTCCCTCGTCATATCCGCGCCGAGTCGATCAATATCCTTGGAAAATGGCCATAAAAAATAGGGGATTTTGTCCACCTTTCGGCCATTTCCCTGCTCATCCCTTCAATCCTAACGCTGAGCGCCATTTCCTTTTTTATTCAACTTCCGACACGCCCGGGAACTAACGGCCTGGAAACAGCAAAAGTGCTTGTGACGATCGTTCGGACACCTTCGGACACACCGCGAGTATCCCAGTGCCCACCCAGACCCGGGGATTCAGCATATGATCACCATAAATGCGCAGTTCTCGATCATGATGACGTGCCGTGTTGCCACCTTTTGGTTTCAAGCGCACACCACACGTCCATTGCGGCTGCGCGCTTCTTGATACCGAGGCAAGGGGGTTCACCATGCACATTCGTCCACGCAGTCCGCGCGTGTCCGTCATCGTCCCCACCAAGGACGAGGCCAGGAACCTGGAGGTGCTGCTGCCGGACATGCCAGACGTCCACGAAGTGGTTCTGGTGGACGCGGGTTCGCGCGACGGCACGGTCGATGTCGCACGACGCCACCTGTCCAACCTCCAGGTCATAAACCAGACCCGCACCGGCAAGGGCAACGCCCTGATCTGCGGGATGCACGCAGCCACCGGCGACATCGTCGTCACCCTCGACGCCGACGGTTCCGCCGACCCGTGTGAGATCCCCGCCTTCGTCGACGCGCTGGTCGAGGGCGCGGATTTCGCGAAGGGATCGCGGTACATGCCTGGCGGGGGTTCCGTGGACCTGACCCGGCTGCGCTCAGCCGGCAACTGGGGACTGAACGTGCTGAGCAACCTATGCCTGGGAACGAAGTTCACCGACCTGTGCTACGGATACAACGCGTTCTGGAGGGACATCGTCCCGGCGCTGCGATTACCAGACCCGGACCTGCCCCAGCCCGCCGACGGCAGCCGCATCTGGGGCGACGGCTTCGAGATCGAGACCCTCGTCACGGTTCGCGTCGCCCAGGCGGGCCTGGCGGTCACCGAGGTGCCCAGCTTCGAACTTAGCCGGATCCACGGCGAGAGCAACCTGCGCACCTTCGCCGACGGACAGCGGGTGCTGCGCACCATCACCACCGAGACGGCCCGCCACGGACGCGCCAAACGCACCCGGCTGGTCGCCGCCCCGGCGCGCCACCACCTACCCACCTGCCGCCTGCGCTCACGCGAGTGGGAACACCTGAATGTCTGAGGCCCCTTCTGACCCACCGGCGAACGACGACACCCACGACCCGGAAAGCGTCACCGTTGTCGTCTGCGCATACACACTGGACCGCTGGACGGACCTGCGCGACGGGGTGCTGGAGGCCGCCCGCCAACTCCGGGAATCCGGGCGCAAGGGCCGGGTGCTCGTGGTCGTCGACCACAATGACGAACTCCTGACCAGGTCAGCTGAACTCGCGGGCCCGTTCGTCGACGTGATCGCGAACGCCCGCAAACGGGGTCTGTCCGGGGGCCGGAACACGGCGATCGGGCTCGTCGACACGGATGTGATCGTCTTCCTCGACGACGACGCCACCCCGGAACCCGGCTGGCTCAACCACCTCCTCGCGCCCTTCGCGGACCGCGAGGTGCTCATCACCGGCGGCGCCGCCACCCCCCGCTGGCCCGACGGCGCCACCAGGCCCGTCTCGCTGCCCGCCGCCCCCAGCGGCCGGGGCGAACTCGACTGGGTGGTCGGCTGCACCTATGAGGGCCAACCCACCGCCCTGGCCCCGGTGCGCAACGTCATGGGCTGCAACATGGCGTTCCGAACCAGCGTGTTCGACACCGCCGGGTTGTTCGGTGAGGACCTCGGCCGCGTGGGCCGCGTGCCGTACGGCTGCGAGGAAACCGAGCTGTGCATCCGCGCCACCCGCCACCACCCAGACGCCGGGATTCTCTTCGAACCGCGCAGCCGGGTGCACCACCACGTCAGCCCCGACCGTCTCAAGTGGAACTACCTGTGGCGCCGCGCCTACGCCGAGGGCATCTCGAAGGCCGCCGTGACCGAACGCACCTCGCACCAGGCGTCGCTGTCCACCGAGATGTCCTACGCCACGCGCATCCTGCCGCGCGGCTTCCTGCGGGAACTTTTCTCTGCCCCCCGCACCCGTGGCCGCGGCCTGGGGGGCGCGTTCGCGATCGCATCCGCACTCGCGATGACCGGTGTCGGCTACGTCGTCGGGCATTTCGCCATCCGGTGGCGCCGCCGCAAGCAGGAAGGAAACCCCCGGTGAGCATCAGCTGCCGCCTGTGCGGCAACAGCGAGCTCGTCTCCGTGCTCGACCTCGGGGCCAGCCCGCCGTGCGAGTCCTTCCTCTCCGAGGAGCAGCTCGACCAGCCAGAGGTGACCTACCCGCTGCACCTGAGATTGTGCCCCGACTGCCTGCTGCTGCAGATCCCCGCCCTGATCACTCCGGAGGAAACCTTCGGCGGCGACTACGCCTACTACTCCTCCTATTCCTCCTCGTGGGTCGAGCACGCCCGGCGCTTCGTCGACCAGGCCGTGGAATCCCTCGGGCTCGGCCCGGACGGTTTCGTCGTGGAGGTGGCCGCCAACGACGGCTACCTGCTCCAGCACGTCGTGAACCTCGGCATCCGCTGCCGCGGCATCGAACCGAGCCTCAACTGCAGCGAAACGGCCCGCGCCAAGGGCATTCCCATGCTGCGGGCCTTCCTCGACGAGGAAGTCGCGGCGCAGGTGCGCACCGAACACGGCCCGGCCGATCTGGTCGTCGCCAACAACGTCTTCGCCCACATCCCCGACATCACCGGTTTCGCCTCCGGGTTGCGGGGTCTGGTCGCCGACACCGGGCGGGTCTCCATCGAGGTTCATCACGCACTGTCGCTGATCACCGCCGCCCAGTTCGACACCATCTATCATGAACACTTCCAGTACTGGACGGTGCTCGCCGCCCGGCACGGGCTCGCGACGGGCGGGCTGAGGCTCGTCGACGTGGAGTTGCTGCCCACGCACGGCGGGTCGATCCGGTTGTGGGCGGCACCCGAGGAGACGGATGTCGCCGAGCATCCGCGGGTGGCGGAGATCGAGGCGGTGGAGCGGGCCGCCGGGCTCGACGGCCCCGAGGGCTACCTCGGTCTCGCGCAGCGGGCCGCCGGGATCCGCGACGACCTGGTCGCGTTCCTGATCGAGGCCCGGCGGGCGGGCCGCAGGGTGGTCGCGTACGGCGCACCCGGGAAGGGCAACACCCTGCTCAACTACTGCGGCATCCGCCCCGACCTGCTGGCCTACGCCGCGGACCGCAACACCTTCAAACACGGCCGCTACACCCCCGGTACCCGCATCCCGGTGGTGTCGCCGGAGCACCTCGTCGAGGACTGCCCCGACGACGTGCTCGTGCTTCCGTGGAATCTCCGCGAGGAGATCACCGCCCAGCTGGCGGCCACCCTGAGAGCCGGGACCCGGCTCGTGTGGCCACTGCCCGAACTTGAAGTCGAAACCTTGGGGAAACAATGAAAGTCGTACTTTTTTGCGGCGGTTACGGCATGCGCATGCTTGGGTGGAACGGAGAGGGGCTACCCAAGCCGCTTCAGCTCGTCGGTGACCTACCGTTGGTGGTTCACATCATGAGCCACTACGCCGCCTACGGGCACACCGATTTCGTGCTGTGCCTCGGTCACGCCGCCGACCAGATCCAGGACGCGGTGAGCCGGGTGGCCGCGAACCATCCGCAGGCCCGCCACTGGAACGTCGAATACCTCGACACCGGCAAGGACACCCCGATCGGGGAGCGGCTGTGGCTGGCCCGGCACCTCGTCGCCGACGAGGAGATGTTCTTCGCGAACTACTCCGACGTGCTCTCCGATGTCTCCCTCGACGACATGGTCGAGAGGATGAAGGCCTCACCGGATGCCGCGGCAATGATGCTGGCGGTGCGTCCGAACGCTTCGTTCCACGTGCTCGACGTCCGAGAGGACAACACCGTCGCGGGCTTCCACTGCCTGGCGGAGCTGCCGATCCGCGAGAACGGCGGCTACCTGATCCTGCGCCAGCCGTTCTTCGACCATCTCGGTGGGGGACGCAACCTGGATGTCGCGTTCGGATCGCTCCTGCCGACCCGGAAGCTGATCGCCTACCGGCACGACGGGTTCTGGCTGTCCGCCGACACCTTCAAGGAACGCGCCCTGCTGGACGCGATGTACAGCTCCGGGAACGTGCCCTGGGGTCGTCGCGGCGTGGTGACGGTGCCGTGATCCTCGAACCCGTGCACCACCTGATGCTGGCGGGGGCGCACTGCGACGACATCGCGATCGGCGCGGGCGCCACCGTGCGCATGCTGTGCGAGGCCAATCCCGGGATGCGGGTGACGGCACTCGTACTCACCGGCGCGGGAACCGTCCGCGAGGACGAGGAACGAGCCGCCCTGGCGGAGCTGTGCACCGGGACGACCCTCGACGTGCGGGTCGCGGGTTTTCCCGACAACCGGCTCCCGGCTCGCTGGGGCGAGGTGAAACAGGCCGTCGTGGCGATGCGCGAAGCGGGGGAACCGGACCTGGTGATCGGCCCCCAGCAAGGCGACGCCCACCAGGACCACCGGCTCGTCGCCGAACTGCTGGCCCAGACCTTCCGTCGCCAACCGGTGTGGGGATACGAGATCGCGAAGTACGAATCCGACCTGCCCACACCGGTCACGTTCGTGCCCGTTCCCGACGAGGTGGCACACCTCAAGGCCGATGTCATCACCCGCCGCTACCCCAGCCAGGCCGAGGGGCATCCCTGGTTCGACGCGGAGGCGTTCACCGCGCTCATGAGACTGCGCGGCATCCAGTGCAACCACCGGTACGCCGAGGCGTTCGTCGTGCCCACCACCACAGTGAAGATCGGAGTTCCCGCATGAAGGTCCTGCTCACCGGCCACCAAGGCTATCTCGGCACCGTCATGGCCCCGGTGCTGCGGGCCGCGGGCCACGAGGTCACCGGCCTCGACATCGGCTGGTTCGCCGACTGTGTGCTCGGCCCCGCCCCCACCGATCCGCCCGGCCTACGCCTCGACCTGCGGGACGTGACCGCCGC
The DNA here is from genome assembly GCF_057238465.1 of Arachnia sp. Taxonomy (NCBI): domain Bacteria; kingdom Bacillati; phylum Actinomycetota; class Actinomycetes; order Propionibacteriales; family Propionibacteriaceae; genus Arachnia; species Arachnia sp. Next base: position 199,746 of record NZ_DBHHFZ010000003.1, read on the forward strand.
CGACCTGGAGGGATTCGACGCGGTCATCCACCTAGCGGCGTTGTCGAACGACCCCCTCGGACATCTCGCACCCGAGATCACCTACGACATCAACCACGCGGCCTCGGTGCGGCTCGCGCGGCTCGCGAAACAGGCGGGCGTGGGCAGGTTCCTGTACTCCTCGACGTGCAGCGTCTACGGCGCGGCGGGCGACGGGCTCGTCGCGGAGGACGCCGACCTGGCGCCGGTCACCCCGTACGCGATCAGCAAGGTGCGGGTCGAGAAGGATCTCGACGAACTCACCGACACGGATTTCTGCACCGTCTCGCTGCGCAACGCCACCGCCTTCGGTTTCTCCCCGCGGCTGCGCGCCGACATCGTGCTGAACAACCTCGTCGGGTACGCCCTGCTGACCGGTCAGGTGCTGGTGCTCTCCGACGGCACCCCGTGGCGGCCGCTCGTGCACGCCGCCGACATCGCCGAGGTGTTCGCAGCCGCCCTGGTGGCGCCCGCCGCCGAGGTGCGGGGTGAGAAGATCAACGTCGGCATCGAGGCGAACAACGTCACCGTCGCGGAGATCGCGGAGGTGGTCGCCGCCGAGACCGGAGCGGCGGTGCGGATCACCGGCGAGGCCGGCAACGACCCGCGTTCCTACCGGGTGGACTTCTCCCGGCTGCGCAGCCTGCTGCCGGGCGCGAACGTGCGCCGCAGCATCGCCGACGGGGCGCGGGAACTGGTGGCCGCCTACCGCGACCACGGCATGACCGAGGACCTGTTCACCCACCGGTTCGTCCGGCTCGCCCGGATCCGCGAACTGCAGGAGAGCTCCCGGATCGACGCGGGGCTCCGGGTGATGCCGTGAAGCCGCGAACAGCGGGGACGGCGGGGACGAATCATGGCTGAGTGCATCCTGTGCGGCTCCGACGCCGGCGTGATCGTGCTCGACCTGGGTGCCCAGCCGTCGCCGCGGCACTGGCCGCTGCCCACCGACCCGCTGCCCGACCCCACCCACGCGCTGGCGCTGCGGCTGTGCCCCGACTGCGGCCTGGCGCAGCTCGACGCCGATGACACCACCGAACCGGAGGTGCCGGTGCCGGAGCCGCGGGCTGTCGTCGACCAGGCCCGCCGGGCGGTCGCGGACCTGGGCAGGCTCGGTCACCTCGACGGCCGGGCCACGGTCGTCGAGTTCGGTTCCCCGCACGGCGGCAGTTGGCTGTCGCTGCTCGACCTGACCCCGGTCGAAGGTTCCGCGGACCTGGTGGTCGACAGCTTCGGTTTGATGCACGACCGCGACCTCCCGGCCGCCCTGGCGCGCCGCGCCGGGGCGCTGGCCGACGACGGCCTGGCCGTCTTCCTCATCCAGCCGCTGGGCGACGTCGTCGCGCAGCGCACCTGGACCGTGCTGCGGCACGGCCACTACGGCTACTTCACCCTCACGTCGCTGCGGACCGCGCTGGGAACGGTGGGGATCACCCCCACCAGTGTGCTGCGCTACGACCTCTACGGTGGGGTCGCGGTGGTGCTCGCCAGCCGCGGCGGACAACCCGACGCCGACCTGCTGGCCGCCTACGACGACGAGTCCCGGCGGGGATTGGCGATCCCGGAGGGACTCACCTGCCTGGCGGAGGCGGTCTCGGCCTCGACGGGGCGGCTGCGCAGCTACCTGGAGGGGCACCACGCCGCGGGCACGCGCCTGTTCGCCTACGGGGCCGCGTCGAAGGCCGTCGCGGAGCTGGCGATGGTGGGCGACGCCGCCGGCGCGATCCTCGCGGTCGGCGACGCGTCACCGGCCAAGCAGGGGCGCTGCATGCCCGCAAGCCGCATTCCCGTGATCAGCCCGGAGGCTCTCGTCGCGGCGGATCCCGCAGAGGTGCTGCTCCTGCTTCCGGATCTCCACGACGAGCTGCTGGCCGCGCACCCATCCCTCACGGGGCGGGTCGTGGTGCCCGGGGCCGGTCCTACCCGGATGCCCCTGCCCATCCCTCCCGATGATGCCGCCACCTGCCCAGGCACGCCTGGGCGTAACGCAGAGGACCGGTGAGTGCGCTGCGCATCTCCAACGACCCGAGCGATGCGGTGTACCCCCGCGGAAACCCGAAAACCGCGTCGGTGCCCTCCGGATCCGGCGAGCCGCCCCGGGCGATCGCCCGCATCCTGGCGACCGCACCCGGCACCTTCGTCAACGCCAGGCGAAGCAGCGACGGCGTGAACAGGATCTTCGTGCACCACGCCCCCAGCCCGGTGCCGTACCCGCGGGCCTGGGCCTTGAGCGCGGGAAGGTCGGAACGGTGACGGTGCCAGGTGATGGCCGAGGGTTCCACGCTGATGGAGTACCCGGCCGCGAGCATTCGCACGTACAGATCGATGTCCTCCGCTCCTTTGGTGGGCTGGCCGCTGCCCAGGGCGACGTCGAAGCCGCCGACGCTCTCGAAGGCCGTCCTGGTGGCCGCGGTGTTCGCACCCGTGCCGTAGGCGCCCACCTGGAAGGGAAACAGCGGCAGCTCCGGTGGCGGCGAGGACAGCGAGTACACGCGCGGTTCCCGCGCGTCGGCCCAGGTCACGCGCTGGTCGAACCACGCCTGCGTGCGGGTGCGGATCTCGCCGCTGGGCACCAGCCCGCACACCAGCCCCACGTGAGGATCCCGGGCGAACCCGCGAGCGATCCCCGTCAACCAGTGACGGTCCACCACCACGTCGTCGTCGATGAAGGCGACGTGCTCGTTCACCGCCACCCGCACCCCCCGGTTGCGGCCGCGGGAGTTCCCCGCGAGCGGTTCGTGGGCGTAGCGCACCCGGGGGTCGGGGTGGCGCAGGGCCACGTCGCGGGTCTCGGATGTGACACCTGCGTTGTCGACCACCACTACCTCGAAACCCGGGTAGTCGCTGGCCAGGACGGAATCCACCGCGTCCTTGAGCAACCGGCCCCGGTCGCGGGTGCAGATCACCACGCTGATCGGCGGCCGGGGCGGTTCCGGTTCCGGGACGGCGGCCGGAAGCTCCTCGGCGGCCCGTCGCAGATCGCCGGCCCGGACCTGCCCCTCCTCGACGCCCACCGTGACGAAACCGCGCAGGGCCTGGCCCTCGCGCGCCAGGAAACGGGCCTTGCGGTAGTTAGATCCGCCGGCCAGTTCGAGTCTCGAATCCGCTGGTGCCGATGCCAGGTCGCTAAGATCGAGTTCACCGACCCATACCGCACCGGCCCACTCGGGGTTGTCGCTGCTACGCATAGGTTGTTCCAGCATTACGTGACTCTACCCGAGAGCAGAAACCATCCACCGCCCGCAGAGCGTGACATCGCTCGCAGCAACGAGGGGGATCCCAGATGAGTACCGAGTCCCGGAAGGGCGGGCAAACAACCACCGTTCCCGCGCGTGTCTCCATCGTTCCCGACCCGGAGATGAAACCCGCCGCCGTCACGTCGCCCCCCAGGAACGCCGAGGACCTGCTGAACCAGTTCTGGTTGGCGCTGCTCGTGGCCTTTCTCGGGTTCGTGGGTGTGATGCTGACGCTCACCGGCGGCAACGGCGGTTTCCAGGGGGTGCTGGTGGCCGTTCTGCTGCACACCGTTCCCGGTCTGGCGATCGGGCTGGTGTACCGGCTGCGTGGTCTCGATCTCATCCTGTCCTGGTTCGTCGGCAGCCTGGCGGTGCTGATCCTGTGTTCGTTGCCGATGGCGCTCACCAGTTTCTGGCATCCACGGGTGATGGCTACGCTGATCCTGCTCGCCTCGACGGCGGTCGCGGTGTGGGTGGCGCGCAAACGACCGCCGAGGCTGGACACGACGTGGGTGCACCGGACGGGACGGGCGATGATCGGGCCGATCGGCGTTGCCACGGCCGGTTTCCTCATCGCGATGATCGCCGCGGCCACGCAGCACCAGCCCCCCGCCCTCTACGGCGCCGCCCTGGCCGCCGGCCCGCTGTGGTTCCTCGGGCTGGGCGCGATCGTGTTCGCCGTGTGCTGGGCGTTCTCCAGCGTCGGTGGGCGCAGCTGGAGCATCGTGCTGCTGGCAACCGTCGTCCCGATGACCCAGGCCGTGATGTACGGCACACCGACGGTGCAGGTGGCGGCCCGCCACATCGGGTTGGTGAACCTGCTGATCGCCAATGGGGGCCTGGACCGCGAGGCCGGGATCTACCAGGCCTACTCGGGTCTTTTCGCGTCCAGCGCGCTGGTGCAGCAGGCCGCGGGCTGGCCGGACCTGATGATGTACGCCGCCGTGTTCGGTGCCGTCGGCGCGGGCGTGAACTGCTTGGCGGTCGCGCAGCTGGCACGCTACTTCGTCGACGAGGAACGTGCTTGGTGGGCGGGGTTGGTGTTCGCGCTCGGTTCCAGCCTCACCACCAGCTTCTACGCCCCCCAGGTGGTCGGCCTGGCGTTCGTGACGACCGCCACCACGGCGCTGCTGCGAAACAGCACGGGCCTGAAGTGGTCGCGGGTCTGGGCCGCCCTGATGCTCTCGGTCGCCGTCGCCCCCACCCATCAGCTCAGCCCCTTCCTGGCGATGCTGATCTGCATCGCCCTGGTGGTGGTGCGGTTGATGAAGCTGTGGTGGGCGCCGTTGGTGCTGGCGGCTCCCGCCGTGGTCTGGGCGCTGTTCAACCGCGGCGTGCTGAAGTCGTACGTGTCCCTCGGCGAGCTGTTCAACGTTTTCTCGAACTTCAGGCCTCCCGCCAGGCCAAGTTCCAGCGCCCTCACCACGGATCTCGTCAACCGGATCACGTTCTGGGTGCCGTCCATCGCGCTCGTGTGCATCGGCGTCGCCGCGCTCGTCGCCCTGATCCGTTTCCGCAACCGCATGACCCTGGGGCTCGCGCTGGCCGCGGCCAGCCCGGTGGGGTTGTTCGCCGCGAACTCCTACGGTTCGGAAGGCATCTTCCGGGTTTCGTTGTTCTGCCTCCCGTGGCTCGCGATCATCGGGTCGATCAACCTGCCCCAGACCGGCCGCAGGTTCTGGACGGTGCTGTGGCACCCGATCCGCAACGCCAGTGTGGTCGCGTTGACCACGGTGTTCGTCATCGGAACCACCGGCATGGACTACACGAGGGTGATCAACCCCGAGAACGTGAAGGCCGTGACCTGGGTGGAGGAGCACATCACCGCCGACACCCAGGTGTTCACGCTGGGCAGCGAACTCGCCGAGCCGCTGCACCTGCTGGGCAAGGACATGTTCTACCTGTCCCGGGAGCTGCTGCTGCGCGACAAGACCACCGAGGTCTACCCCTCCGGGATCGGGGCCGACTACGATCCGCAGGCCGATCTGGATGTGCTCATGAAACACTGGATGGCGGCGCCGGCGAGGGTGCGTTACGTGTTGGCGAGCGACCGGATGAAGGCCTTCGACGAGCGCTACGGCCAGCAACTGGCCTCCGACCAGGCCCGCCTCGAACAGGCGCTCCGGAACACCCCCGGGGTGACCGTCGCCTACCAGGGGGACGGGGTCGCCGTGTACAAACTCCCGGAAAGCAGCGCTTCATGACCGTCGCAGTCGTTCTCCTCGCCCACGACAAACCGAAACTGCTCCGGCGGCTGGTGGGGGCGCTGGATGGGCTCCCGATCTTCCTGCATGTCGACGCGGGCGTGCCGCAGCAGATGCACGACGAACTGACCGGCGCGCTTCCCGAGCGGGTCCGGTTGCTGCCGCGGGTCTCCTCGGGGTGGGCGACCTTCGGGTTGGTGGAGGCCGAGCTCGCAGGTTACCGGGCCGCGTGCGCCACCACCGACGCCCAGCACGTCGTGATGATGACGGGGGCGGACTACCCGCTGGTCAACGTCGAGGGGCTCGTGGAGCGTTTGGGCCGGGCGCGGGGCAGGTCGTGGGCCAAGGTGCGCAGGCTGCCGATCAGGCACTGGGGTCCGATGGGTGGCTACGACCGTTTCGTGTTCGGCAACCGGGTCAGGGACCGCAAACGCGTCTGGTCGCTGATTCCCAGGCGCTGGCCGAAGGGGATTCACCCCGCGGGCGGTTCGCAGCTGAAGGTCCTCGCCCGCCACCACACCGAACTGATCCTGGAGATCGTCGATTCTCGGCCGGATCTCGTCGACTATTTCCGCACGACGTGGATCCCCGACGAGACCATGATCCCCAGCCTGCTGACCTCCCCCGCGTTCGGCGCCCGGTGGGAGTCGAGCCACCTGCCGGGGGCCGCGTGGTACATCGACTGGGGCAAACAACCCAGCCCCAACCCGCGGTGGCTGGACGAGACCGACCTCCCGGCGCTGCGCGCCGCCCGCACCCGGGAGGACTCGCCCGTTCTGTTCGCCCGCAAGTTCCGCGAGGACTCAACCGCTCTGCTGGACCGGATAGAGCAGGAGCTGTGGCCGCTGCCATGAACCCGGAGGAGACTGAAACACCCCTGGAGGAACCGGCCGGGGTCACGGGCAGGGGAGGCACCTCCGACCTGTTCGGCCGGGGAATGCTCTACGTCGTGATCTGGTCCATGCAGATGGTTGTGGCGACGGTGGTCTCCCCCGTGCTCACCCACGTCCTGCCGGTGGCGGCGTTCGGGTCGCTGTCGGCCGCCATCGCGCTCTACCAGCTGTTGATCGTTCTCACCGTGCTCGGTCTGGACCAGGCCCTCGAGATCCAGCGGGTGGAGGACGACGACCCCGCCCGCGCCCGCGGACTGCTGGCCGCCGGGTTGGCCATCGACGTGGTCATCGTCGGGGGCATTGCTTTGCTGTCGCCGCTGTGGGCGCCCGCCCTGGGTTTCTCCAGCTACACGCTGGTGCTCATCACACTGGGCTGGACCGCACCCGGCGCGGGGGTGATGCTGTCGTTGTCGCTGCTGCAGGCCGAGGACCGGTTCGCGCGGTTCGCCACCGTGTCGCTGATCTCGACGGTGGGTGGTCTGCTGCTCGGCCTGGTGCTGCTGTTCACCTGGGAGCGCACCGCGGAGGTGTACGCGCTGGGCGGGATCATCGGGCAGGTGGTCGCGCTCGCGCTGGGGTTGGCGTGGACCAGGCCACGGCTGGCGGGACTGTTCGACAAGGAGACGTTGCGTCGCGGGCTGCGTCTCGGGATTCCGCTGGCCCTCACCGGGTTGTCCACCTTCCTGCTCACCGCCGGGGACCGGTTCATCATCCAGCGCATGCTGGGCGAGGTTCAGGTGGCGCGCTACCAGGTGGCGTTCACCATCGGCAATGTCGTCACGCTCATGCTGACTTTCACCAACCGTGCCTGGTTGCCGCGCCTGAAGAACGTCGTCGACGACGCCCAGCGGTGGCGGGTGATCGCGACCTCCCGCGACGGCGTGTTCTCGCTGGTGGCATGGGCGGTGCTGGGCGTCACCGTCGCGGCTCCCACGCTGTTGCAGATCTTCGCGCCCTCCACCTACGCGCAGGAGGAGCTGGTAGCGGTGGTCGCGCTGATCGGGTTGGCGGCGTTCCCCGTCGCGGCTGCGGCGGCGAGCAGCCAGATGCTCATCACGATCCGCTGGTCGGTGCCGCTGGCGTGGGCGTCGGTGGTGGCCGTGGTGGTGAAGATCGCCGCGACCTTCGCCCTCATAGTGCCGTTCGGGCTCAACGGCACCGCGGCAGCGACCTTCCTGGCGCTGTTCGCGCAGGCGGTGGTGCTGCGACTCGCGGTGACGCGACGCCACGCCCCTGTCCGGGTGGCCTGGCCGGTGGTGGCGCTGATCGTCGCCGCGGTGGCGGGTTGCGCCGCATCGATCCTCGCCCCCCAGGAACCGGCCTGGAGGATTGCGCGGTTCGCGTTCTCCTGCTGCTGCCTGGTGCCGTTCTTCCTCGGTCTGAGACGCCTCCAGACCGCCTGACCCAAACTCCTCAAAGCTGGTTGAGCCGGGTCGTGAGGAACGAGCGACCCGAGTCGAAACCACCCCTCAGCCGGTCTTGGACGCGGACTTCCTGCCCCACAGTCGCTGTCGCACCGTCCAGGCGCGCCAGGAGACGTGGGCCGCGGCGGGCGCGAGGTGACGCAGGACGGCCGGGATCTCGTAGCGGGGATCGTTCGCGACCCGTCTCAGGAACCGGATGTGATCGTCGAGCTGCTGCCGGTTGTGGCTGTTGGAGAACGACTCCGTCCACATGCGGAACGCGGCGTGGGACTCGGATTGGCCGAACATGTCGCCGCGGGTGAGGATCCGCAGCCAGGCGTCGATGTCCATGGCGAACACGTTCGAACCGTCGAACCCGCCGATGGCTTCGTAGTCCCTGCGGCGGAACATCACGCACGCGGGTTCACCGACCGGGTTGATCCCGAACCGCACCGCCGCCCTGGCGACCTCGTGGACGCCGCGACGCCCCAGCAGGCCCGGCAGACCAGCGTTGCGGGTCAGGACCTTGCCGTTGCCGTCGATGAAGTCGCGGCGGCACGCGACGAGGGCGAGCGACGGGTCCTCCAGGAGCGCGGCCTGCGTGGCAAGGCAGTCCGGATGGATGAGGTCGTCGGCGCACACCACCTTGATCAGCTCGCCGCGGGCCTGGTCGACGGTCGCGCGCCAGTTGGCCGGCAACGGTAGGGTCTTCTCGGATCGGATGATCCGGATGCGTGGGTCGTCGAACCCGGCGATCACGTCGCTGGTGCCGTCGGTCGAGCCGTTGTCCCGGATCACCACCTCGAAGTCGGCGCGTCCGCTGGCCAGCACCGACCGCAGGGTCGCCGCGAGGGTCGACGCCCCCTGATAAACCGGGATGCAGACGGAAATGTGCGGTTTCATCACTTGTTCATCAGCCTCCCCCAAGAAGCTGCGAGCACCTACCGACCCCCCAGCCCGCTCATTCCTGCATCCTAGCGTGTCGCCCCCTGCTGATGGGACCAGCACACATTCCTGGCCCGGAGATGACTTGTGATGGCTGGATCGCAAGTTAGGGTTCTCTGGTGTACTGAAAGGGAGTGCTCTTGTTACCAAGCCGAATTGTTCGACCCCTGATGGCGCTGGGGCTTGCCACCGCGACGATCACCGGGGGACTGTTGATACAGCCTCAAAACACGGACCAGGAACTGGCCGCGACCCCCGCTTCTCTCAGCACGGAGCGGATCACCCCGAGAGCGGCACCACCAAGCTCAAGCAGCCCCACCGGCGCCGAGGCGGCCATTACGGTGACGCCGAGCCCCGCGCGGTCGACGACCACATCCCCGACGCCGGAGCAGACGCCCGTGTCGAGGTCGTCGGGCGAACGCTCGCCCCTGAACGCCCCGTCGTCCGGCGAGTCCTCTCCCAGCAGTTCCGCCTCGCCGCAGCGATCCTCCGGGAATTCGTCCGGCCAGAGCCGTTCCGACGCTGAGATCAGCGGCTGGAGCATCGACTACTTCGAAGGTTTTGACGCCTCTCTCGAGGAGCTGGGCTGGGAACACTACGGTTGGGGCAAACCCGAGGTTGGGCACGGCGCCATGGGGGTCATGTCCGACGAGAACACGTTCGTCCAAAACGGTGAGCTGATCGTGCGCACCGATTACAAAGACGGACGGTGGAACGCCGGCGGCACCAGCACGGAGAAGGTGTTCTCGGCCTCGCGTGGTCGCTGGGAGGTTCGCGCGAAGTTCCCGAAGGCCAAGGGCATCGGCTACGTCTTCCTGCTCTGGCCGAAGGACCAGGGCTGGCCGCCGGAGATCGACTTCGCCGAAGGGCGGGTCAACGGCCCCGAGATCATGGGAACCTACCACTGGGATCCCGAAAACAAGCAGGACCACAAGTTCGTCGATCACGAGGACATGACCGGATGGCACACCTACGGCGTGATCGTGGAGCAGGACTACATCATCTTCACCCTTGACGGCGAGGAGTGGGGCCGGATCGACCAGCCCAACATCACCGACAAGGAAATGTTCTGCGGTTTCCAGACCGGAGCGATGGATCCCAACGGCAAGGAGAGCCACACCGAAACCGTCGACGGTGGCCTCCCGGGTGAAAACACCCCGTCTGTCTCCGACATCCAGATCGACTACGTGGCTCACTACACCAGGAACTGAGCCGCCGGGTCACTGCCGCTGGGGCATTTTCCGTCGGGGTGCCGCGCACCCGTCCTGAGGGGCGGTCGCGGCACCCCGTCGTCCGCCAGCCCACCCGTCGAACGCCTGCCTTCCCGTCGAACGCCAGCCTTCCCGACGAACGCCAGCCTTCCCGACGGAAACGCTTGCCTTACGGACAAACGCCAGCGCTACAGCGCAAGCGTCTGACCACAAGACAAGCGAACCACCGGGAATCGGCAGCGGGAAGCTTGACGACGAGGCGCGGGTGTCTTTTACTCCGCTCGCCGGTACGGGGGAACGTAGAGGTTCTCGACCGGGATCTCCCGGCCCGTGGGGGTGTCGACGATCCGGATGCCCAGTTCGTCGCGCACGATCTGCAGGTCGGAACCGACGGGCAGGTCCCAGATGCCGATGAGGGCGGGTTCGATGGTGCACAGGTCGTTGAAGTCGACGATCTGCCAGTTTGAGGTGTCGTTGAGGTACTCGGAGGTGTCGATGTGACTCATGATCTGCCAGCCGTTGTCGGCGGGTGCCTTCGACTCGCCCCGCACCATCCAGCGCACCAGCCCCTTCTTCTCGATGACGTTGCGGGTGGCCAGGCAGGCCCCGGCTCCAGGAATGAACTCCACTGTCTCGGTCCTTTCGCAGTCTTGTATGACCTCAGCCTAACAATGGAAGCGTCTGCTTCACCTTAGTCCGGGCGGTTGCCGACGATCACGTCCCGCATCGTCGACATACGCCGCGCAAACCAGCCGTCATCATCTCCGGGGATGTCGGTCCGGGCTGGAGTGGCAACAAGGAACTGGGCGGCCGCTGGATCAAGGCGGGGTGCACCGGTTTGTTCGTTCGGCGTGGGCAACGCGTCATCTGTCAGCTTGAAGTACATGGAGGACGCGTCGCCGAGCCGGGAGCGGTGGTCAGGGGGTCCGTTTTCCCCACTGTTTCGCTTCCGGCTTGCTCAGCAGCGAGATGGTGGTTCCGGCGAGCCCCAGGCCGATCACTCCCCGGAAGACGATCCCCACCAGCAATCCTCCCGTCGTACCGTGGGGGTCGACGCTCATGGTTCCCGAGAGGTTCATGTCGATGGCGTTGATCCCCAGGTCGATCACCGTCAGGACGGCCTGCGCGTACGCGGCAACGAGCAGGACGGTGTATCCGCTCTTCTTGAGGAAGGTGATGCCCGCAACCAGGAGGGCGATGGCAGTCGCGAGAACCCCGAGGGGCTGGATGCTTCCGAGGAGACTCATCACGACGCCGAGGTTTCCGTAGTATCCGGCGCCAACCCTGTCCTGGATCATGGCGAAGGCGGCCAGCGTCCCGAGGAAAACAAAGAAACCCAGGCTACCGCTGACGATCCCGAGTACACCTGCTGCGGTCGCAGAGCCAGGACGTTTCGGCTTGGTCTCGTAGGGGTAGGGCTGGTAAGGCGTGCCGTATCCGTGTGGGGGTTGGGCCGGCCACTGCTGGGGTGGGATGGGAGGCTGCTGCGCCTGCCAGTGGGATGCCTGCCCTGGGTTGGGTTGAGCGTAGGGATCGGGTTGCCGGGGTTGCGGGTCGGTTCGGAAGTCGGGGCCCGGCTCCGTCGGGGGTTGGGGGTTCTGATCGGTCATGGGCACCTCCTGCGAGCATCGTATTGCAATTCCGGGGTCTCCGGGGATGCTGTGCCGAAGTTTCTGGCTCCCGCCACGACTGCCCATCCACCAGCGCCGACGGCTACTGGTAGCCGTCGATCAGGGCCGCGGCGACCTCCGCCCACGCCTCCCTCGTGCGGGGTTGGACCCGTTCCGGGTCGATGCGGTCGCCGTCAGCGACTGCTTGGTCGTTCGGGACCACGAACACCTGCCTGCTGTGGGTGGCCAGGTGGGTGCGCACCATGTCCTTCTGAACCCGGAGCGACACGTTGTCCTTGTCGGTGAGGACGACGATCGCCCCTTGGGCCAGTTTCGCGTAGCCGTGCTGCGAGAGCCATTCGATGGTGCTGACGGCCCTCTTGACCCCGGAGAAGGCGTAGCCGGTGGCGATCACGACGCTGTCGGCCCTGGAGAGGATCCCGCTCATGGCGTTGTGGGTCACGCCGGTGCCGCAGTCGGTGAGGATGACGGAGAAGAAGCTCTGCACCAGGTCGTGGACGCGTCTGTAGCCCTCGGCGGTGAGGCTGTCCGAGACCGCGGGGTCCTGTTCGCCCGCGACGACGTGCAGCCGGTCGACCTGGGTGATGTAGCCGGACAGGTCCGTCCAGGTCCGCACGTTGGGGATGTCGCGCACCAGGTCGGTGATGCTGCGGGGACGGACGCGCAGCATCTCCTCCTCCCCGAGCAGCCGTTCGGCCAGGTCCCCCGAGTCCGGGTCGGCGTCGATGGCGATGGGGGGCACACCACGCGCCTGGGCGAGTGCCAGGCCCACCCCGACCGCCGTCGATGTCTTGCCGATGCCGCCCTTGAAGGACAGGAACACGGTGCTGTAGGGGCGTTCCAGCGACCGGGAGATCCGGGAGTCCCGTTCCGCGAGACGGATCTGGGTCTGGCTGGGACCGAAGTTCACGCGCCCCGAGGTCAACCGGTACATCGCCCCGCGGAAACCACCCTGGGGCACGGTCTTCGGGGGGCGCACGAGCAGCGACGACGGTGGCGTCTCCTGCACGGGAGGGGTCTGGGACGGGGGCACGTTCATCGAGATCGACCGGAACGGCACGTCGGGGGAGGCCGTCGGCGGGGAGACCTCCTGCGGTTTCGGCCGCGGGGGTGGCGGCGGACCCTGCCTCGGAGGCGCATCCGGTCGCTGCGAGGAGTTCGGTCGCCGGGGTGCATTGGGTGGCGGCGGGGCCTGCCTGGGGGGCATGGTCGAGGAGGTCGCGGGCGGTAGCGCTTTCTTCGCCTCCAGCTGCCGGGGCGGTTCTGGACGCCCGGGGGGCGCCGGTTGCCGGGGCGGTTCTGGCGGTGGGGGTGCGTCCGGCGGCACCGGGGAGACGGTGCTTTCCTGGGGTTCCGGCATTCGGGCCCGCGCCGGGGAGGCCGGCACGCCGGGACCGGGCATCTGCAGTTCCGGTCTGGCCAGGGCGCGGGCGGGCGACGGCTCGGTGGCCTTGTGCTGGGGTTCCGGGTGCGTCGAATGCGCGACGGGGGCGCGTCGCGGCGCCGGCAGTGCCGCTCTGCTGGGGGCCACGGCCGGGCCGTTGCTGGATACCGCCTCGGGAGGCTGGGCGGCGGCCGCCTGTCCGTCGGCGTCCACCGTGAACCACGACACCCGGCCACCGCGGGTCTCGTCCACGCCCCGGGCGAGCACGGGCCGGCCCGCTTGGCGCGCCGCGGTGGCGAGGTGCTGGAACACCGACGAGTAGACGTTGGTGGGCACCACCATCTCGACCGGAACCCCATTGACAGTCGCATCACTTTTACCCGTAATGGTGACGTCCCAGTAGGGCGACTTCATGGGTCTCCTTCCTGTCGAGAGGGTTTCGCCGGACCCAAGGACAATGCCTGAACGGTAACTAGGCTAACCCTTGCGAAGTGCCAGCCCAATCGGCCGAACTCCTTCCGCGCGCCGGGTCCCCGGGAGCATGAAACTACTATGATTCGCCGGTCACCTGCGAGCGGCGACGCTGTTTTGGGACGGGTTTTTCCACCCTTCGGGGCCTTCTCGACGACGAATCCCCTAGTCAGCTCGAACCCGGGGTTCGGTGGCGGTCGACCCTCCGAACAAAAAGAGGACAGGTCCCCGACCCAGTAGGGTCGGGGACCTGTCCATTCCGCGGAGCCGTTCGGCCGCTCAGGCACCGGTCCTGGGCAGGCCCGGCTTGACCGGGGTCGGGGTGACGGTGGGCGTCGGCGCCGGGGGGGTGCTGACGCTCGGCGTCGGGGTCACCGACGGAGGAGCCGGCGGCGTCGGAGTCGGAGGTGCCGACGGAGTCGGCGTCGGGGCGGCACACACCGGCTGATCCTTGGTGACCGTGAAAGTCGCCGTGGTCTCATCCACCCGCGTCCAACCCTCCGGCAGAACCCCACCAATCTGGAACCCCGCCTTCGCCGTCGCAGAAGCAGTAACAGTCACCTTCCCATCCTTGACCTCAATCTTCGGCTCAGAAAACTCCAAACCCTCCACCGGATCAAAAACCGCAGTAGGAGCCGTCGGCGTCAACGAATCCACAGGACAAACACCAACATCAATCCTCGGAGCAACAGGAGTCACACACGTGGGAACATCAACCTCACCAGTGAAAGTGGAAACCCCCTTCACAGGAGCACCCCAACCAGCACCAAGCTTGTCAGCATCAATCACGAACACCTCACCCACCGGAGTAGCAGTGACGGTGTACCTGAACTTCCCACCCACAATCTCATGACTGGTCACCGCATAAGCGATGCCCTCAGTGGTCGGCAACGTGACCTCAGGCTCAGTGGGCGTGGTGGAACCAACCTTGCAAACACTCGCCGAAACCGTCGGCGCCACCGGAACCACCTTCTTGGCCTGACACACCGGCTGATCCTTGGTGACCGTGAAAGTCGCCGTGGTCTCATCCACCCGCGTCCAACCCTCCGGCAGAACCCCACCAATCTGGAACCCCGCCTTCGCCGTCGCAGAAGCAGTAACAGTCACCTTCCCATCCTTGACCTCAATCTTCGGCTCAGAAAACTCCAAACCCTCCACCGGATCAAAAACCGCAGTAGGAGCCGTCGGCGTCAACGAATCCACAGGACAAACACCAACATCGATCTTCGGGACCACCGGCACCACACACTTCGGCTGGGTGATCGTCGTGGTGTAGGTCACCACACCATTGACCGCACCCCACCCCTGGGGCAGATTCGCGGTGTCGATCCGATACCCGGGCTTCGCGGTGGCGGTCACGGTCACCGTCACCTGGTCACCGTTCACGACGACGACGGGCTCGCTGTAGTCGATCTGCTCGGTGTCCTCAACACCCGTGACGGTCGGCTGGGTGGGGGTGGTCGAATCCACCGGGCACACCCCCGGATTCACGTTCGGGACTGCCGGCACCACGTCCCGGGTGCAGGTCGGCTGGGTGATCGTCGTGGTGAAGATGAACTTGCCGTCACCATTGGCAACCCATCCCGCGGGGAGGTTCTGGTCATCGATTTCCTTGCCCGCCGCAGGCGTGGCGGTCACCTTGACCGTCACCTGGTCCCCGGCCTTGGTGAACTCCGGCGCCGAATACGTGATCCCATCGGTGGGGCCAACCTCAACCGTGGGCTCCGACGGTTCCGACGCACCCGGGGCACACACCCCCGGTGTCACCTTGACGGGGGACAGTTTCGGATTGACCTGATTGGTGAGAGTCACCTCGGCGGTCTTCAAGCCCTCGACGGTCACCCGGGCGCTGTTGGCATCCGGAACCCCGTCGCTCACCCCGGCACCGGAGAACACCGGATCGCCGAAGTCAAAACCGGCCACCGCCGGCACCTTCTCAGTCAGGGTGACGACCACACCGTTGGGAACGTTGTTCAAAGTTTCCACGGTCCCGTCGCCCTTGACCGACAGTTCCCCGGTGCGGGTTACACCCTTGTACTGGTAGGACCAGGTCACCGGGAACACGGTGTCGCCGGGAACGTTGCCGTTCGTGACGGCTTTCTTCACGCCGATGTGGCCGACGGTGTCACCGGAACCGGTACCACCACCCGAGGAGGTCTTCTCGGCGCGGGCGGTGCGCATTTCGCCGTCCACGAATCCCCGGTTGACGTACTGGGAACCGACGGGGATCTCGCCGTCGGTCGTGAGTTCCAGTTGGAACACGTAGATCCGGTCGGCCTGGAAGTTCTGGCCTTTGTTGTCGATGACGACCTTCACCTGGTCCTTGTCATCGTCAACCGTGATGGTGCTCGACGGCGTACTGGCGTCGCTCAGGTCGTTTCGGCATTCCGCGCTTTCCATTTCGTTCCAGCACTTCGGGGTGCTGGGGATCCAGAGGATCTTCGGGTATCCCGCGGACACGGTGAGGTGAGATCCCGCCTGCAGGTAGTTGTCGAGGATGGTCACGCTGGAGCGGTCGGAGATCTTGTCCCCGGGAATCACGATGCGCCAGTAGATGGTGGTCTGGTTGGCGCCGGGGAACCACCCGGCTTTTTCAATCTCGGTCGGGACGTAAGGTTTGTATTCGATGCCCTGCTGCCCGTTGGGAAGCGGCACCTCCACCTTCGTTCCGTTGTTAACCTCAAAGCTGAGTTTGGAAGCCGTCGTCAGGGCGACGGCCTGGGTTTTCACCCAGAGCGAACCGCCGACGTTGTTCTTGTTCTCCACGTTCGCGTTGAGGGTGCAGACCACCTCGGTCTTGGTGACCTCGCAGCTCCCATAAGTGAGCTGGTCACCCTCCCGGCCCTTGAGTTCGAAGGTGCCCTCGGCTCCCCCGAGTTCCTTCGGCAGCACCATCTTGAATGTGTCACCGGCACGTCCGGCGCCGTCCGGGATGCTCCAATTCGCATCCACCCGGACAACGCTCCACATGTATACCGCAGCCTCTTCGGCATCCACTTTCGTGAGTTTGATGCTCGTTGAGTCAATGGCCGCGACCTCATCTGCCCTGGCCGCGGGGCTCGCGATCACGATCCCGGCCAGACCTATCAGGAATGCCAGGAAGACCGCCAACGATCTCCGCCCCCTGCGGGACCTGGTTGCTTTCAATTTTCCCCTCCTTCGTCACGGCATTGTATGCCACCAGCCGCATCTCAATCGAACTGTATTTTCAGGAATTACCGGAGGTGGACATCAATTGACGCGAAGGGCACCAATCGGTCAGTTCGGGGAAATCATTGCCTTCTTTCCTCAGTTTTCTTTCGGAGGTGACGGGGCCGAGGGGACGGAGGTAGCGACCTCTTGGCTGACGAACCAGAATCCTTCCGGGGCGGCGCCTTTCAGGCCACTTCCTCGGAGGACACCCCCCAGGTGTTGCAGCCCTGCAGCGTCGTCATGTAGAAGCCCCGATTCTTCCAATGGACGATCGTCTCCTTGGTTCCGTGCGCCTCGTCTCCCAACGGGGTTTTCAAGAAGCTCTTGTAGTCGTCGGCGGTGACGCCCAGGTTGAGGGTCAGCTGGAGGCGTGAGGTGGAGCAGATGTCCTGGAGTTCGATACGGCGGGTGATCTCCATCGCGTCCGCGTCGAAGTTTGCGCGGGCGTATCTGTTGGTTCCGAGCTGGTTCTGGAGGTGGTGGAAGTGCTCGTGAATGGCGGTTGCGCCTGCGTAAGCCCCGGCTTCCGCATCAAACTCGTATTTCTTCCGCGATACATAGATGGTGGCGCTGCTGGGGCAGTAGAAAGCCGTCAGATCTTGGTTGTCGGAACCGCACGGGGTGTTGACGTTCGAGTCGTAGGCAACCAGGTCGACGGGCTTCTGTTCGATGTCGAGAGCGGTCAGATAGGGGCGCCACACGTCCTGGAGGCAGTCGATCACGGACTTGTAATAGGCGGTGTGTCGTTCGCGGTTCGTGAACTTCTTCGGTGGGGTAGGACAGTTTCCGACGGGATAGTTCGCCTTGTTGATCGGGTGGGCCACCAATTTGTCGGAGACCTTGTCGCTGGTGGTCGGCAGCTCCTTCCAGTCACGTGGCGGAAGCCAGTTGGGAAGCGGCGGCACCTCCACCTGGGGAAAGGAAATGGTCGGTTTCGACGACGGCGTCGCCCCAGGGGTGGTGGTCTGCCCAGGAGTGGTGGTCTGCCTAGAGGTGGTGGTCCGCCCAGGGGTGCTCCGGGGCTCCGATGTTGTGTGGGGGGCGCTGGACGTGTCCCGGGACGAGCTGTTCATGATCGCCCCCACCCCGATGATCAGCAGAACCGGTAGCAGCAGACACACCAGGACGACCGGAAGCTGCGGTCCTTGGCCCGGGCTACGGAGGTTCGACTGCTGCCAGGCGGGTCGCAACGTCGTCCCGTAGGAGGACGGCACATTCCCCGGGGGGGAACTGCCCCGGGTGGAACTGCCCCGGTGCGGCGTACCGCGACGAGAAGGGCTGCGCGGGTTGTGGGGGAAGGGTGCGCATCATCGCTGGCTGGGGCTGCCATTGGGGGTTGAAACCACCCGGCGCACCGGGCTGCCTGTATCTGGGCTCCACGCCATCTCCCGTTGTTCGTGGGGAAACCGTGGCGGGCAACGTCACCCGCCGAATTCACGAGTCAGGGTATAGGAGGCCCGGCTCACCGAAACCGTCCCCGACCTCCTGTCGTTATGTCATTCGGAAAGGTTTTGTACCGTACACGGCACAAAACCTTTCACGAGATGACCAGAAGTTTTCCAAATGACATAACGACGGACGTGGCGGGCTCAACCAGCGCGGGAAGGTGGAGTGGTCAGGTCGGCGACGGTGGCGCCAAGGGCGGCGATCGCGTCGTCGGCCAGGAGCTTCACCCCCACACCGTGGGCTCCGCCTCCCATGGAGATGGACCGGCCGACGATGGAGGAGTCGGCGAACACCGGCCAGGGATGGGTGGCCCCGAAAGGCGTGATGGTGCCCCGTTCGTATCCGGTTGCCTGTTTCGCCTCGGCGGCATCCGGCATCGACAACCGGGACACCCCGAGCAGGGCCCGCAGCTTCGGCCAGGAGAACTCGCGATCCCCGGGCACCAGAACGAAGACGTAGTCGCCGTCACCGCGCCGCACGACGATGGTCTTGACGAGGTCGCGAACCTCGATGCCGCGCACCGCAGCCGCTTCCGCGACCGAACCGACGGGGCCGTGCCGCACCTCGGTGTGCTCCACCCCGAGTTCCCGGAGCCTCCTGAGCGCTGGGGTGTCGTTCATGGGGCGAGTCTACGGCGCTGCGGACGAGGACTGGGCCCCGATTCCATGGAATCGGGGCCCAGAATTCATCACACCGTTCGGCCGCTCAGGCACCGGTCCTGGGCAGACCCGGTTTCACCGGGGTCGGGGTGACGGTGGGCGTCGGCGCCGGGGGGGTGCTGACACTCGGCGTCGGAGTCACCGACGGAGGAGCCGGCGGCGTCGGAGTCGGCGTCGGGGCGGCACACACCGGCTGATCCTTGGTGACAGTGAAAGTCGCCGTGGTCTCATCCACCCGCGTCCAACCCTCCGGCAGAACCCCACCAATCTGGAACCCCGCCTTCGCCGTCGCAGAAGCAGTAACAGTCACCTTCCCATCCTTGACCTCAATCTTCGGCTCAGAAAACTCCAAACCCTCCACCGGATCAAAAACCGCAGTAGGAGCCGTCGGCGTCAACGAATCCACAGGACAAACACCAACATCAATCCTCGGAGCAACAGGAACCACACACTTCGGCTGGGTGATCGTCGTGGTGTACGTCACAACCCCACCAACAACAGCCCACCCCTCAGGCAGATTCGCAGTATCAATCCTCGAACCAGGCTTCGCTGTCGCAGTAACAGTGACACTCACCCGATCACCATCAACAGCAACAACAGGCTCGCTGTAATCAATGACATCCGTATCCTCAACACCCGTCACACTCGGCTGAGTAGGAGTAACCGAATCAACCGGACACACCCCCGCCTTCACAACCGGAATCGCCGGAACCGCTGCGCAGTCTGGTTGGGCAACAGTCTTGGTGAACGTGAAAGAACCATCGCCATTGGCCTTCCACCCCTCAGGCAGGTTCTTCTCATCGATCACCTTGCCGCTCCTCGGCCTCGGGGTCGCAGTGATCGTCACCGTCGCCTGTTTTCCTTCTTTGGTGATCTGCGGCTGAGTGTAGGTGATGTCCTCACTCTCCCCAATCCTCACGGTGGGGTCGGATGGTTGCGTGGAGTCCGCAGAGCACACGCCCGGGGTCACATCAACAACGGCCAGCTTCCTGGCGATCGGGTTCTTCAACGTCACCACAGTTTTAGCCGGCAATCCACCCCCCGCAGCAGGAACAGTGACCTGGGCACTTCGGGCATCCGGAACCCCATCGGTCACACCCCTTCCGGAGAACTCCGGATCACCGAAATTGACCCCCGCCACGGCAGGTTCGTCCTCCGTGAGCGTGACGACGGCTCCAACAGGAACGTTGTACAGGTCGCTTATCCATCGCGGCCCCTTGAGCTCAAGTGTTCCGCTGCGCTCCTCGCCTTCGTAGGTGTAGCGGTAGTGCACGGTGAAAACCGCGTCATCCGGAACCTGGTTCCCACCTGGACCCTGGTTCGGGAGAGCCTGCGGTCTGGGCAGGAACTGTGGCGGGTTGATCGGGGGCGGAGGGCCTATCCGATTACCAAACGTTTTGCTGAGGACGACAGTACCTACACCCGGATCGGCTCCGGCCTCTTTGATGACAAACCCTCGCACGGATTTCCCGTTGACCTGGGCCTCGTTTTTGAAATACGTCCCCGGCAGGATCTTTTCCTTGACCTTGAGGTCGATCTCCAGGACGTAGACGTACTCATCGGTGAAATTGGCTCCGTTGGCGTAGGTCACGTCAACGGTGTCCGCATCGTCATCGACCTTCACGGTGGCCTTGCCACCGGCCCCACCCGCTTCGGGGTAGAGGGTCTGACTGCAGTCAGGAGCAGTCGTGTCCCGCCGGCACTCCGCGGTGTTGCGGACCCGATAGAGGGTGACGCCGTTCTCCTTCACGGTGAAGGTGGAACCGGTCAGCTTGTACGCGTCCTTGATCGTGAGCGTGTCGCTGTCCTTCAGGTCCCCACCCGGAACGGTGACGGTCCATTTGACGCCATCGGTCGGGTCTCCGGTCAGAACACCTTCATTGTCGGTGTTTACGCCCACGATCCGCTTGTTTTTGCCGCCGTCCTGTTTCACGATGCCGGGCGCTTTCATCCCACCGGAATCTGCCACCAGGCCATGAGAGGACGGCGGGCTGATCCATGCTCCCGCCACACCCATCAACGCCGACATGAGCAGAGCAACTGATCGCCACCCCCCTCGCGATGCCGTTGTTCCCCTCACGGAATCCCCCTTCACGTCTCGATCAACGGCTCCGGGAAACGAGAAATTAGACCTCGGAGCGATGCCATGTTAGCCCTGTTCAATGTTTCATTTCATCTTTACTCACAGGAATTAACCATCGACATTGTCGAGGAGATTTCTCGCTCGTTCCTGATCCTCAACACAGCCCATTTGAGAGAACCGCGAAGGAAACATCGACACCACCCCTCACAGCCCCCGCCCAGCCATCAAACCCTGTGGGGACGAATCCAGATCCGCACCAATCGGCACCGGGCACAGCACGCTGTGCATGCGGTCCATCGCCACGCCTCCGGTTCTGCTGACCACAGTTCTCGGACCTCAGGGCCTGTTCCTGGTCTTATCCGGCGACGGGCCGAACCGAGTCCTCGGTTCGCACCCGTCCCGCGCTTCCGTCGACCGTGACGGTCCGGCCGTCGTGGATGCGGGTGGTGGCCTCGACGACCCCGAGCACCGCGGGAATGCCGTATTCGCGGGCGACGATGGCGGCGTGCGACAGCAGCCCCCCGGTTTCCGCGACCACCGCCGAGGCGGAGGCGAACAGCGGGGTCCAGGCGGGGTCCGTGGCCTGGCAGACCAGGACGTCGCCGGGTCGCAGACGAGCGAACTCGGCCGGGCCGGCAATGATCCGCACCGGCCCAGACGCGACCCCGGGGCTGGCCGCCACCCCGGTCATGCCGCTCCCCGGTTTCACGGGGTCGTGTTCCGGCTGCCACGCCGCCAGGGCGCGGGGCCGGGCGCGGCGGCGTCGCTCGACGATCCCCGCGACGTTCACCGGTTCGCCGCGCAGCCAGCCCAGCAGTTCGTCGAAACCGAGCAGCGCCACCTCCCCCGGCTCGGCCAGCAGCCCGGCCGCCACCATCCTGCGTCCCGATTCGAGGGCCAGGCGGCGCATCTGCTCCCCCAGTTCCTCGAAGTCCACCACCCCGGCTTCCCGCGTGACGTGACCGGCGCGGTAGTCGTCGACGAGACGCCGGAACCGGCGGCGCAGGAACCGGGGCAGCCGGCCGGCGGCCTCGGCCATCAGGTCGGTGTGGGGTCGCGCGGCGACCGGTTCGCGTCGCTCGGTGTGCGCCATCATCGCGACCGTCCCGAGGAAGGCGGGGAGATCCTCGCGCCACGAGCGGCTGGAGAACGGCTGGTACATGCGGGTGGTGCGGGCCCCGTACTCCGCGAGGAAACGCTCGACCTTCCCCCACCATTCGGGGTCCTGCTGTTTGACAGAATCAAGGTCGATGGGGTCCTGCGCCAGCAGTCGCCGCACCGGATCCGGGATGGCTGCGACGAGCCGGCCGAGTTCCCGGTCGACGACGACGGTGGCGTAGTCGAGGTCGCCTAGGAGGTCCTCCGGCCGGGTTTTCACCCTTGCCAGGCGCAGCAGGACGCGGAGCCGGACCCCGCGCAGGACGTGGAAGCCGAGGTAGTCGACGAAACGGGAGGTCACCATGGCCTCGACCTGGCCGAACGCCTCCACCAGGGCGTCGGCGATGTCCACTCCGGGCAGCGTCGCGACGGGCAGGTCGCGCAGCCGGGCCGTGACCCTCCGCACCCCGGCGCCGGTGTCGGCGTCCCAGCCACGCGGGTCGCGCCAGGGGGTCCGGGCGATCCGGACGATCCCGGTGGGCAGCCGCCACCACGAGATCCGGGGGTGGCCGATGGTGACGGCGCCGTCGGCGTCCATCTCGACGAGCCCAGCAACGGGTCGCATCCGGAGCCCTGCGAACCCGGTGGTGGCGTCGAGGCAGCGCACCAGGCAGTCGACCATCATCACATCGAGGGGATATGGGGAGGGGAAGTGTTCGATGATGTCATTGCGGATGAAGCGGCTCACGCGGCCGGCGCGCCGTCCCGGTCGCGTCGGGGCGGCGGTGGTGATGGGCCGGGCCTGGAGCAGCCACGGTTTCCCGCCGGCCAGGGCCCATTCGACGTCCATCGGCCGGCCGTAGTGGCGCTCGACCTGCTCGGCGAGCCGCGCCACCGCGACCACGTCGCGGTCGTTGAGGGATGCCCGGCCACGTTGTTCGCCGGAGAGCTCGGTGGTGGCGGTTTCGCCGGTGGCGGTCATGTCAATGCGGATGCGTTTGTCGCCGGTGTTTCGTCCGACGATGCGGCCGCGTTCAACGGCGAAGGAGTCGGGGGTGACCGCACCCGAGACGACGACCTCACCGAGCCCCCAGGCGGATTCGATCACCACCCTTCTGCGCCCGGTGACCGGGTCGAGGGTGAACGCAACCCCTGCGGCGTCGGCCGGGATCATGCATTGCACCACGACCGCCAGGGCGACGTCGTCGCGGGTGAATCCCTGCTCGTCACGGTAGGCGATGGCCCGGTCGCTCCACAGCGACGCCCAGCAGCGGTGCACCGCCTCGGCGACGGCATCCCCGCCGACCACCCCCAGGTAGGTTTCCTGCTGACCCGCGAAGGACGCGTCCGGGAGGTCCTCGGCGGTGGCCGAGGAGCGCACCGCGACCGGCCCGTCGAGGTTTCCCGCGGCGTCGCGGATCCGGTCGGCCAGTCCGTCGGGCAGCGGGGCGGCGGCGACGAGTTCCCGCAGCCGGTCGTGGTTCCCGGCTTCCAGCAGTCCGGCGATCTCCTCCCGAAGCGGGGTCATCGCGCTCCGGTAGGCCTCGGCGGTGACGCAGAACCCGCCGGGGACGGGAAGGCCCGCCGCGATCAGTTCCCCGAGGTTGGCTCCCTTGCCGCCCACCAGGGGAATGTCGGTGGCGCGCACCCGGTCAAGTCCGATGATCATGGTTTCTTCTCCTTCGTGCCGCCCTGCGTGAGCCACACCACCAGCCCGAGGGCGGCGAGGACGGCCAGTGTGGCGAACAGACCGGTCAGGGCGGGGCCCGCGGCGAGTCCGGAGATGATCCACAGGCTCAGGGCGGGGATCCCGGCGGCCGCACCGGCGTTGCGGCCGAACTGCACCATTCCGCTGGCCCGCGCCATGCGCTCCTCGGAAGCGGTTGCCTGCGCGTCGAGGAGCAGCAGGGGCAGCACCAGGCCGACACCCACCCCCAGCAGGGTGATGCCCACCAGGAAGACGACGAGCTGGGGGAAGGCCGCCAGGGCCGCCCCGGAAAGTCCCAGGACCCAGCCGAGGGGACGCGCCCACGTGCTCGGGGCGAGTTTCCCGGATGCGAAGGTTCCCGCCCCGATCCCGAGGAGCATTGGGATGAGGAACCAGCCGGTGGTGGTGGCGTCGACGTCGTGGAGGGTCTGCAGGGCCAGCGGCGCGTAGGTGATCGCGCCGATCGAGATCACCCCGGACAGGGCCGCGAGCCACACCAGTACCCCGGGGCCGGCGCCGCGCTGCGACGATCCGCGCACCGTGATGCGCCACCAGCCCCCGGGTGGGGTGGCGGTGGGGAAGCTCCGGGCCGCGAGCAGCGCGATCAGCGACAGCGGCACCCCGGTCAGCACCCCGAGGCGCCACCCGGGTCCGTCGGTGAACCAGCCACCCAGCGGCGGGCCGATCAGGTTCGCGACCAGCTGGATGATTGCCAGCCGGGAGAGCGCGCGGGCGCGGGAGGATGCGTCGAGGCCAAGGCCCAGGGCGGCGAGCACTGCGGGAGTGATGGCGGCCGCGCCGATGCCCTGGACGGCCCGTGCCGCCAGCAGCATCGGCATGGTGGGCGCCCAGGACATCAGCAGGGTGCCGGTCAGGAAGCAGGCGTGCCCCGCCACCAGGACGCGGCGGGTTCCCAGGCGGTCGGTGTACTGGGAGAACAGCGGCAGCAGGAGGGTGGAGCACACGAGGTAGCTGCCGGCGACCCAGCCGTACAGCTCCGGCGCGGCCAGTTCGTCGACGATTCGGGGGGTCGCGTTGCCCAAGAGGGTCTGCATCATGGCGGAGACCGCCATGCCCGCGCCCGCCGCGGTCAGCAGGGCGCGGCGGTTCGTCGTGGGGTGGGTCACTTCAGCCCGTTCAGGATGATGTCGAGGGAGATGGCGAAGCGGTCGCGCAGGGATTTCCCGTCGGGGTGCGCGGCCCACGTCATCACGCACGCGTAGTAGCCGCACTGCACGGCCAGGGCGGCGGCCTCGAGGGGCACGTTGTCGCGCAGTTCACCGCTGCTGCGACCCGCGGCGAGGATGTCCGCGACGGCCGCGTTGAAGCGTTTCTGATTCTCCGAACCGAGGTCGAGGGAGAGGTTGAAGGACCGCGCCTTGACCATCTGCCGGGCCGGTTCGGGGTGGGCCTCCAACCAGTCGGCGGCGGCGGCGAGCATCCGCCGGAGGCGTTCCTCGGCGGTGCCGTCGCCCACATCCGCGTCGAGGACGACCCGGACCACCTGCTCCCCCAGGTACCGGAAGACGTCGCGTTTGCTGGGAAAGTGCGTGAAGAAGGTGCCCTTGCCGATGTCGGCGGCCTCGGTGATGTCGGCGACGGTGACGGCGTCGAATCCCCGCTCGGCGAACAGGCGCATGGCCTCGGTGAAGATCCTCTCCCGGGTCCTGGCGCGGCGACGGCTCACTCGATCACCCATGGGTCCACGCTAGAACAAAACCTGACCCCGGTCAATATCTGACCACGGTCAGAAACTGGGGTGGACGACGCCAGCCCTCCCTGCAAACGCTTGCCTCCCCGTCGAACGCTTGCCCTATCGTCGAACGCCAGCCCTCCCGACGGGAACGCCAGCCTCCCCGTCGAACGCCAGCCCTCCCGACGGGAACGCTTGCCTTACCGTCAAACGCCAGCGCTACAGCGCAAGCAAACGACCAGAAGACAAGCGAACCTCCGGGATGGGAGACGCCACCCTCCCCGTCGAACGCTGGCCTTCCCTGCGAACGCTTGCCCTATCGTCGAACGCCAGCGCTACAGCGCAAGCAAACGACCAGAAGGCAAGCGAACCTCCGGGATGGGAGACGCCACCCTCCCCGTCGAACGCCAGCCTCCCCGGCAAACGCTTGCCTCCCCGTCGAACGCTGGCCTTCCCTGCGAACGCTTGCCCTATCGTCGAACGCCAGCGCTACAGCGCAGGCAAACGACCAGAAGGCAAGCGAACCCCGCAAGTTTGAAACAATGGAAAGCGGTAACTGGCAGGGAGGAGGAGCGAGCATCAATGCCACGACGAACCCCGAGAGGCCGCTGAACCCGAAGAGCCTCCTCCCAGGCCAGAACGACGACTGGGTGATGTACCCCTTGGACGAGTTCGCCATCACCACCATCACCGAGGTCATCACCGACCTGGTGGCCTCAGCAGGCATCAGCCTCGACCTGGACCCGGCCGACCTGTTCGCGAACTGGGGTGCCGAGACCGACGCTGACTTGGCTGTTGCGGATGAGGCGGCGGCAGAGGAGTCCTCTTCCTTCCGCCTCAAACCCGGCGTGATCCACCGCGCCCCACGGCTGCTGTTCAAGGTCCTGCGGCACAACCCGAATCGCTGGCGATGGGAGGAACGATCCTTCCGCAACCGACTCGGTCGCCTCCAGCACCGCACCTCGCAGGCCGGATCCCTGAACGACAAGGACCTGTTGACCCTGGTCGACGACATCACCGACCTGTTCCAGGAATGCCTGCGCAACGGGGCGATTTACTACGGCCTCGGCCTGGCCTGGACGAACTGGAGAACCAACCGCCTGCTCAGGAAAAACCCCGATGCCTCCGACGACCTGGCGGACAACATGTTGACCTATTACCTGCAGTTGCTGGCCGAGCGCAGGAACCGCCTGTCGTCCCTGTTCAGGCACTACCAGGAACTGCAGGAGGACGCCCAGCACCTTCACCTGCCGGAACGCTTGGAGGAAATCCCGGAAACCGACTTCCTGAAGACCCAGAACCCGGCGGACCTTGAGAACCTGATCCTCGAGAAACTGCGCACCCTGCCCAAGGGCCGCAGGTTCGAATCGCGGATCGACGCCTTCCTCTCCGATCTTCCCGTCCCCCTCGAACGGCTCGACTGGTCGTTCTCCCCCCGGATGAAACTCCCCCCACGACTGCTGGTCATCGCCCTGAGCAGCGAACCCGTCGATGGACTGGACGGCTCGCCCCGCGGAACGAATGTCGCGAAACGGGTGGCGAGGAAACTACCGCTCAGGAAACGCCCAAGCTGGAACCGGCTCGTCGTGAAAACCCAGCGGATACTCACCGGTGCGGTCGGGACGGTCTTCCTGCTGCTGGAGATCGTCCCGGTCTTCCACCAGGCATTCGACGAGGTGGCTGGGCGCATGCTGGAACATCGCCGGGTGGCCGCACCTGAGGACCTCGCACTCCTCAAGTTCGACGAGATCTCGAAGAGCCTGCTGGGCCGGGAACCGCAACACGAACTCGTCGCCCAACGCCGCGCGGAGCACCGCAAGAAAATGGCTGAACGCCGAGCCAGACAGGCGAAAGCCGCGGAAGTCGGGGAGGAGGACGGCGACGCGACCCCCGTCTCGCTGGCCAAGCTCTTCTCGCCATCCGGGCAGGGGAACCCACGAACGGGAATGTCGTAGACGAGGACCACCAAGTTGCCCTTCCCGTCGAACGCTGGCCTTCTCCGCACACGCTTGCCTTCCCGACGGGAAAGCCAGCCCTACCGTCGAACGCCAGCGCTACAGCGCAAGCAAACGACCAGAAGACAAGCGAACCCCCGGGATGGCAGACGCCAGCCTCCCCGTCGAATGCCAGCCTTCCCCGCACACGCTTGCCCTCCCGACGGGAACGCCAGCCTTCCCCGCACACGCTTGCCTTCCCGACGGGAACGCCAGCCCTACCGTCGAACGCCAGCGCTACAGCGCAAGCAAACGACCAGAAGACAAGCGAACCCCCGCAGATTTGACACAATGGGAGACGGCAACGGGCAGCGAGGAGGAGCAATCATCAATGCCATGACGAACCCCAACAGGTCACTGAACCCAAGGAGTCTCCTACCTGGCCAGGACGACGACTGGGTGATGTACCCATTGGACGAGTTCGCCATCACCACCATCACCGAGGTCATCACCGATCTGGTGAACTCAGCAGGCATCAGCCTCGACCTGAACCCGACCGACCTGATGTCCAACCTGAACGCCAAGACCGATCCCAATGCGGACCCGACGGTCGTGAAGGAGGCGGCCGCGGACAAACCCCCGCCCTTCCGTCTCAAACCTGGTGTGTTCCACCGCGCCCCCCGGCTGCTGTTCAAGGTCCTGCGACATGACCCGGCCCGCTGGCAGCGGGAGGAACGCTCCTTCCGGAACCGGATCAAGCTCTTCAAGCACCGGGCCGCACAGACCGGATCCCTGAACGACAAGGAACTGGCGCGCCTGCTCGAGGACATCGTCGACCTGTTCAGGACCTGCCTGCACGACGGCGCGATGTACTACGGCCTCGGTCTGGTGTGGATGTACTGGAGAACCGGACGCCTGCTCAAGAAACATTCCGGCGACGAACTGGCCGAGAACGTCGCGGCCTATTTCATCCAGCTGCTGCTGACCGATCGGGAAAACCCCCTCTCATCGTTGTTCGAACAGTTCCGGAAGCTGAGCTCCCACACCCAGGATGTGGACCTGCAGGCGTTCGTGGTCTCGATCCCGGATTCCGCCTTCGTGACTGCCAGCACCTCACGGGACATCGAGGACACCATCTTCGAGAAGCTGCGCGCCCTGCCAAAGGGCCAGCGGATCGAATCGCGGATCGACGCCCTCCTGGCTGACCTGCCCGTCGCCCCCGATGCGATCGACTGGCCGTTCTCACCCCGCCCACAGCTCCCGTTCCGGCTGCTGGTGGCCCTCCTCAGCAGCGAACCCATTGAGGGCCTGGACGAGCTGCTCACCGACGAGGACGCCGCGAAACAGGTGGCGAAGAAACTGCCTTTCAGGAAACGTCCCCCCTGGAGGTGGAACGTCGCGAAAACCCGCGGGCTGATGGCCGGGGCGGTGGGGACGGTCTTCCTGCTGCTTGAGATCGTTCCCGTCCTCCAACGGGCTTTCTCCGAGGTGGCGCAACGCCTGCTGAGACGGCACCAGGTGGAGGTAGCGGAGGACCTGATGCTCCTTCGTTTCGACGAGATCATCAAGGCCCTGCTGGATCAGGTGGACCGCCAGGACCTCGTCCTGGAGAACCATCGCGAGCACATCAAGAAACTGGCCGCCCTGCGCTCCCGGCAGCTCGAGGCCAAGGCGGCCGAGGAACTCCGGTAGGGCGACGCCGAAACACCCGTCTCGCGGTGCGGAACCCGGGGAGACCGGCCACGGAAATCCCCGGCTCTTGTGCCCCTCGTGAAAACTATTAACATCGAATCAAGGAGCCGGGCCCGCGTCGCCGCGGGCCGTTGGTCACCGCAACCGGCACTCACAACTGCACCGAGGAGACGCCATGAAAACTCAGCAGATGGACCGAATGCGCAACGGTAAGGGATTCGTCGCCGCCCTGGACCAATCCGGCGGATCCACCCCACGCGCACTGGCGGGCTACGGCATCGGGGCGGAGCGCTACTCCACCGAGGAGGAGATGTTCGACCTGGTCCACGCCATGCGCACCCGGGTGATCACCAGCCCGGCCTTCGACTCCCAGCACATCTTGGCCTCGATCCTCTTCGAACGCACCATGGACTCGCAGATCGAGGGCCGCCCGAGCGCCGACTACCTGTGGGAGGTCAAGGGCATCGTCCCCTTCCTCAAGGTGGACAAGGGCCTGGCCGATGAGGAACACGGCGTCCGTGTCATGAAACCGATGCCCGGTCTCGACGAACTGCTCGCGCGGGCCGTGAAGGCCAACATCTTCGGCACGAAGATGCGTTCGGTGATCCTCCGCGCCGACCCCGAGGGGGTGCGGGCCATCGTCGACCAGCAGTTCGAGGTAGCGCATCGGATCCTCGACGCGGGCCTGGTGCCGATCATCGAACCCGAGGTGGACATCCACGCCCCGGACAAGGCCGAGGCCGAGCAGCTGCTCCTCAAGGACCTCACCGAGCACATCGACGCCCTGCCCGAGGGCCGCGAGATCATGCTGAAACTGACCATCCCCACCGTCGACGGCCTGTACTCCGGTCTCATCGCCCACCCACGGGTGGCGCGGGTGGTGGCGCTGTCCGGCGGCTACAGCCGTGAGGAGGCCAACGAGCGCCTGGCACGCAACCCCGGTCTCATCGCCAGCTTCTCCCGCGCCCTGCTCGCAGGCCTGCGCGACGACCAGACCAAGGAGGAGTTCGACGCCATGCTCGCCGCCTCCGTGGCGGAGATCTACGCGGCCAGCATCACCTGAGAAACCCCACCCGGCGGGGTCAGGCCGGGTCACGCGCGGCCGCGGCCACCAAGGTCGCGGCCGCAATGAAGATCCCGGCTGCCATCAGCATCGCGACGCGGAAACCGGAAGGGGAGGCATCGGCCGCGACCACGCCACCCAGGATGGCGACTCCGGCTACGCTGCCGGTCTGCCGTGCCGCGTTCACAACCCCTCCGGCCGTTCCCGCGAGTTCGTCCGGGACGGCCGAGACTGCTGCGGCAGTCGCGGCGGGCATCGCGAAGGCCATCCCGAATCCCGCGGCGAAGGTGACTCCGGAGACGACCAGGGGCACCGTGCCGGAGCCGATGAGCGCGGTTCCTGCGAACCCCGCAGCCCCGAGGACAAGCCCCGTCAACATCGCGGGAAAGACCCCGAACCTGGCGGCCGCCCTGCCCCCGAGCGGGGCGGCGACAACCGCGCTGCAGGCCTGTGGGGCGAGTGCGAGACCCGCTTCCCAGGCGTCGAGACCCAGGGTTCTCTGGAAGAACAGGGACAGCACGAAGAGCTGGCCGAAGAAACTCACGTTCAGGCAGAACCCGACCGTCACGGCCACCGTGAATCCCCGCCCGGCGAACAGGCCGGGGGGCAGCATCGGTTCGGGAACGCGACGTTCCACGGCGACGAAACCGGTCAACAGCCCGGCGGCGACGGCCGCCGCCGCGAGCTGCGGGACTCCCCAGCCGTGTTCGCCCGCCGAGATCACCGCCCAGGTTCCCGCGGCGAGCCCAAGCGCCGAGAGCCCCGGGCCGAGCAGGTCCAGACCCCGGGGCGCGGTCCCGCGCGTCCCGTCGACCACTCTGACGGTGAGCAGGACGGCCACGGCGATCACCGGAAGGTTGATCCAGAACACCGACCGCCACCCGACCGCGGTCACCAGCATCCCACCGAGGATCGGCCCGACGGCGGCGGCCACTCCCCCGGCCCCGCCCCACAGGCCGATCGCCCGTGCCCGCGCGGCAGGGTCGGGGTGGATGGTGCCCAGTAGCGTCAGCGACCCGGGAACGACGGCCGCCGCACCCACCCCCTGCACGGCCCGCGCCGCCACCAGCGCCCCGCCGGTCGGCGCCATCGCGCAGGCGAGTGACAGGACCCCGAACCCCAGCAGGCCGATCAGGTAGACCCTTCGGGCACCGATGCGGTCGCAGGCGGCCCCGGCGGCGAGCAGCAGGGCCGCGAGCACGAGCGTGTAGGCGTCGACGACCCATTGCAGCGTCCCGATCCCGATCCGCAGGTCGGCCCCGATGCCACCGAGGGCCACGTTTACGACGGTGACGTCGAGCATGACGACGAAAAAACCGAGCAGCACCGCGGCCGTCGCCGCCCACCTGTTGTCGCGCACCATCCGGGCCTCCTCGCTCAACCTCGGTCATCAGAGTTCGGCGACCATGGTCACGCCCGGATGATTCGGTGCGCACCGAACCCGGGGCGACGAGAATGGAGGGGTGCCCGATCGTTCGTTTCCCGAGAGAATGCCGGAGATCTCCTTGGTCGCCGCCGCGTTGGGGGATCCGTCGCGCGCCGCGATGTGCACCGCGCTGATGACGGGCCGGGCCTGGACCGTCGGCGAGCTCGCCCGGTACACGGGCCTGGCCCGCTCCACCACCAGCGAGCACGTCGACGTTCTTGTCGCCCGGGGCATCGCCACCGAGAAACGCCAGGGCCGTCACCGCTACGTCACCCTCGCCGGTGAACACGTGGCGCGGGTCATCGAGGACCTCGGGGTCGTGTCCGACACCCTCCTGCCCACGCCGCGGAGCCTGCGGGCATCCTCCGACGAGGCCCGGTTCCGGGAGGGCCGCACCTGCTACCGGCACCTCGCGGGACGGCTCGGGGTCGTGTTCGCCGACCAGCTGCGCGAACAGGACCTGATCGACGCCGCCTGGCGACCCACGAAACCCGGCCGCGATCTCCTCAACTCGTGGGAAACCGGGCTGGGTTCCCTGGCGGCGAGTTCCTGCATGGATGCGACCGAACGTCGCCTACACCTGGCCGGGCCTCTCGGGACGCGGCTGTGCGGGCTGTTCCTGGAGCGCGGCTGGATCACCCGGGTCGGATCCACCCGGGCGGTCCGTCTGACGGAACGGGGAGAGACAGAGTTCACCGGTTGCGGTATTGATCTCACGTCGTGACGGGGCGGTGCCAGATCAGGGAGTAGCGCCACAACGGGAGGCGCCGCCACACCATCCCGGGCAGCAGTTCGGCGGCCACCCGCTGGACCGTGGTGTAGTCGTGGGGTGGTGGCCACACCGTCGGGGCCGTCTGCTCCCAGAAGCCGTACCGCGCCGAGAACCACCAGTGCTGGAACAGACCCGGGACGTGGATCAGCCGGTCCCCGAGTCTCGTCGCCCGTGCCAAACCGACGATCGCCAGGACCCCACCCGGGGCGGTCAACGCGGCCAACCGTTCCAGGGCCACCCGGAGGTCGGGGATGTGGTGCAGCACGGCCACCGACGCCACCACGTCGAAACGGCGGCCGAATTCATGGGTCAGGACGTCTCCGAACACCCATTCGACGTCTCCGCAGTTCCGACGCGCCTGATCCAGAACCCGCTCATCGGAGTCGATGCCCACGACCTCGGGTACGACACGTTGCAGTTCCCGGGTCAGCAGTCCATCGCCGCAGCCCACGTCGAGGGCCGTCCGGGCCCCTTCCGGTATCTCCCCGAGGATCACGCCGTGGTAGTGGATGTTGTGGTTCCAGCGGCGCGAGGTGGTCGGCATCACCCAAAGCTACGGCACCAGACCGGCAAGACCCAGCCTCGCGTTGAGAACCGGGTCGAGGGTACCGCCCCTCCACACGAACCCCGGCTCTCATACCATGTTCGCGAGGAGATCACACATGAACGGTTACCCTTCAGCCAACAATATGAATCAGCCCGGCGGGCAGTCGCCCTGGGGAGCCCAGCCGAGCCAAGGACCACAGCCCCAACAGGGGTACCCGCAGCAGCCGTCCCAGCCGTACCCCCAACAATCCCAGGGGTACGGGCAACAGCCACCACAGTCATATCCCCAGCAGCCCCAGGGATATGGACAACCGAGCTTTCAACAGCCCTACCCCCAGCAGCCCTACACCCCCGGCTACGGGCAACCCCCACAACCACCCGGCGGAGGCGGCGGAGGAACAAAGCACACCCTGCTAATCGTGCTCATCGGCGTCCTGGTGGTCGCCCTGGGCCTCGGAGCCTGGTGGATCATCACCAAAAACACCACACCAGCCAACCCCGGAACACCCACACCAACCACCACCTCACCCAGCCCAACAGCCACGCAACCCACCAGGACAACCACCTCCCCCAGCCCGACACACAGAAAAACCAGCGCGACACCAACCCCGTCGTCCACCTCCGCGCCGGAGATGCCCAAACAGTTCGGCGATTACAGTTTCGTCAAAACCATTGACAAAAGCAGCGTTTATGAAAATCCTTCGGGTGGCCGGATCGTGGCTCAATTCATGCCACTCGAACTCCTTTTCGAAGTGGAACGCGACAAGCTGGAGAACCCGACCAAGGTCGGGCAGTTCACCTGCGGCCGGAGTTTCTACGAGGACGAGGAAACGAACAAGAAGAATTACTTCACGATGTGCCTAGTCAAAAAGCACAGAGGAGTTCTTGAACTCGGTTCCAGGGAAGACACCTCCGCCCAAGAACTGGGCGCAGAAGGAGAAAAGTTCCTCGAGGCCTGGAAGTAAGAGACCGCGTCAACGAAAACCCGAGGGTTGGGCGCCAGTCAGGAAGACGGGGCGTCAGATCGCCAGACCCGACGTACCGAGGCTGGATGTGGTCTCCGTGGACCCGCACGGAGGCCGGGGATGCTGCGTGCGGTTGCAGCGGCATAGGACCGGCATTTATCGACCCACCCGCCCATCTGACCCGCTCGTTCTCCTACCATGGTTCACGAGGAGCAGTACATGACCAACTATCCCTACCCCAACATGAACCAGCCCGGCGCGCAGCCGCCCTGGGGAGGCCAACCCCAGCAGGGTTACCCCCAACAAGGTCAACCCCAGCAGGGGGGATACACGCAGCAACCCCAGCAAAGCTACTCCCCACAGCAGGGAGGCCATTCACAACAGAGCTACCCCCAGCAGCCACAGACGTATGGGCAGCCTGGATATCAGCAGCCCTACGGCCAGGCTGGCTACGCACAGCCTCCACAGCCGCCCGGCAGCGGAGGGGCGACGCGGACGATTCTGCTTGTGGTCGTTGGTGTTCTCGTGGTCGCGCTGGGCCTGGGGATCTGGTGGTTTGTCACCAAAAATTCCACACCCGCTGACCCCGCCACCCCCAGTCCCACGGCCACCAGCCCCTCGCCCACGCAGTCGTCCCCCAGCCCCACGCCCACTCGCTCGTCGAAGACCCCCACCCCCACGCCCAGCCCCACCCCGACCGCGCCAGCGAAGATGCCCGAGGAATTTGACGGTTTCGTATTCCTCGAAACCCAGGACCACGACAACAACATTTACGAAGCCCCAGACGGTTCGCGGATCGTGGCCAAATTCTTGAAACCCCAGAGACGATTCGAACTACTCAGCAAGGACATCACGGGACAGGTTGCAGTCGGAGATTTCACCTGTGGCTCCATTCACATTGACAACGAGGAAACCAAGGAGAAGGGAGACCTGACGATCTGCATCGCCCGGAAATATGACGGCGTCTTGATGCTCGCCACATCCACCGACAGGACACCTCAGCAACTGGGCGCTTCCGGCGCCAAATTCCTCGAAGTGTGGAAATAAGAAGATAGAAGATTTCCCCGATTGAGGGTTCCCCTCCCTCGAAGCTAGCCGGCCCGCCTCAGGAATCCGTTGCAGTGGCTATTCCCGCTTCAGGGAGGGGTTTTTCTGTGCCCATTTCGCTCTCCGGCACGGGGGCTCCCGTGAGTTCTTCCGCGGCCCGCCGGGCCCTTTCAAGCCAGGTATGTTCGTCGCGCTGGACCAGGACCCGTTCACGAGCCTGTCGAATCTCCTGTGGATCGTTGGCCAGCCTTTCCAGCAGCTCAACCACCGCCTCGGGCGAGTTGTCCACCGTCCAGCCCAGTTCCATCCTTTCGACCATGTCGCCGGCCAACGACCCCTTCGTCACCATCACGGGTTTACCGGCACCGATGTATTCATACAGTTTCACGGGCACCCCGAGTTTCCAGTATTCGTCCAGATCGACGACGATGGCGGCGATATTGGTCCGTTCGAAATACTCCCGCAGGCCATTCCCGTGGGCATGAACCACCTCAATGGCGGGGCACGCCCACTGTTCGTACTCGTGTTTGACCGCGTCCCACTCCTCGGGGCGCAGGCACACGATCAGGCGCACATCCAGGTTCTTCTCCCATGACTGTTTGACACTCGCGAACAGCTCGTGAAGCTTGTAATCGGAGCCGATCCCGCCAACGTAGAAAAGCGACGCCCCTTCCCCCGGGCCGGGCAGCGGTTCGGGGTGCCCGTGTCCTGGTTCAAGGGCCGAGACAGGAACGTTTCCCAGATTGATGTACTCGCCCACCTTCAGGCTCGGCAGGAAAACCCGGTCCACGTGGCGCCGCAGCGTTCGCATGTCCCACTCGTAGGCGGCCAGGGCGGCCTGCAGCTTCAGAAAGGACAACGATTCCCTGTAGTCGGGGAACACCCAGTAGATGTCCCTCAGGAACTGCCCCACCGGAATCCCACTCCCGCGCAGTAATCGGAAGAAACCGACGTCCAGAAACGGGCGCGTCGGTAGGTGACTGGGGTTGGTCATCGTCATGGGCATCGTCGATGACTCGGAGTAGCAGAAATCGAATCGAACCCCACGCCGAATGGCGTAACGCACCTCGGCGGCGAGCCGACCGCGTTCCTTCGTGTACCCGGTGACCTCCCACACCTCGTATCCGAGTTCTTCGAAGGCGCGTCTCATCTGAACCGGCCTGATCCCGGATGCCGATGCGGAATCCGGGACCAGGGGCAGCGGGTGATGGAATATCATTCGTCTGGTCATGCGTTTCTCCGGGTCGAGATTGCCACTGCGGCAGCGGCCGAGAAAAGAAATATCAGGTAGTAGCGGAAGGTTGATGACGGAACAATCCCCAGAATGGGCATCAGAGCGACCACGGCGACGCTGGCCAGGGGTTGCCAGTCAAAGCTCTCCAGTTCCAGTTTCCATGCCCCGCGCCAGACGATCTGGGCCCAGAACACCACGAACAGCAGCGCCACCGGCATACCGAACCAGATCAAGGCCTCCAACAGCACATTGTGGGGATCCATCAACTCGCCCGGGTAGTTCTGATGGGCAGCCAGCTGATAGTTGGAATGCGTACCCCAGCCAAACCAGAACTGCAGATGGGAGTCGGGGGTGATGGACAGAATCCGGTTTATGACTCCCCCTCGTTCCTTGGTCGAGTTGTCCTGAACCCATGGGGAGTTCCACAGGAGCATTCCTCCCGCGATCGCGACCATCAGCACCATCAGCGTCAGCAGCGACATGATCCGCGACGAAACCCGCATCCGCAGATTGATCCAGACCGCTGCCGCGATACCCACCAGCAGCGCCATCAGGGCGCCACGGGAACCCTGGACGAACACCAACGCCGCCGTCAGGACCACCAGGAAAGCCCGCACGGTGGTTCTGAACCACGATGTGTGATCGAACAGGATGCGCACCGCGAGCAGGGTGGCGAACATCGCCAGCACCACGGAGAAGTCGTTGTAGTTCGGATAAAACGCCGACACCTCCAAGCGGCTCGTGGCCAGCTGACTGGAGGATGAGTCCGGGTAGAGCAGGTTGCTCAGCCGGAAACCGGTGGCTATCTCGCCGAGACCGATGAGCAGGGTGAACCCGAAACACCAGTAGCAGGTGGTGATCATGACCCGCACCAGACGCCCTCCGAGAGCGGTTCCGGTCAGCGCCAGGGAGACCAGGAGGAACGCCGCGGTGATGACAGGGAAACCGACCAGCTCAGGTTCCCCCACCACCGTCACGAGGGCGACGGAACTCGTCACCGTGCCGAGCACCAAAGTCCACAGCCACAGCCGCGCCCGCCTGTGGGGAACGTGCAGCGGCAAGGCAAGAAGCTGCAGGACGGCTATCGCCACTGTGACGAACAGGCTGCCCGGAATCCGGAGGACCAGCAGCGTCACCATGACGGCCGTCAACCACTCAACGGTTCGGTCAACCGAGGCGAAATGCCTTGTCAGGCGGGTTTTCTCGGCGGGAGGGAGTGCTGTCAAGGCCGGTTCCCGAGGTCAGGATCGGCGGGGCAGGATGGCTGCGGTTCCCACCCCGACCATCACGCTCACCAGGAACACAGCGGCCAGTAGCACGGCCCGTCCCGAACGCGCCGGGCCCACCGTCACCTGGGGCAGGGGATCGAGTCCGATGCGCAAGTATTCCGGCGACTGGGCGAATGCCTTGGGGGCGTTCTCGGCGAGGCTGGCGGAGACGTCACGCAGCAGGGCCTCGGCCTTGTCCGGGTCCGGGTCCGTGACGGACAGTGAGACGCTGATGAGGCTCGGGGTCTCGAAGGTCACGCGCTCGGTGAGCGCCTGAAGGTTCGGGATGTCGGGGTGTTTCTCCAGGATCGGGCCGCCGACCGACGGGTGCTTCAGCAGAGCCGTGTAGGTGGTCACCAACGCGGGCAGCATCGCGGCCTGCTGGGTGGCCTGGGATTCAGCGGTCGTCTCGGGGAACTTGAACACAAGGAGCTGCTTGGCGGTCTGCCCCTCGGGTTTCGTGAGCACCCAGCCGCATCCGACGGCGAAGACGATCAGGAAGGACAGCAGAAGAGCGACTTTCCTCTTCCAGACGCGTCCCAGCAGTTCGGGAATGTTCAGGATCCGGCTCTGCGCTTCGTTTTCCATGGTTTGCTTCACTCTCCGTCACCGATTCGGAAGAACGCTGTGCCGTCGAAGTTCTCGCGCTTCAGCATTCCGCGTCCGTCGATGATTGCTTGGATTCCGGGTAGGTCTGTGGGGGTGAGGTCGAGGTATTCGGGATGGTCGGCCTGGAGGATCGCGGCATCAACCGGTTCACCCAACCGGTAGGGGGTGAACCCGAACCGGGTGAGTTCCTCATCGCTGTACATCGGATCATGCACCAACACCACGGCCCCCTTCGAGGCGAGGATTTCGACGGTGGGGAACACACCCGAGAACGCGGTCTCCTTCACCCTGCCCCGATACGAGGCACCCAACACCACCACACGACGACCCGCCAGATCCCCCAACAGGCCCTCGACCAAACCAATCGCATACCCCGGCATGGTCATGTTCGCCTCCCGGGCAACCCGCACAATCGACGCCTCCGGATCGGTGTAGAGATACAACCGCGGGTAGACGGGGATGCAGTGCCCACCAACCGCGATACCCGGCCGGTGAATATGACTGTAAGGCTGCGAGTTCGACGCCTCAATCACCTTGTACACATCAATCCCATGCGCGGCGGCGAACTTCCCGAACTGGTTGGCCAACCCAATGTTGACATCCCGATACGTGGTCTCAGCCAGCTTCGCCATCTCCGCGGCCTCCGCCGACCCCATGTCCCACACCCCATTGCCCCGCGGCAGATCAGGACGCTCATCAAAACTCAACACCCGCTGATAGAAGTCAACACCCTTCGCGGTGCCCTCCGCAGAGAGCCCACCAACCAGCTTCGGATACTTCCGCAGATCCTCAAACACCCGCCCCGTCAACACCCGCTCCGGGGAGAACACCAGATGGAAGTCCCGGCCCTCCACCAAACCGGAGACCTCCTCGATCAACGGCTTCCACCTGCCCCGGGTGGTACCAACCGGCAACGTCGTCTCATACGACACCAAAGTCCCCGGGGTGAGGTGCTCCGCGAAGGACCGGGTAGCGGCCTCCATCCAACCAAAATCAGGCTGCCAGGTCTCATCATTGACGAACAACGGCACAACGATCACGATCGCATCGACCCCCGGAATCGCCTCCGAGTAGTCACAGGTGGCACGCAACCCCCCGGCCGGCACCAACCTCGACAGTTTCTCCTGCAGATGAGCCTCACCCGGGAACGGCTCAACACCGGCATTGACCGCATCCACCACGGCCTGCTGAACATCAACACCCACAACCTCGTGCCCCATGTCAGCAAACTGGACAGCCAACGGCAACCCAATCTTCCCGAGTGCGATGACGGCAATCTTCACGAACGAATCCTCCCAACGGTGAATGTGGCGCGCTGCCGCAGGTGATTCTACCCATCGGGATTCGCGGATCCCGCACAAGCGGTCGACCGGCTGCCCCTCGTCATCGACGATTCCCCTTCCTCAGGTGCCGTTCGACACGCCGAGGTAGGAGCTGAGAGCCCCGGCCGAGGCCCTGCCGTTGTGCCAGCTGCGCGTGAACTCGACCCCGTCTCGTCCCAACGGATGGTAGTGGTCGCGGTTCTCGACGATCTTGACTATGGTCTCCTCGAGTTCGTCAGGGGTGGTCTGCACGATGGGCGGGACCTCGGGCATCAGGTCCAGCACCGGGCCGGCGAGACGCCCGACGGTGATCCGGCCGGCGCTCATGGCCTCGATGGCCGCCACCCCGTAGGAGCCGGCCAGCAGCTGGTCCACCACGATGTCGACGCCGTGCACGAGGGAACGCATCTCAGAGTGTGGGATCGACTCGGGGCAGACGTACTCGATCTTTCCCGCGCGGTCGAGCTTCCGGAGCACCGGATCCACGAACTGGGTGCCCTTGATCGGGGGGTTGCGTTTGCTCGGGACGTGCAGCACCCGCGGTTTGTCACGTTCCAGCAGCGGGGCGTCGGTTCTCCAAGCGTTGAGGTTCAGGCAGACCGGTAGCCACTCGCCGTCCTCCAGGTCGATCCCCAGGTCGGGGGTGGAGTAGAAAACCGGTCGCCCGGAGCTCTCCGCGATGGCGCGGTGCAGCCGGGCGGCGCGGGCCAAGTCGTCACGCCATTCCGCATCCCCGGCGAGATACATGGACCATTTCCCGTTGATCTCGATGTGACGGCGGGGGTCGCGGACATCGCTTCCGTGCGCGATCAGAGCAGTTTTGTAGCCCGCCATGTTCAGCCAGGCGAGGTCGCCGGCGAACTTGTGTCTGCGTTTCAGGTGGAAATAGGGCTCGAAACCGTCGAGGGCGACGTGGGTGACGTTCGCGAACAGTTTCCTGCTTCGTATCCCGCGCGCCATCGGGTTCCGGAACAGGGCGCGATGAATGGGTTTGTCGACATCGAATCGGAAGCCGCCCTTGCCGACCGGCGCCTCAGCGAACGACCACGCGCTCACCTTGAGGTATTTCTCGACGGCGGCGGCCCAGGCGGTCGCCTGCCCGGCATAGTTCGCCGGACCGATGGCCAGACTCGGCGGTTTCAAACTTTTCGAGGTGTGGTCCGACACGGCCCAAGGCTATCGCAGCGACGAGCAACCCGGGGAGTCCCGTCTGCGGACCTCCTATACTTGCCGCGTGCCGAGCCAAGCCAGGACGTGGGTCGGGCCGCTCGCTTTGGCAGCGGCCTTTCTGCTCCCGATCCTCGCGACCGTCGCCCTGTACCTGCCCGGCGGGTTGTTGATGCCGGCCCGGTTGGTGACGCTGCTGCTGGCGGGGATCGCGGTGGCGCAGTTTCTTTTCCGCCGTGAACCGCCGCCCAGGGGTGTCGGCGTCGCGGTGGGGACGGTGTGTGGCGTGTTCGTGGTTTGCGGGATCGTGGGGGCCATCCGGTTCCCGGGGGCCTCGTCGGTCGAGGTGGCGACGGTGTTCTTCCTGTTGCTCGGGCTGGCCGCTTCCCTGGTCCTGTCGGAGCGTCTCCGTTTCGTGGGTGCGTTGATCGCGGGTTGGGAGGTTTCGGCCGCGCTGGCGGCCGTGGTCGCGATCTGGGAGGTCGTGACCGCCAAGCATCTGCCACTCAGCGTGGGCACCCGTTCCTTCGAGGGCGTCGAGGACTGGAACGAGA
Organism: Arachnia sp.; assembly: GCF_057238465.1. Classification (NCBI taxonomy): domain Bacteria; kingdom Bacillati; phylum Actinomycetota; class Actinomycetes; order Propionibacteriales; family Propionibacteriaceae; genus Arachnia; species Arachnia sp. The sequence goes on from NZ_DBHHFZ010000003.1 coordinate 240,620, forward strand.
TCACGTCCTTCTTCGACAACCCGAACCTCTACGCCTACCACTGCGTCGTGGCGCTCCTGTTGCTGCCGATGGCGTGGGGTTTGCTGGGGAGTTCCCGGTGGCGGTGGGTGTTGCCCGTTCAGGGTTTGCTGTTGACCGGGTTGTTGTTGCGTTCCCACGGTCAGATGGCGTTCATGGCCTTCGTCCTGGGCGCCGCTTGGTGGTGTGCGAGGTCGCGGTGGGGACGGGTCGCGTTGCTGGGTGGGCTCGTCACCGTGGCGGGCACCATGGCCCTGCGGTTGCCTCCCGGGTGGAACCTGTACCGTTTCGTGGAGGTTGCCCTCGACGGCCTCCGCTGGGAGGACAAGTCGGCCTACATCCGTGCGCATCTTGTGCAGAGCGGCTGGTGGATCTCGGAACGCACCGGTTTCCTCGGTGCCGGACCCGGGGGGTTCGAACGGATGGCCCTGGACGAGGCGAATCCCCACCGATCCACTGGTTTCTCGAACGCCCATTGGGGAATGATCGAGGTGCTCGTCAACTACGGGGCCCCGACCCTGGTGGCGCTGTTGGCCGCCCTGGCGGCCGGGGTGGTGTGGGCGGCGCGTTCCGCGCGGAGGCTCCGGATCGGCGGCGACTCCGCGGGGGCCGCTGTGATATTCGGGGCGGGCGTGCTGGCGTTGACCCTGCCGGTGGTGTCCATGTCGCACTCGACGTGGCTGGTGCAGCCGCTGACCTCGGTGCATCTGATGATCTTGGTGGCGGCCTTCGCCGTCGGCGGGCGACGCCTCGGGAAATTGGAAGAATCTGGAAGTAATGATTGAGAAGCTCCGCGACAAGCTGTCGAAGCACGAGTTCCTGAAACACGTGCTGGTGCTCATGAGCGGCACCACCATCGCCCAAGCCATCCCGATCGCGGCCTCTCCCATCATCTCGCGTCTCTACTCGCCCCACGAGGTGGGGGTCTTCACGATCTTCATGTCCTTCGTGGCGGCCCTGGTGACGGTGTGCACGGGACGCTACGAACTGGCCGTGGTGCTGCCCCCCGAAGAACCCGAGGCGCGGGCGCTGGTGAAGCTGTCACAGCGGGTCAGCACCTGGGTCTGCGCCATCGCCGGCGCCATCCTGCTGCTGTTCGGGGGCCCCATCAGCGAGGCCGTCAACGCCCCCGAGGTGAGGTTCTGGCTGCCCTTCGCGGGCCTGGTGGCCTGGGCCTACGCGCAGGTGTCGATCTTCAACTACTGGTGCAACCGGCGCAAGAAGTACCGCCTGATGGGCACCAACCGGATCAACCAGCAGGCCACCACCGTCAGCACCCAGCTCGGCATGGGGTTCCTCCACTTCGGGACCACGGGGCTGATCGTCTCCACGCTGCTGGGGCAGCTGGCGGCCAGCTTCACCATGTGGCTAAAGAACCGCTCCGAGGTGAAGGAACAGCCGGTCGGCTCGCTGAGGGCCGTCGCCTCCGAGCACAGGAAGATGCCGCTGGCAAACGCCCCGGTGGCGGCCCTCGACGCGGTCCGCACGGAGGGCACCCCGCTCATGATGGCCGCGATGTTCTCGACTGCCGCGACGGGCCAGTTCGGGCAGGCCTGGAAGTTGCTGCAAACCCCCGCCAGCCTGATCAACACGAGCCTCTCGCAGGTGTTCTTCAGGTCCTTGGCGACGACCCCGCGAGGTCACATGTCGTCGCTGGTGCGCAAGAGCATTCTGCGTTCCGCCCTCATTGGCGCGGTTCCGTTCCTGATCATTTTCTTCGCCTCCCCACCGCTGTTTCCCTTCGTTTTCGGTGATCGCTGGGCCGAGGCCGGTTTGATCGGCTCCGCCCTGGTTCCATGGCTGTACGTGAACTTCATCACCTCGCCGATCTCCATGCTGTTCGTGGTGACCCGTCGGCAGGGAATCCAGCTCTGGTTCGCGATCCCGTTCACCGCCACCCCATTCGTGTCGATGCTCCTGTTCCACGACAACATCCTCCAGGGCATCTGGGCGCTGTCCCTGGCCATGGCGACGATGTTGTTGGTGTTCCTGGGGTTGGCGCTGTGGGTGGCGTACTCCTACGACCGGGAGACCGAACCCGAGCCCGACAAGCCAGCCGAGGCCACGGAGGAGCCCGTGGAAACCGAGGAGCAGACCACCGACTGACCGGCAGGCCGGCTCCTTGAAGCTCCTTCTATCACCCGGGTTGGAGCTCTCCTCATACCTCGGTCCATTCCTTTCCGAAGCGCTTTTTCTTCACGACCCGAGGGGTTACGCTTCCGGCGTGCCCCGGTTCGGGAGGTGCCCGATCGGGCACCTCCCGGCATCCACCGGAAAGCACACCAGGTATTGATTGAGGTGTTTCCACCGAACGGCAAAGCCGCAACACCGCCGCGTCGCCGTCGGGAATTCCTCGAAACGGAAATTCCCGGGTCCTCCCGGCGACAATTCGGGTCTGACCCCGGGAATGCTCCCGGGCCGGCGGAAAGGCAAGCACCTTGAACCTCCCACGACGCATCCTCGTCCTCGCCCCGCACACGGATGACGCCGAACTCGGGGCGGGCGCCTCCATTGCGAAATGGATCGAGGAGGGCAGTGAAGTCCACGTCTGTGTGTTCTCGACGGCGGAGGATTCCCTTCCGAAGGGATCGCAGCCAACCCGCCTCGCGGAGGAATGTCACGCATCCCTGGATGTGCTGGGCGTCCGCGACGACCGACGCATCGTCTTCCGCTACCCGGTGCGCAAGCTCAGCTACCACCGGCAGGACGTGCTGGAGAGCATGGTGCAGCTCGGGCAGGAGATCGCCCCGGAGTGGGTGGTCATCCCATCCGGTTCCGACCTCCACCAGGACCACGCCACCATCCACGACGAGGCCCTGCGCGCCTTCAAACACAAGACCGTGCTGGGCTACGAGCTTCCCTGGAACCACATCACCTTCTGCGCCTCGGCCTTCGTGACCTTGGAGCGCCGGCACCTCGACAGGAAATGGGAGGCCCTGACCCGCTACACCTCCCAGCTCGAACTGGGCAGGCCGTATTTCACCAAGGAGTTCCACGAGTCCCTGGCCCGGGTGCGGGGCCTCCAGGTCAAGAGCGACTGGGCCGAGGCGTTCGAACTGATCCGCGTGGTTTTCTGACCCCTGCGGGGCCTCCGGTCAGCTCTCGGGGCGTTCCAGTTCGATGCCGTCGAGACCCTCCCGGGCCTCCTGCAGCGACTTCTTCCGGGCGGCCTCCGCGTTGTGCTGGTGGGTGAGTTTCGTCAGCGACTCCGGATCGGAGCCGTCGACGGTGTCCAGCAGCTCCGGGTCGAGCGGCGGGACGCTGACCCGGTTGATCAGCTCGTGGTTGGTGGCGGTGCGTTCCTCGTCGCCGCTGAACAGCACCTCGTGCATCTTCTCGTTGGGACGCAGACCCGTGAAGATGATCTTGATGTTCTTCCCGGAGCGGCGGATGAGACCCTTGGCGACGTCGAGGATGCGCACGGGCTCACCCATGTCGAGCACCAGCACGTCGGCGGGCCGCCCGATGGCTCCGGCCTGGATGGTCAGCTCGCAGGCCTCCGGGATGGTCATGAAGTAGCGGGTGATGTCGGGGTGGGTGACGGTCAGCGGGCCGCCCGCCTCGATCTGGGCGGTGAAGGTGTGCAGCATCGAGCCGCGCGAGCCCAGCACGTTGCCGAACCGCACCGAGAGCCAGGTGCGGCCCGTCTTGTGGGCGTAGAACGCGGTCAGTTCCTCGGCCAGGCGTTTGGTCTTGCCCAGCACGCTGGTGGCGTCGGCGGCCTTGTCGGTGGAGACGTTGACGAGCCGCTGCACCCCGTACTTCTCGGCTGCGCGCAGCACGTTGAGGGTGCCGAGGGTGTTGGTCTTCCAACCCTCGAGGGGGTATTGCTCCAGCATCGGGAGGTGTTTCAGCGCCGCGGCGTGGAACAGCACGTCGGGGCGGTGGTCGGCGAACACCTTGTCCAGGGCGTCGTAGTCGCGGATGTCGCAGAGCACCATGTTCGGGGTGTCCAGGAGACCCTGGTTGAAGATCGACAGCTGCGTGCCGTGCAGACCGGACTCGTCGCGGTCCAGCATCACGAGTTCCTTGGGGCCGAAACGGTAGACCTGCCGCGCGATCTCCGAACCGATGGACCCGCCCGCCCCTGTGATGAGAACGACCTTCCCGGACAGGTAGTCGGCGATCTCACCCAGGTTGGTGTGGATCTGGGCGCGACCCAGCAGGTCGGTGACGTCGAGGGCGTGGAGGTTGGACAGCTGCACCTGTCCGCTGACGATCTCGCGGGTCGGCGGCATGACCAGGACCTTCAGGTCGGCCTCGTCGGCGATCGCGGAGATCTCGCGCATGAACTGCCGGTCCGCCGTCGGGATCGCGACTATCACGGTGCGGGCCCCGTTCCGGGACGCGGCGTCCACGAGGTTCTCGCGCGTGCCGAGCACCTTCGCGCCGGAGATGTGGAGGTTCTTGCGGCTCGGGTCGTCGTCGATGAAACCGACGATGCGGTAGGGGGCGTCGGGGTCGTACTCGAGGAGCCGGCCGAGCTGCTGACCCGCGTTGCCCGCGCCGTAGACGATCACCGGTTCCGCGGACGAGTCGTGCCGCGACGGCCGCATCACGGAGCGGGCGATGAACCGTCCGGCGGCCATGAGGATCACGGCGACGAAGGGCACCGTGAAGGTCACGACCCTGGGGTAGGTGGAGGGGGCGTAGAGGGCGAACAGCACAGCGAGCCCTGCGCCGATCCCCAGCGCCACGACCGCGAGGAGCGAGGTTTCCTCGAACGACGCGATGCCGTGCCTGCCCCGGTAGAGCTTGGTGGCGAACCCGATGGCGATCTGCAGCGCCATCGCGGAGGCCGCGTAGATGAAAACTATCTGGGTCTGTTCACCGGTGAGGACGAAGTTGTAGCGGGTCAGCACGAGCCCCAGGGCGGCAACCGCCCAGGTCAAGGCGTCCCAGACCGCCAGTCCGGTCCGCACCAGACCGATGCGATTACTCTTGCTCAACGCTTCACTCCTCACAGCCGGAACCTCAAGCGCGATCCTATCGCGGTCGGCGGGGCGAACCGCCCGGCCGGGCCCCGCGCGCCGACCGGAAAACCGGGCCGCGTGGTAGCGTTGCGGCATTGTCCCGACCCGGTTTCGAGAGGTGATGGTGCCCGAGCGCGACGCCCCGACCAACGGATGGCGCATGCTCGGGACGGTTGTTTCGTTCGGTGTCGTCCCCCTGATCCTGCTCCTCGGCGTGGTCGATTCCAGGCGGATGCCGAACGGCCAGTTCGGGCCGTGGACGCTTTTCCTGATCGTCGGTGGCGTGGCCGTCGCCGCCGGGGTGCCGTTGGCTTTGAAGGCGGGGGCCTGGGCGCGCACCTCCCGTCCCGGACGCTGGCTGGTCGCGGCCTTCGCGGCGCTGATCGCCTGGGGAATCGTCTCGGGTCTCAGCCACGTCCAGGTCGCCTACGAACGTCTCGGTTCCCGGGGGTCGGTCGTCGTTCCCCACGTCTACGTCGTGGTGCCGATGCTGAGCGCGCTGATCGCCTGCCTGCTGGGCTGGGCCGTCGCCCACGCCATCGAGCGACGACTCCTGCCCGCGCTGCTGGCCTGCGTCGGTTGGGCGGTCCTGGCGGTGGTGGCCGTGGCGATGGTCCGGATGGCGATCAGCGGCTCCTGGGGGCAGCGCCTCAACACCCCCATGGCGGGGGCCGCGAGCGTCCACGTCGCCCTGCTGCTGGGGGCGGCGGGCTTCCTGGGGCTGGCGGCCGCGGGACGGGCACGCGTGTTGAACGCGACCGCGGCGTGCGCCACCCTGCTGGGTTTGTTCCTGACGGCCTCCCGCGCGGGGGTGGCCTCGGCGGGGGTGCTGCTCCTGGTGCTCCTGTTCAGGTGGCGTCCGCGACGCCACGCCGTCGCCTTCCGGCTGGCCCTGGGCGGGATCGTGGTGGCTGCGGTCGCGGGTTTGGCGCTGCTGCACCCGGAATTCTCGCGGCTGCTGAGCCTCACCGACGAGTACCGCGCACGGAACACCGAGACGGGCCTGGTGGCCGTTTCCCAGGACCTCGTGACGCTGCTGTTCGGCAAGGGCGAGGCAACGATGTGGCCGTGGATGGCCTACGAGTCCGGTCTGGTGCGTCTCGAACCCGACTGGGACCTGTGGACCCCGTTCGGTCCGGTGCTGCCGAATCCGCACTCCACCTACCTGTGGGCCTTCGTGGAGTTGGGGATCGTGGGTCTGGTGCTGCTGCTGGCGGCCCTGTGGCCGGTGCTGCGGGGCGGGCTGCGCCGGGGACTGCCGCCGCTGGTGACCCCGGTGGCGATGGCGCTGCTGCTGTCGCTGGTCTCGTTCGCCACCGACACCCACCTGGTCAAGAACTTCCCCGTCGCCCTGGTGTGGTGGTTCGGGGCCTTCGTGATGCTGCGCGTCATCACCGAGGACGACGGAACCGGGACCGAGGTCCCCGTCGAGGAAAGGAACAGGTCGTGAGAATCCTGCTGCTGGGCAATGCCGCGTCGATACACACCGTGAAGTGGATCAACGGGTTGGCCTCCCGTGGACACGAGGTTCACCTGGCCACCCAGGACGACGCCGCCGAACACCGGATCTCGGACGAGGTGAGGGTCCACCGGATGCGTCACGGCGGCGGGCTCGGCTATTTCCGCAACTCCGGTCAGCTGCGGCGGCTCGTCGCCGCGATCGGACCGGACGTGGTCAACGCCCACTACGCCAGCGGCTACGGCACCACCCTCAACCTCGCCCGCCTGAAGGTTCCCACCGTCATGAACGTGTGGGGTTCGGACGTCTACGACTTCCCCCACACCTCGTGGCTGCACCGGGCGTTGATCCGTTCGAACCTGCGCCGCCCCACCCGGATCGCCTCGACGAGCCGCTGCATGGCCAGGGAGATCGTTCCCCTCATCGAGAACCGCGACGTCGCGATCACGCCCTTCGGTGTGGACGTGGCGGCCTTCTCCCCGCCGGAACCCGACGAGCGGCCGACGGGGCTGATCGGGACCATCAAGAAACTCGACTCCAAGTACGGCATCGACACCCTCATCGAGGCGTTCGCGAAACTGGAGTCGCAGGTGCGGCTCGTGATCGCGGGCAGCGGACCGGACCGGGAGGCCCTGGAGGCCCTGGCCACCCGGCTCGGGGTTGGGGATCGCGTCGACTTCCTGGGGGCGATCCCGAACTCGGAGGTCCCCGACCTGCTGCGACGGTTGGACGTCTACGTCGCCCTGAGCCGCCTGGACTCGGAGAGTTTCGGGGTGGCGATCGTGGAGGCCGCGGCCTGTTCCTGCCCGACGCTCGTCTCCGACGCGGCCGGGCCCGCCGAGGTGGTCGTAGACGGGAAGACGGGGATCATCGTTGCCCGCGACGACGCGGACGCGGCCGCCGCGGCCCTGACCCGGTTGCTGCAGGACCCGGACCTGGCGCGGCGGATGGGAGAGGCCGGCAGGCGCCACGTGGTCGCCAACTACTCGTGGGATCACTGCCTGGAGGTGATGGAGGAGGTCTACGAGACCGCCATCGCCGACCACCGGGCAGGCAGGCGACGCTGAGAGGCGCGACGGGGTAGCATCGTCGGCCACCACAGGAAGGATCCCAATGAGCGCAGCACCGAGCCCCCCGGGCTCGCACCGTCACGTCTGGATCGTCAACCACTACGCCGACATCCCCTCCAAGGACGGCGGATCCGCGCGACACCTGGACCTGGCCCGTTACCTGCCGGAGCACGGCTGGTCGGCCTCCCTGATCGTCGCCAGCACCACCTACCCGCAGGGGAAGCAGGCGATGAAGGGGTTCCGGTTCAGGAAGATCACCGAGGAGCTCGGCGTGCCGGCGTTGTGGGTGCGCACCATGGCCTACGGCACCTCGACGGCCCTGCGCTTCGTCGGGATGGTGATCTTCGCCCTGATGACCCTGATGCCGGGCATGACCCGCGGGTTGCGCCGCCCCGATGTGGTGATCGGCAGCACCGTGCATCCGTTCGCGGCCTGGGCGGGCATGCGACTGGCCCGCCGCTACCGGGTGCCGTTCATCTACGAGATCCGCGACGTCTGGCCCGAGACCCTGATCCATCTCGGCAAGCTGTCGGAGAGCAGCCCGCTGGCGAAGGTGATGTCGCGGTTGTCGCTGAAGCTGTGCCGCAGGGCCTCGCTGGTGCTGTCCCCGCTGCCCCACGTCGACGAGTACCTGCGGGAGAACGGCATGGCCGACAAACCCTTCCTGTGGGTTTCCAACGGTTTCGACGGTGCCCCGGAGGATCCCGAACCGACCCTGCCGGAACGCGACACCTTCACCTTCATGTACCTCGGCAACCACAGCACCGGCGATGTCCTGGACGGCGTGATCGAGGCCTTCGACAAGGCCAGCGCCGCCCGCCCCGACCTGGAGCTGAGGTTGCGGCTCGTCGGCGACGGCACCCTCAAACCGGAGCTGCAGAAACAGGCCGCGGCCCTCCCGTCGGCGGCGAACATCGTCTTCGACGACTGGATTGCACCGACGAAGGTGCTGGAGCGTTCCCGGGAGGCCGACTGCCTGACGGGCAGCCTCCTCGACAGCCCCCTCTACCGCTACGGGATCAGCCTGAACAAGATGTTCAGCTACATGTACGCCTTCCGTCCGGTGGTGTTCGCCACCAGCGCCCCGAACAACCCGGTGCGCGAGGCGGATTCCGGGATCGTCGTGGCGGGCGACGACCGCGAGGCGCTGGCCGCGGCGATGGTGGAGATGGCCTCCGCCCCGATCGAGCGGCGCAGGCAGTGGGCGAGGAACGGTTACCGCCACCTGCAGGAGCACTACACCCCGCGGATCCTCGCGGGCCTGCTCGCCGAGGGTCTCGACTCGGTGACCCGCTGAGAGGTTCCGCACGCGGATGCCGCCGCGGGCCGGGGAAAGGTATCCTCGGCCCGTGACCGAACGCATCTTCCTCTCCCCACCCGACATGACCTCCTTGGAGCAGGAGGCGCTGTCCCGCGCCTTCGCGGGGGGCTGGATCGCGCCGCTGGGCCCGGAGGTGGACGCGTTCGAGACGGAGCTGGCCGCCTACTGCGACCGCAAGCACGCCGTCGCCCTGTCCTCCGGCACCGCTGCCCTGCACCTGGCGGGCCTCACCCTGGGGTTCAAACCGGGGGACGTGGTGGTCACCGCGTCGATGACGTTCGCCGCCACCACCAATGCGATCCTCTACACGGGCGCCACCCCCGTGCTGGTGGACTCCACCCCCGAGGGTGACATCGACGTGGAACTGACCCGGCAAGCCGTCGCCGAGCAGCGGGACAAGGGACGCAACGTCGTCGCGATCGTGCCCGTCGACCTGCTGGGCCACGTCGTCGACCAGGAGGGTCTCAGGTCGGTGGCCGACGAGTTCGGGCTGCGCATCCTCAACGACGCCGCCGAGTCGCTGGGCGCGGTGCACAGGGGCCGGCCCGCCGCGGCCTACGGGGACCTGGCGGCCGTGTCCTTCAACGGCAACAAGGTGATCACCACCTCCGGTGGTGGCGCGGTGCTCACCGACGATGCGGAGCACGCCTCCCACATCCGCTACCTCGCCACCCAGGCCCGCCAGCCGGTGCTGCACTACGAACACACCGACGTCGGCTACAACTACCGTTTGTCGAATCTGCTGGCGGCGCTGGGACGTTCCCAGCTGGAGCGGCTGCCCCGGATGCTGGAGCGTCGGCGCCAGCACCGCCTGTTCTACCGCGCCCTGTTCGACGGGGTCCCGGGAGTCACGTTCTTCGGGCAACCCGACGGCTCCGAGCATCCCATCGGCCAGGGCGACCACGACAACTTCTGGCTGACCTCGGTCGTCATCGACCCGCGGGTCGCGGGTTTCTCCCGTGACGACGTGATCAAGGCCCTGGCCGACGACAACATCGAGTCGCGGCCGCTGTGGAAACCGATGCACCTGCAGCCGGTGTTCCGGCATCTCGACGCCTACGTCAACGGCAACTCCGAGCGCCTGTTCGCCAACGGCGTCTCCCTGCCGAGCGGATCGGCCCTCGACGACGCCGCCATGAAACGCGTCGCCGAGAGTCTGCGCACCGTCATCGGACGGTCCCGATGAGACGCCGCCCCTACGACCTCTTGAAACGGGCCCTCGACATCCTGATCGCGGGCCTGGCGCTGATCCTGACCGCCCCGATCCAGCTGGTGGTGGCGCTGCTGGTGCGCATCAACCTGGGTTCCCCGGTGCTGTTCAAGCAGGAAAGACCGGGCAGGAGCGGTCGCATGTTCAAGATGTACAAGTTCCGCACCATGCGCGACATCACCGAGGATCTCGTCAGCGACGAGGACCGCATCACCCCGTTCGGTTCGTGGCTGCGCTCCACCAGCCTCGATGAACTTCCCGAACTGTTCAACGTTCTCAAGGGCGACATGTCGATAGTGGGTCCCAGGCCCCTGCTGCCGGAGTACCTCCCGCTGTACACGGCCCGGCAGGCCCGCCGTCACGAGGTGCGGCCCGGGGTGACGGGCCTGGCGCAGGTCAAGGGCCGCAACGCGATGCCGTGGGCGGAACGTCTGGCCTGGGACGTGCGCTACGTCGAGACCCGCTCCTTCGCCCTCGACTGCCGCATCGTCCTGGACACCTTCAAGGTGGTGCTCGCACGTGAGGGCATCACCGAGGAGGGGCAGGTGGCCATGACCGACTTCGAGGGCGCCCCGGACGTGGAGGTCTGAAAAATCGCCCATTTCGTGGACATTTTTTCGTTTCACATCCCGGACGTACTAGGTTGAAGCGTTCGTCGTGAAAGTTCCGCGGCCCTCGGGAGCACAACCCAGCCGCGGGACCTCGTAAAATCCTTGGAGCTGATTCGATGGAAAAGCGTGTGCCCAAGCAGGAGAGCTTCAACTCCCGCAACTACTTCATCCTGGCGGCCATCGGGTCGGCCGTCGGGTTGGGCAACATCTGGCGCTTCCCGTACGTCGCGTTCAAGAACGGTGGCGGGGCATTCATCCTTCCCTACCTGATCGCGCTGCTGGCGGTGGGCATCCCGCTGCTGTTCTTCGACTACGCCCTCGGGCACCGCTACCGCGGCTCGGCCCCGCTTTCGCTGCGGCGGATGGGGCGCTGGACGGAGAGCCTCGGCTGGTGGCAGGTGATGGTCTGCTTCGTGATCGGCATCTACTACGCGGCCATCATCGGCTGGGCCGGGATGTACACCCTCTTCAGCATCAACCAGGCCTGGGGGTCCGACCCGAAGGCCTTCCTGATGCAGGATTTCCTGCACGTCGCGGACACCCCGGGGGTCGGCCTCGACTTCGTGCCCTCGCTGTTCGTCCCGATCCTGGCGGTGTGGGCGGTCACCCTGATCACCGTCGCGCTGGGAGTCAACAAGGGCCTGGCGATGGTGAACAAGATCTTCATGCCGCTGCTGGTTGTGATGTTCCTGATCCTGGTGGTGCAGTCGCTGTTCCTGCCCGGCGCGGGCACGGGAGTGAACGCCTTGTTCACCCCCGATTGGAGCGCGCTCGGTGACCCCGCGGTGTGGGCGGCGGCCTTCGGACAGATCTTCTACTCGCTGTCGGTCGGGTTCGGCATCATGCTGACCTACTCCTCCTACCTGAAGCGCCGCACCGACCTGACCGGTTCCGGTCTGGTCGTCGGTTTCGCCAACTCCGGTTTCGAGCTGCTGGCGGGTATCGGTGTCTTCGCGGCCCTCGGTTTCATGGCGAACCAGGCGGGCCTCGGGGTTTCCGATGTCGCCGGCCAGGGCCTCACGCTGGCCTTCGTGGCCTTCCCGACGATCATCTCCCAGGCCCCGCTGGGTTCCCTGATGGGTGTGCTGTTCTTCGCCTCCCTGACGGTGGCGGGGCTGACGTCGCTGCTGAGCATCGTCGAGGTGGTCGTCTCCGCGGTGCGTGACAAGCTGGGCATCCCCAAGGTGCAGGCCACCCTCGTGATCGGCATCCCGATGACCATCCTGTCCGTCTTCCTGCTGTCCACCACCACCGGGCTGTACTTCCTCGACATCACCGACGAGTTCATCAACAAGTACGGCATCCTCGGCGGCGCCCTGGCCTGCATCATCGCGACGGTGTGGATCGTCCGCAAACTCCCGGTGCTGCGCAACCACCTCAACCGTTTCTCCAGTTTCAAGGTGGGTTGGGGCTGGATGGCGCTGGTCGGCGTTGCCGCACCCCTGGTGCTGGGCTACATGCTGATCAACGACTTCATCAGCAAGCTCGGCAAACCCTACGAGAACTACCCGCAGCACCTGCTGGTGATCTTCGGCTGGGGCATGTCCGCGGCGCTTGTCATCATCGCAGTGGTTTTGACACTGCTCCCCTGGAGGCGCAGTATCCACACCAAGTTCGACGAACAGAACAACGAACACGAGGTTTCCGAGGAGGTATCCGCATGAATGCAGCGGCCATCGTCATGATGATCGTCGCCATCCTGACCCTGTGGGGTGGGCTGGCCGCCGCGACCGTGAGCCTGTTCCGCCGGCCGGATCTGTCCGCCCTGGACGACGAAATCCCCCAGGAGGCATGAATCTTGGCCTGTCGTGAACCTCACGTACACTTTGGGCCATGAAGACGCGCGCGCCCAGAAGCAGGGGCAAATCCGTGGCGATGTTCTTGGCCGTCAGCGTACTGTGTGGGCTTCTGCTCTCAGGGTTGGCGGTACCGTTCGTCGCTCTCGCAAGCGGCTTCACCAAGGCGGCTTCCGACAACATGCAGTACCTGCCGGCGGAGTTCGAGACCCCGCCGCAGTCGGAGAAGTCCAAGATCCTGATGGCCGACGGATCGGAGCTGGCCACCTTCTTCGAGGAGAACCGCACCTACGTCGCACTCGAGCAGATCTCCCCGCTGATGCAGAAGGCGCAGATCGCCATCGAGGATCACCGCTTCTACGAGCACGGAGCCATTGACCTCCAGGGCCTGGGGCGCGCTTTCATCCGCACCCTCAGCGGCTCCACCCAGGGCGCCTCCACCCTCACCCAGCAGTACGTGAAGCAGGTGCAGATCGAGGCGGCCAAGGACCGCGGCGACGAGGAGGGCGTGCAGGCCGCGCAGGCCGTCAGCATCGACCGCAAGATCCGTGAGATGCGTTACGCCATGGCGGTCGAGGAACGTTTCAGCAAGAACGAGATCCTGGAGCGCTACCTGAACATCGCCTACTACGGCGACGGCGCCTACGGGGTCGAGGCGGCCGCGCACCACTACTGGAACACCACCGCCAAGGACCTGACCCTCGCCCAGGCCGCGATGCTGGCTGGCATCGTCCAGAACCCCGTCGCCTACAACCCGGTGAAGAACCCCGAGAAGGCCATCGAGCGCCGCAACCAGGTGTTGAAGCGGATGGCCTCCTCCGAAGTGGGGGTCATCACCAAGGAGGAAGCGGATGCCGCCATGCAGGAGGGCTTCGACAAGTCCAACCTGCAGACCACCCCGAACGGCTGCACCGCCTCCCAGTTCCCGATCCTCTGTGACTACGTGGTGCGCACCCTGACCTCCGATCAGATGCCCTCGCTGGGATCATCCAACGAGGAGCGGACGAACCGGCTCAAGCGCGGCGGCCTGACCATCAAGACCCTCATCGACCCGGCGGCCCAGCAGGCCGCGGAGGCGGCCGTCTCTCAGACCGTCGGTGCCACGGACCCGGTCTGGGGTGGGTCCGTGCTGATCCAGCCGAGCACCGGCCTGATCACCGCCATGGCCCAGAGCCGCACCAAACTGGGCAGCGGCGAGGGCGAGACCTGGCAGAACGTCAATGTGTCCACCCAGTACGGCGGTATCGAGGGCTTCCAGCCCGGGTCGACCTTCAAACCCTTCGTGATAGGCGCCGCCCTGGAGCAGGGCGTGCCGACCAGCACCTCTTTCGACGCCCCGCAAACCATGCAGTTCAGGGGAGCGAAGTTCAAGAACTGTGAGGGCACGTTCACCTTCAATGGCAACTGGGAACCCAAGAACTACGACAAGGCCTACGGCGTCATCGACATGCTGAAGGCCACCCAGAACTCGGTGAACACCTACTTCGTCCAGCTGGAGCAGAAGGTGGGCATCTGCGCCTCCATCGACATGGCCCAGAAACTCGGTGTGAAACTCGCCGACGGCACCGACATGCGCAACATGGCGGGCTACCCGTCGTGGGTGCTCGGCACCGCGTACGTGACGCCGCTGTCCATGGCCGAGGCCTACGCCACGTTCGCGAACCGGGGGGTGCACTGCAACCCGATCATCCTGCAGAGCGTGCAGGCCAAGGACGGCACCGAGATCGAGATCCCGTCGGCCGACTGCAAGAAGGTGATCGAACCCGAGGTGGCCGACGGCGTCAACCACGTACTTTCGACGGTCATGACCCAGGGCACGGGTAGCAGGGCGCGCATGTCGGACGGCAGACCCCAGGCGGGCAAGACCGGAACCACCGACGACTCCATGTCCGTGTGGTTCGCCGGTTACACCCCCGACATGGCGGGCGTGGCCTACATCGCAGTCGACAACATCAACCCGTACTACCAGAACCACAAGAAGTCGATCGACGGGATGCGGCTGTCCACGGGCACCGTCCTGGAGGGTTCTGGTGGCAAGGACGCGGGCGGCATCTGGCGGGCCGCGATGGCGGCGGCACTCAAGGGCGTCTCCCCCACCAGCTTCGAGGCCCCGAACAAGCGGGTCCTGGAGGGCGAGAAGATCCCGATCCCGAGCGTCGCGGGCATGAGCTACGAGGAGGCGAAACAGACCCTCGAGGATGCCGGGTTCACCACGGCCAGGATGGATGTCTTCAGCCCCCAGCCCGCTGGAACCTATCTGGGCAAGATCAGCCCCTCGGGTAGCGCGGCGAAGTTCTCCACCATCCGGATGCAGTTCTCCAAGGGACCCCAGCCGACCACCGCCCCGACGGTGGGGCCCCCGACGGCCGCCCCAGGGCAGCCGATACCCTCCCCGGTCCCGACCGGTGAACGGTGACAACGCCGTTCAAGGTGGCGAGGGGGCTCGCCGCGGTGGCGGCGGGCTGCTTCGCCTGGGGATTGGTGGAGGCCACCCGTTTCCGGGTGCGTCACGTGACGGTTCCGATGCTGCCCGCGGGTGGGCCTGAGCTGCGGATACTGCATCTCAGCGACATTCACCTGCTGCCCGGCCAGCAGCTGAAACTGAACTTCCTGCGGTCGCTGGCGGAGCTGGAACCCGACTTGGTGATCAACACCGGCGACAACATCGCCAGCGACGCCGCGACGCAGCCTTTGATGTCGGCGCTGGGACGGTTGCAGGAGGTGCCGGGCGGGTTCGTCTTCGGGTCCAACGACTACCACAAACCGGAGTTCAAGAACCCGCTGTGCTACGTCCTCCGGGGGCGTTCCGAGGTGTCCGGGACCCCCCCGGAGCGGCTGGCCACCGACCAGCTGCGGGAGGCCCTGACCCGCAGCGGCGCCTGGCTTGACCTGAACGACCGCCGAGCCGTCGTCGAGGCCGGTGGGTATCGCATCGAGCTGCGCGGCACCGACGACGCCCACCACGACCTGGACCACTACCCCGCCGTCGTCGGGCCCCCCTCCGCTGGGGTGGATCTCAGCCTGGGTGTCACACACGCCCCGTACCGCCGCATCCTGGATGCCATGACAGCCGACGGGGTGGAGTTGATCCTCGCTGGTCACACCCACGGAGGCCAGGTGTGTGTTCCCGGTCACGGGGCGTTGACCACCAACTGTGACCTCCCGACGGACCGTGTCAAGGGCCTGTCGGAGCACAGGGTGGGGGAGCACCACGCCTGGCTGCACGTCTCGGCCGGGATCGGCACCTCGCCGTTCGCCCCGTACCGCTTCGCCTGCCCCCCGGAGGTCACGGTCCTGACCCTGGTGGCGCGCTGACCAAAACCCTCCAAAGCCGGCTGAGTCGAAACCACCCGGCAACCGAAAACCAAACCCGACCACATGCCCCGAGGCGATCACCATGGTTTAGACACGACCGGCTCAACCGGCTTCGGGCCGGCTCATCCGTAGATGAAAGACCCTTGGGGTGTGAAGAAGGTCGAGAGGATCAGGTCGGGGCCGCCGACGATCTCGGCGACGGTGTTGTTGGGAAGCCGCCAGGCGACGGTTGGGTCCTCGCTCGGGTCGGTGTAGAACGCTTTGCCCCAGGCCTGCGTCCCGGCGGTTTCGTAGGAGACGAACAGCTCGTTCAGTCTCGCGGCTTCCTCCTCGGATTCGCCCGGGGGTTTGATGAGGGGGAAGGACATGTTGTGGATTCCTCCCGATCTGCCCCCGAACAGCACCATCCGTCTCGACCCGCTGGTGAAGTCCACCACGAACTCCCAGGGCCTGTCGGTCGGGGACCATCCGAAACCGACGGCCGTTGCCCGGAAGGCATCAAGGGTGAGGGGCCAGGGCAGCCTGGCGAGCTGGTCGGCCCAGGCCACGAAGTCTTCGGCACTCAGCGGGTTCATGACCCCTCCTTGGATCAAACGGCCATCGCATTTCCCCCTGCGTCAGCCTATCCTGAGCCTCCGGCCTCCTACCCTTGGGATATGAGCAGTCAAGCAGGTCTCCTGAATCAGGATCTACTCATCCTGCAGCAGTTCCGCAGCGGTCTCTCCCCCGAGTTCGACATCCTCGACGACCAGGGACGGGTCGTCGGCATGGTGGCTGGCACGGAGAGCGGTACCCGTCGATTCTTCCTGGGGGCTCGCGAGTTCGACGTGCTGGATACCGACGGCAGCCGGTTGGCGCACGTCAGCGACGTTCGTGACCTCTGGCGGGACACCTACGAGATCGTGCGAGGTGACGGTTCCATGTTGGCGACCATCACCAGGAAGGTGGCGTTCTTCTCCCACAGGTTCTCCATCGCGCTCACCACCGGGGAGGAGTTCACGGTGGAGGGAAATTTCTTCGACCGCGAGTTCGATGTGGTCAACGCGAACAGCGGAGGGGCCGTCGCGCAGGTCAGCAGGGAGCGGGTGGGCTTCGCCAAGGCGTTTCTCGGCCACGACCGGTACGCCCTGTACTACCCTGCCGGCACCTCCCCGGACCAGCGGTTGGCAATTCTCGGCGGCATGATCGCCCTGGATCTGATGCGTTCCAAGGACGCCAATTCCGCGGCCAGCAACAGCTCGTGAGCGACCCTCCTCCCCGAAGCTGGCTGAGCCCACACATGAGCGACCCTCCTCCCCGAAACTGGTTGAGCCGGACCGCGAGGAACGAGCGGCCCGAGTCGAAACCACCTCTGGCACCCGGTAGCCAGACCCGACCACAGGACCACCCACACCCTCACCGAGGTTTCGACTCGGGTCGCTTCTTCGTCGCAGGCCGGCTGAACCATTCGCCCTCCCCCGACCTCACCATTTCCCATTTGACGACATCGATTGAGCGTTATTGACCGTCAGGCGACATACTGGGTTTGTGAGCGATCCCCCCGACATCTGCCCCTGCGACACCGGTCGCCCCTACGAGACGTGCTGTGGCCCCCTCCACGACGGCAGCCGACCCGCGGCCACCGCGGTCACCTTGATGCGCTCGCGGTACAGCGCCTACGCGCTGGGGCTCAATGATTACCTGTTGGAGACCTGGCATCCCAACACCCGCCCCGAATCGATCGATCCCGAACCCGGACTCCGCTGGACCGGCCTGACCATCGAACACAGCGGAGCAGGCAAGGCCTGGGACGAGGAGGGAATGGTCGCGTTCTCGGCCTCCTGGGAGGAGAACGACCAGACCGGCACCATGCGGGAGGTCAGTTCCTTCCTCCGGGTGGACGGCCGCTGGTTCTACGTCAACGGCATCCCCCACACCGCGGGCCACCACACCCCCTGAGGGGCACGAGAAGACGTGACGAAACGGGCCGGCCCCACCGGCTCCCACGCGAGGCAAGTGCTGGTCGTCTCGGTGGCGCAGGCGCTCAATGCGTTCGGCAGCGGCATCGCCCCCATAGCGGTGGCCTTCGCGCTGCTGGGTGACCGCGACGGGGTGGCGAAGTTCTCGGCCGTGCTGGCGGTGGGTGCGCTGGCCCCGGTGGTGATGACCCTCGCGGGGGGTGTCCTGGCGGACCGGGGACGCAGCCCGATCCGCACCACCCAGGTGCTGCGGTGCCTGGCGGGTGTGGTGCAGGTTCTGCTCTGGGTGGGTCTGCTGCACGCCAGGTCGAGCATCGTCGTGATCGGCGGTCTGTTGTTCCTGGGGGAGGCGTTGTCCTCCCTGACCCTTCCGTCGTCGCGGCGGATGATCGCCGAGGTCGTCGAGGGCGAGGAGTTGACCAGGGCCGTCGCGACGCAGGCGACGCTGGTCAATCTGGCGCGGATCGCCTCGCCGGCCGTCGCCGGTGTCCTGATCAGCGTGGTCTCCGCCGAAGTGGCCGTCCTGGTCGACGCGACGACCTTCCTGCTCTCCGCGGCACTCCTGCTGGCGGTCGGGAAAGGTTCCGGTCCTGCCGGCGGCGATGTAGACGAATCGGATGCCGGGGTTTCTGCCGGGGGGTTTCGTGCGCTCCTGCGGGGCTCGCCGTGGCTGGTGGCCTGCGCCGTCTGTGGTTTCCTCGCGGCCGGCGCGTGGCTATCCGGTTATCAGCTGCTCGGGCCCGTGCTGGCCGCCCGCAGTTACGGCGGTGCCGCCGGCTGGGCGATGTTCTCCACCGCCCATGTCGCGGGCCTGCTGGTGGGTGGTGTCGCGACCCGCTGGGTTCCCGATTCGAGGCCGCTGCTGGTCTCCTCCGTCTGTTCCGCGGTGGCCGCCGTCGCTTTTCTCCCGCCGGGTCTCGGCCTGCCCGGTGCGGTGGTGGTCGCCGGGTTCTTCCTGGCGGCCGTCGCATTGGGGATGGCGATGAACCTCTGGTTCGTCGGATGTGTGAAGGTGCTGCCGAAACACTTCCTGGGTCGCGCCATGGCGGTTTCCAGTTCGAGCGAGCTGGCGGGCGGGTTCGTCCTCATCTGGGCCTGCGGGCTGCTTCTTCCGCACGTCTGTCCCGCTCTGCTGGCCCTCGCGTGTGCCGGGGTGCTGCTGCTGTCGGGAATCGCGCAGGTGTGGGCGCTGTTGGTCTGGCCTCCCACCCCGACGGCCCCACGAACCACCCACTGACCCCCACCCTCGATGTCGTTATGTCATTTGGAAAGGTTCTGTCGAGATCGTGAAAGATTTTGTGGCGTGTACGGTACAAATTCTTTCCAAATGACATAACGACGGGAGGGGCCGGGGTCGGGACGGGAGGTCGGGACGAAGTGGCTACCGGGGGCCGACGTGGATTTCCCGGGCCCAGGCGGCGACGGCCGGCACCGGGTGGGAGCGGGCGGTTCGCAGCCGGGCGCGCCAGGCGTCGTCCCAGCCCACCTCTTCGCCCGCGTGCCCCAGCAGCGCCAGGGCGATCGCTCCCCCGACCGGGTCGCCGCGGGCCAGCAGTTCGTCGGTGACCTCGGCGAAATCGACGTGCAGCCGCGCCTCACGCAGCTCTTCGAGCGTCTGCTGGGTGAGTTCGAGAAGTTCGCGGGCGCGCAGCGGATCGGTGACGACCTCGGCGAGCTCGGTCAGATCGGCCAGCGGATCGTTCCAGTCGGTGGCGGCCAGCAGCACCTGCCAGTGCTGCCGGGCCGTGTGCGGGAAGGCCGCCAGGGCCGCGGCCAGTTCCTTCAACCGGGCGCGCCGCTCCATCCGGACCCGGGGGCCGTACGGCAGGAGAGCGGCGACCACGTCCTCCAGCAGGCGCTGGTTGGGAAGTTCCTCCATGGAATCGTCCGGCTCGTCCGCTGCTGCCGCGGCGATCCCGGCCACCGCCACCAGCAGCATGCCCCAGCGCAACCCGGAACCCGCGCTGCCCAGCGCCCGGACCGCGGCCTCCCGGACGGGAATCTCCTTCGAGGAGAGCAGTTCGACGATTCGCCCGGTGATCTTCGGGGTCCAGAAACCCCACTTGGGCAGGGCGTCCACCAGTGCCGGTTCCGGCCAGGCCTTCGCGAGGATCTCCCCGAACCTGCCCCGGTGCCTGGCCGACATCCGGCCCGGGTCGATGCCGGCCAGGACGATGGCGGACTCGCGACCACCCGCCGCGGCCTCGGACAGCGCCTCCCACGCCCATTCGTCGCCGAGGAGTTCGATCAGCCCTGCGGTCGCCGCCAGCCGCACGTCACGGTGGATGGTGACATCCATTGCCAGGTCAACCAGCATTTCGGCGGCCTCGGGACGGTGCAGGCGCGCCACCTGCCGCACGGCCTGTTTGCGGACGTTCACCTTCCGCCACTGGTCGGTGGCGACGACCATCAGCGCCTCGGTGGTCTCGGCGGGCGGCAGTTCGTCGATGACACGGTTGGCGGCCAGCATCGCGGCCGGGGCGAGGTCGGTGTCCAGCACGGTCAAAAAATCCGTCAGCGACCACTCCACCGCGGGAGACCGGAACGCCGCCGTCAGCTGCGCCTCCCGGATCACGGTTTCCGGGCTGTCCGGTTCGAGCGCGTCGGGGGCGAGCCAGGGAAGCCGGCCCAGCACCTCGACGGCGGCCAGCCGCCGCCACCGGTCCTGGGTTTCGTCGTCGACGAACCTGGCCAGGGCCTGCGAGTAGGAGCGGCTCTGCTCGGGCAGCCACCCGTCGAAGGGCCCCGGGGCGATCCCGACATAGGGGGTATCGTCGTGCAGGCGCCCGGAGATCGGGATCTTCCGGTACAAAATGGCTGCCAGATCGGGACGGTGACGGCAGATGTCCGCCTGGACGTGTCCGAGGGTCGCGAACGAGGGATCGAGTTTCAGCAGTCCCGCCAGCCTTTCGCCGCGGGTCCGCGGGGGCGCCAGCCACACCAGGATTGCGCGGTCGATGGTGTTGGGGTCGTGGGATCTGATGGCCCGGCGCAGGATGCCGGTGATCTCCGGCAGGTCGTGGCGGTCGCGGCCCAGCAGCACGGCCAGGCAGTTCACCTGGTCGTATTCTCCCCGGTCGGCCTCGGTCCTGAAGGTCTGCGAGAATCCCGCCACCAGGGTTTTCGCGGCGGCGGCCGGGATGGGCAGGAACAGTTTCCCGCCCACGCCCAGGACCCGGCCGGCGGCAAGGACCGCCCGGGCGGAGCAGGAACCGGGCAGCCAGGCCAGCAGCTCCACCTGCTCCTGGACCGGTTCCCCCAGCTGGGCCCGGTGGACCAGCAGCCGCCAGAGCGCGCCCTGCAGGTTCATGAAGGTGGCGGAGGATGTGTCGCGGGCGTCGATCAGTATGCCCGCCAGCTTCTTCAGGCGTTCGATGGGGATCAGCTCGAGGGTCCGGCCGCTGGCCACCGCGAGGGCCGACATCGCCGTGTTCCGCACCGGGTCCTGTTCACCTGCCAGGGCCTCGATGCGAGCGAACGCGACCACCACCGCCCGCGGGTCGCGGCTGCGCAGCGCGGCTGCTAGGACCGCCCGCCAGGCGGCTCCGCGTTCCTCGGCGTCGCTGGAGTTCAGGCAGGGTTCGGCGACGGTGATGGCCTCGCCGGGAGCGAGGCAGGCGGCCAGCCACAGCTGATCTCCCCGCGCCTGGTTGACGGGCAGCGCCGCCATCCGGGCCGCCTCGGTCTCCCGCAGCTCCCGGGGCAGGGCGTCGAGCAGTTCCTCGCTCCATTCCCGGTCGCGCAGCTCGACACCCTCGTAGGCGTCGCTGAAGGCCTGGGCCCGTTCCCGTGGCGGCAGGCCCCGCAGGAGGTCGGCCACCCGGCGGTCGTCGTTGCGTTCGGCGCGCAGGATACGGGCGCGTTGTTCCCGGTTCAGTTCCCGGAAACGCCGGCGCACCTGTTTGCGCAGCACGACGCCACCCCAGAGCCAGTCGGTTGGGGTGGCCGCCAAGAGCCGGGACATCTCCTCGGGGGCAGCGTTCAGCAGCGTCCCGGCGACGCCACGAAACAGCGGCGGCAGCCCCTGCGAGGCCTCCGAGGCGGCCAGCAGGAGCGCCAGTTCCCGGGGACGGTTGTGGGCCAGGTGACGTGCGGCGGGCGCGGCCCACAACCAGATCGCGGAGCGGCGATCCGTCGGTGCCCCCTCGAGACGACGACGCAGCTCGGCCAGCAGGGCGTCGGGATGCCGGTTCGCCAGGGCCGCCAGGTTCGGCACCAGGTCGCCCAGTTCGGGCATGTGATCCGCGACGACCTCGGGGTCGCAGGCGATCAACAACCCTGCGCGTTCCCGGTCGGGCAGGGGGGCCGCCAGCAGCGCCGCCGCCAGTTCGTGATGGCCCTCGTCGATGATCCGGCGGCGAAGGCGTCGCCGCTCCCCGATCGGCCGGGTCGCGTAGTCGGCGGCAAAGGCCTCCGGATCCTTCACCCTGAGGGGAAGACAGGCCGCGGCCCGGAGCCGGACGCGCCGCGACGAGTGCTTGGCGAGTTCCCGCAGCCGGTCCTCGTCGCCCAGCGCCTTGGCGGCCTCCACCGCCAGCAGGGCGTGGTAGCTGGACTTCCCCGCCAAGGCGTTGAGCAGCACCCGTAGCCGCGGATCGTCGGCGTGCGCGCGGACGAGTTTCACGACGTGGTGCACCCGGCTGGAGTGCGACGTGACGGGCAGGCTGCGGTTCAGGGCCGGCAACGATGGCAGG
Source organism: Arachnia sp. (assembly GCF_057238465.1). Classification (NCBI taxonomy): domain Bacteria; kingdom Bacillati; phylum Actinomycetota; class Actinomycetes; order Propionibacteriales; family Propionibacteriaceae; genus Arachnia; species Arachnia sp. The sequence continues at coordinate 263,045 of NZ_DBHHFZ010000003.1, forward strand.
GGCACCCATTGAGGCTATCGGATGATCAGCCGCCCCGGGGACCGGGCCCAGAACCGATGGAGGGGGCTCGCGCAAAGCACACGGTTGCGCAACCGCTGTTTCACCGCCACCGAGGATCAGGTCAGGACGCCACCGCTGATACGACTCCGAAGCGCCCGGTGTCGTCGCGCTGGTCAGAGGTACTGGTTGATTTCTTCCTGGAGCGCGGCGATGGTCGGGGAGCCCTCGTCCAGGACGCCGTCCCGGGCGAGCCCGTAGCGGCCATGATGGTGGCGACACCTGGAACGCGCAGGCCCGGGGCGGAGATCGAGGCGACCGGTGCGGCCGTCCTCCCCCGGACCTGCGCGGGCCACCTCATCCGACGTGCTTGTTGATCTCGTCCTGGAGCGCGGCGATGGTCGGGGAGCCCTCGTCCAGGACGCCGTCGGTGATCGTCCCGTAGTGGGCCTGCAGGGCCCGGATGGTGGTGGGGCCGATCAGCCCGTCATCACCGACCCCCAGCCAGCGCTGCATCAAGGCGATGGTCGCCGAGCCGCTCGCTTTATCGTCGGGAACCCATTCCCAGGCCGATCCCAGGCCGGGATTCACCGATGCCCAAGAGGCGGGCTGGCTGCGGATCCACCCGCCCTGGTTGAGTCTTATCCCGCGGAACACGATCTGCCCGAGGAATTTCTCCAGGGCCAGCGAGGTTCCCATTCCCCACATGCCGTCAACGGTCAGCTTGGTTGCCTTCGCCGCGGGGGCGCCGAACAGGTTCACCGCGCTCAGCACACCCATGGCGGGCACACCGATGGCGGCGGTTCTCAGCAAATGACGACGCGACATTCCGGGTTTTTCAATGGTCATTGTTTGATCCTTGTCTCTTGGATTTTGGGCACACTTCACCAAAGGCGGGACAGCTGTGAGGGGTGGAAGAAGATTTTCCGAGAAACGCATCCCGAATGGATGCGGAAATCGCGTCCCGGCCGCGGTTTCACCGGTTCAACGGCCCGGCTCAGGGCAGGGCTGAACCCGAGGGTTTGATCACCCTGAGGGGAATCTGGGTTTGTGGGAAAGCACTGATTCTGCTCCTGTCGATCCGTCTCGAACGTCTTTCGCGTTCGCCGAGTCGGCGACGCCGGGAATCCGGGGTTCACCGACTCGAACCGGTGCCCACTGGTGGGCACGTGATCATCTGGACATTCAGTTTTGTCGCGGAAACACGAGCCGTTCCGTTCGGCGCGTCCGCACACGTCCCGGCAAATGATTTACTTCCGCAAGCTCCGGTGTCTCCACACTAAGAGGCGAGGGGGTCACCTTCAACCCTGCACGCCGATTTTTCCCGGGGTTTCCCCTGCCCGGTGGGTGTTTGAGTCCCACCCTGCGGGGTTGAAAAAAATTTCGGCCCGGGACCCGCCGCGGAGTCGCGCGTCCCCGACCCGCTCCGGTAATAATTTGTTGTCGGGGAGCGCATAGCGCATCGATCAGCGCCTCCCCCGTGGACACCGTCGTTGGGAGACAGGCATGGACGCATCGAAGAAGGAGACCCCGCTGTACGTGACCCTGGAGGAACCCGTCACGGTCGGCGTCCTCTGCCGTTGCCTGACGAACCTGCTGGCCGGGGCCCTCCTCGGTTTCGCCCTTATCCTGTTCAGCGCGGTCCCCGGAGGGTCGCCGTCCGGCGGCCCGGCCCAGACGCCTCCCGCCAGCATTCTCCTCGGTCTCGTCGTCCCGGTGGTGATCGGGTTCCTCTCCCAGGGGAATGCCGCGGCCCTCTTCTCGGCCGGCACCGGCACTCTCCTGCTGGTCCTGCCGCTGTCCATGGCCGCCCCGCTCAAGTCGATGCTTCCCTGGATGGGCGGGGCCACCTTCATCGCCGCGGGAGCGGCCCTGCTGCTGCGCCACTCGTCACCTCCCGACGACAGTCCCGAGCCGATGGGACACCTGAAGTCGGTGGTGGCCGGGATATTCGCGGGGTTGCTGGATTGCCTTTTCCTGTCCTTCCGGGTCACCCCGACAGCGGCCCTGGAATCGGGACTCATCCCCTGCCTCGCGGTCGTCGCGATGACGCTGCTCAGCTTCAGGATGGTCTCCAACGGAACCTTCCTAGGCCCCATCGCCCTGGCCATCACCTGCACGGCCATGGCCGTGTACACGAACATCGGAAAGGACGGCTTCCTGATCGCCATGCTGTTCGGGGTGATCACCCTGTCGGCGGCGCTCCCTTCGATGATCGAGGAATCCCGCGAACCCCGGATCCTCAAGGTTCCGGTGCTCCCCGATTAGCGGCGCCACCCGGGCCGTGAGATCCCGCATGGCAGGGGGCAAGGACCCGGCCAGTCGGCTCCACCCCGTCCCCGGGGTTTCATCGCGGGCGGTTCTTGGCGGTGCGGTGGGCCTTCGCGGCGACCTCGTCGACGGGCAGCGCCGCCAGGTCCGCCGGCATGCCGCGACGTTCGAGGGCCTTGGTGATCAGGAAGTCCGCGACCCTCGGGTTGGCGGGCAGGATCGGGCCGTGCAGGTAGGTGCCGATCACGTTGCGGTACCGCAGCCCCTCCTGCTGGTCCTCACCGTTGTTGCCCGCTCCCCGCAGCACCTTGCCGAGGGGCTCGTGGCCGTCGTCGACGTAGGTGCGGCCGGAATGGTTCTCGTAACCGACGACCTCCCCGAACTCCGGGGATTCCAGGGTGACGTTGCCGATCAGCCGGTCGGTGCCGGCGCGGGTGTCGAGCGGCAGGATGCCCACGCCCTTGATGATCTTTCCCTCGCCGGTGACGAAGGTGCGTCCCAGCAGCTGGTACATGCCGCAGATCAGCAGCATCGGCGCGCCGTCCTCGACGAGGCGGCCCAGTTCGTCGATGTGGCGTTGGAGGTCTTCCTGGATCTTGTCCTGCCCGGCGTCCTGGCCGCCGCCGCCGAGGAAGATGTCCCCGGATCCGAGGTCGGTGTCATCGCCGGGGTTGTGGTCGACGATCTCGGCGTCGATTCCCCGCCACTGGAGGCGTTTCTGGAGCACGCGCGCGTTGCCCCAGTCGCCGTAGAGGTTCATGTCGCGCGGGTAGAGCTGAACGATGCGGATCATGCCACCGCCTCCTGGTCCTGGCCGAGGGCCAGCCCGGACATCAGTTTCCGCAGGGCTGTCATGGCGGTGTATGTGGTGTAGATGCGTTTCGGTCTGCCCGGGTTGAGGGCGGCGAAACGGTCGAGGGCGCGCTGCAGGTCGGCCTCCATCCCCCCGACGGGGACGTCGTCGTAGGCCAGGCGCAGCGCCATCCCGTCGGCGCGGGTGCCGGTGACCAGAGCGACGGAGTCGAGGGGGGTGAAGTCGACGTCCCACAGCCAGCTGATGTCGCGGCCGTCGGCGTAGTTGTCGTTGATGGCGATCATGTTGTCCGCCCTGCCGTCGGCGAAGGACAGCAGCGACAACCGGAAACCGCTGGGGTTCTTCACCAGCACCAGTTCCATCGGGACACCCTTGTAGGTGATGGTCTCGCCGCGGCCGAACGCGGGCCGCACGTTGCCGAGGGCCTCGAGGAGTTTCTGTGTGGGCACCGCGTCGCCGACGATCCGCCGCACCAGGGTCAGGGCGGCGGCGGCGTTGATGAGGTTGTAGACGCCGTTCAGGCTCATCTCGACGACGTGGTCGGTCCCGTCGATCTCGTAGGTTGCGCGTCGCCCGTCGATGGCCTTCAGCAGCACATCGGCGTGGGCCTCGTGGTTGGCTTGGGCCTGGCCGCCCTTGAGGGTGTCGTCGGTGGGCATCAGGGCAAGCAGTTCGTCGGTGGTGCCGAAGTAGACGGCCTCGGCCTTGGCGCGTTCCCGGATGCGGTAGACACGTGGGTCGTCGCGGTTGAGGATCACCGCCTCGGTGGCGGCCTCGGCGTTCTTGGCGAGCATCTCGGCGGCGGTGTCGATCTCACCGAACCGGTCGAGCTGGTCGCGCATCACGTTCAGGAACAGGCTCATGCGCGGTTTGACCTGGCGGACGAAGTGCACGGCCCAGGCCTCGTCGAGTTCCAGGACGGCGATGTCGGCATCGAGTCTGCCGCGCCAGTTGACCAGCGGCAGCAGCTCGGAGATCACGCCGCGGGAGAAGTTCGATCCGGTGCGGTTGGTGAACACCTTGTAACCGACGGCCTGCAGCAGCTCGGTGACCACCTTCGTGGTGGTGGTCTTGCCGTTGGTGCCCGAAACCAGCACGACGCCGCCGGGGAGGGGTTCCAGGGTGCGCCTGAGGTATCCGCGATCCATCCTCTCGACCACCAGCCCGGGCAACGCCGAACCACTGCCCCTGAGCCGTGCCACCTGTTTGACGAGCTTCCCGATCATGGTGCTGATGGTGTGACGAGGCATGAGGGGAATCCTAGCTCCTGCCGCTCGCAGGTCGACTCAGCCGGCTTCACCACTTCCAACCCGGTTGAGCCGGACCGATGGACAGCAGCATTGCATGCCCCTCCCGTGCACGACTCACGGAGGCTCGACGGTTCAACGTCACCACACGACGTTGAACCGTTCCTCTTCCGCGATTCGTGTACAGGGGAAGCGGGAAGGAGTGTGGCTTAGCCAGCACAGCCCCGGACACCCCCGCCATGGTTTCGACACGCCCGGCTCGCAGAGCGAAGGGCGGCTCAACCAACTTCGGGGGAGTCGCTACTCGTTCCCGGGTTGCTTGTACTCCTCGCCGTATTCCTCACCATTGGGTTCCGCCGGTTCGGGTGCCGCGGGTTCGGGATCCGTGGGCTCGGTTTTCTCGGTTTCCAGGTTCACGGGCCTGCTTTTCATGACCTCGCGGCCCTTGTCGCTGAGTTCGCGGAAACCCTTGTTGATCTCGTCGACGAACCGGTTCAGGTGGCTGCCGAGCTGCTCCAGGAACTCCTTGGCACCCGGGGATTCGACGTCCGGATGGGTCTTGGCGTACTCGGAGCGCTGCTCGTCGTAGAAGGCCCTCGCCTTCTCCCCCACGAACCCGGCGAATCCGGCGACGGCGTAGGCGGCGTCCGCCATGAACCTGAGTGCGGCGTCGTCGAGCCTTTCGTTGTCCGTCCTGTCCCGCCCGGTCCCCTCGGGAATGATCTCCCCCTCGGGAGCCCCGGCCTGTCCGGGTCGGGTGTTCTCGGCCTCGTGATTCTCCTGGCCGCGTTGTTCTTCACTCATTTCGTCCTCCGTTTCACAACGCCTCGAACTCCAGTGTCTCCGCACGAGCACGAAGACACCAGAGCCTCGTGCCCCTGAGCTTCCCCGGAACGGCCCCTGAGATCAGTTCGACGGCCCGGGGCGCCGGCACGATCCTGCCGGGTTTCCGTGGTGGAGGTCTCGTTTTCTTTCGCCACAGGAGAAGATGCCGGGGCGTGGGCCCACTCCGGTCCCACGCCCCGGGGCATCAATCAGAGGGCGCCGTTGTTGAGTTTCTTCTGCAGTTCCATGATGCAGGCCGAGCCTTCCGAGAAGTACCCGTCCTGGGGCGTGCCGCAGTATCCCTGGAGCGCCTTGATGGTGTTCGTGCCGATCAGACCGTCGGCACCGACCCCCAGCCGCTGCTGGAGAGCCTTGATGACCGTCGACCCGGTCGCCTGGCTGTCGGAAACCCAGTCCCAACCGCTGGTGAGTCCCGGATTCTTCGCCTGCCAGGACACGGCCTGACTCGAGACGATCCCGTCGACGGGGGTGCCGAGCACCTCTTGGAGGCGCCGGGTGGTGGTGGTACCCCAGTAGCCGTCAACGGCCACGGAGCCGCCGCCGGGGTCACGGCCGTAGTCGATCCCGGGAACGAGCCCGCCGTTGGTCCATCCGGGGTCGGTGTTGAAGTAGCCAACCGGCACGGACTCGTCGCGGGCCTCGAAGGAGGTGCTGTTGTCGCCACAGGAGATGCCGATGTGCCCCTCGAACCACAGGATCGCGCCCGGGGTCACCCAGGCCTGCTCGAGGCTGATCGGCTGGCAGGCGTTGTACTGGGCTTCGGAGACACGCGGGAATGAAATCCCCAGCCGGGCGAGCGACCACTGGACCAGCCCAGAACAGTCGAAGGCATCGGGGCCGGTGGCACCCCAGACGTAGGGGCACCCGGCCCTGGTCTCGGCCATCTGGAGAAAGTCACGCCCGGAAGGACCAGCCGAGGCGGGCGCGGCGCCGATGAGGTTGGCCGCACCCAGGAGCCCCATGGCGGGGACACCCAGCGCGGTGGTGGTCAGCAGGCTCCTGCGGGACATCTGTTGCTTTGCGGTGTTCATTGATTTCCACTCCTTGAAGTCGTGGTCAATCCCTGGCAGGTCAGGTCCTTCCGCCAGTGGATCGAACCTTTTTCCTTTGCGCCGGTCCTCACGACATAGCCGTCAGGTCAGAGGCGACGCGGCCTCTTCCCCCCAAGCACAGTGGCGGTGATCATCCGCACGCCACCCGGGTCGGTCTCCGCTTCCGTGGCTGGCCCGGGCGGCCCCACGGTCAGAACGTGTTGTTGTTGAGCGCCTCCTGGAGGGCCTTGACGCAGCTCGAGGATTCCGTGATGGAGCCGTCCTCGACAGTTCCGAAGTGCGCCTGGAGCGCCTTGATGGTGTTCGTGCCGATGAGACCATCCGCCTCGGTGCCGAGTTTCTGCTGAACCGCGCGGATCATCTCCGATCCTTGGGCGGAATCGTCGGGTTTCCATTCCCATCCGCTGGTCAGGCCCGGATTCCTGCTCTTCCAGGATTCGCCCTGACCCGAGACCAGGCCGTCGGCGGTGGTGCCGAGCACTTCCTGGAGGCGGCGGGTGGTGCTGGATCCCCAGTAACCGTCGACGGTCAGGCTGATGGTCTCGGACAGGTCGGGGTAGATCAGGCCCGGGACGAGACCGCCCGAGACCCACGGGCTGGTTCCCGGCTCGGTGTCGAAGCGTTGGAGCGGGTAGTCGTAGTTGCGTGCCTCGAAGGTGTGGACGCCGTCACCGCAGGAGATACCCACGTGACCGAAGTGCCACATGATGGCCCCCGGGGTTTTCCTGGCCAGTCCCAGGTCGATGACGCTGCTGGCCCCGATCTGCAGCTCCGAGGTGCGGGGGAAGTCAACCCCCAGCTGCCGGAGCGCCCACTGGATCAGACCGGAGCAGTCGAAGGCATCGGGGCCGGTGCCACCCCAGAGGTAGGAGCAACCGGTCCTGGTCTCCGCGGTCCCCAGGAAGTCGGCCCCGGTCCTCTGGGCGGCCGCTGCGGGCGTGGCTCCGGAGAGGCCGAGCACACCCAGGCTTCCCAGCGCGGGGAGGCCGAGCATCGTGGTTGAGAGAAGTTTTCTTCGGGACAGTCGTGATTTTGTGGTCTGCATCGCCTTGATTCCTTGATCGTGATTGGTTCGCGGCGGATGAGGTTCCTCGTAATCAGCGGGCTGGGCCCTTCTAGCCCGCACTGAAACCCTGCGACACCGGGTACGTTGTTCTGTTTTGAACGTCGCGCCCTGCTGCGGATCACCCGCCTGGCACGTCCTTGCCCGGTTACCACCTTCGTAACACATCCCGACCCTGCACTCAAACCATTCCTGAGGATTCTCAGCTCATCCCCGGGGGCGGTGACACCGTCCGACCTCCTCCCCAGTTCACCCGGCCGGACCTCACTGGGATCGTCGATTTCGCCCATCACAAGGGGTTTTCTCAGGGTTTCCGTTTGCGAACGGGCCGGAGGGACGAGAGGGACAGGTCGCCGGTCGCGACTCCGGAGGGTCATCCAAACGTACGACACCTCATTTTCTGAGAAATTACTGAGAAGCCCCGGGGGTTCCGGCCGGACCCCCGGGTCGCCCGATCAGGCCTTCGTCGCTGGTTCCGTTCTCCGTTTTGCAGAACCTCTGGCTCCGGCGCCACCGCTCGATCCCGGTGACACCAGGTCTTTCCGGAACCCCCCTGAGGCGACTGAGCCGACGGAACACCTGCGGTCGCGGTCAGATCGTGAGATCCGTTCCCCTTGGAACTCACGCGCCGCGGCGGCCGATCAGGCGACCCGGGCGGGGTTGGGGCTGTTTCCGAACCCCAACCCCCTCGGTTTGGAGACATCACCCGTTGTCGTCCCCAGGTGGGCCTCCTTGAACCTCCCGGAGTCCGACACGCCTTGCACCCCATGCACGCAGCGGTTTTCTCCGCGAGGTTCTCGTCCGGGATGATCTCGAACCGTCACCGCGCAGCCCGGGACAACCGGCCCAACGCCAGTTGACCCCGCCCTCGAGCCGGAACACAGGACCGCGCGACCGCCGGATTCATGACCGTGGAACCGTGGCCGCCTCATGTGCTCTCAACTCCTTTCGCGGTGGGACGGAATCGTTATCCATGCCGACGCGCCGAGACTAGCATCCGGAGAAAGGTTTCCTAAAATATTCTCAGGCTTCTATCAGGCTCCCGGGACGGCCTCCCAGCGGGCCCGGAAAACCGTCGAAACGGGCCCCGGAAGAGAGCAAAACCCTCCCGGCCGAAACCGCCAAACCGGCTTTGACTAGGTGGTTCACCGCTTCCCGCGGCGCGGCGGCGCGCGGCGGCGGACGGGCGAGGTACACGCCAGGTCTCACAACCCCCGGAATAAGACAACCACCCCGCCGACCAAAAGTACGACAGCCAGGCTTGTTCAGCACATTGCCTGAGGTTTATCTGAGAGCTCCCTGAGACGTCTTGCCGCCCCCTCCGGTGCCGGGGTTTCCTCCGCGGATTCAGGTACGCGTGACCCTCACCGCCCCGGGAATCACCCGGCCGTCGCGGTAGGGGATGACGGCGTGGAACTGGGGTCCGCCGTCGAAGACCAGGGGCAGGAAGTGGCGGTCGCCCTCCCACATGGGCAGGTCACCGAGTTCGGCGAGGGGAACCCAGCGCAGCGGGCCGTCGTCGTTGCGCTCCGGGGGTTCGCCGTCGAAGGCGTCGACGAGGAAGACCAGCCCGAACCAGTCGCTGCCGTCCGAACCGAATCCCGGCCAGGCGATGCTGCCGCGCAGCCGCAGGGAGGTCGCCTCGATCCCGGCCTCCTCGCGCAACTCCCGCCTCAGGCAGGCGACGGCGTCCTCACCGGGTTCCAGTTTGCCGCCGAGACCGTTCCACTTGCCGCGGTGGTCGTCGCCGGCGCGCTGGCGGTGCACCAGCAGCACCCGGCCGTCGCGGACGACGTATCCGAGGGTACCGATGACGGCCCGGAACACCACCGGACCTCAGACCACGCGGCGCAGCCAGCCGTGCCGGTCCTCGGCGCGGCCGAACTGGATGTCCAGGAGGTGGGAGCGCAGTTCGCGGGTACGCGGCCCGGGCTCCCCGTTTCCGACGGTCTGCACGCCGTGCTCGGGGGAGTTGAAGCCGACGATCGGGGTGATGACGGCCGCCGTGCCGCAGGCGAAGGTCTCGGTCACCCGGCCCGAGGCGATGCCGTCACGCAGCTCGTCGATGGAGATGGGTCGCTCGACGGGAGTGAGGCCGTGCTCGGGCGCGAGGGTGAGCAGCGAGTCGCGGGTGACGCCCTCCAGGATCGACCCGAGGGCGGGGGTGACGAGTTGGTCGTCGGCGGTGACCATCATGAAGTTCATGGTTCCGCACTCTTCCAGCCAGCGGTGCTCGGCGCCGTCGAGGTAGAGCACCTGCCCGCAGCCGTGGGCGGCGGCCTCGTTGGCGGCGGCGAGGCTGGCGGCGTAGTTGCCGCCGCACTTCGCGGCGCCGGTGCCGCCGGGCGCGGCCCGCGTGTAGTTGGGGGTGACCCACAGCTTCACGGGAGCCGGGTAGTAGGTGCCGACGGGCGAGGCGAGCAGTCCGTAGCGGTAGTTCTTGGCCTCGCGCACCCCGAGGTAGGGTTCGTCGGCGATCTCGAAGGGACGCAGATACAGGCTGCGTTCACCGTCGGGTTGCGGCACCCACGCCTGCTCCAGCGCGACCAGTTCGTCGAGGGAGGCGAGGAACAGTTCCTCCGGGAGGGGGGCCATTTCGAGGCGTTCCGCGGAGGAGATGAAACGCCGCGCGTTCTTCTCGGGACGGAACAGCCACACCGAGGAGTCGGCGTGGCGGTAGGCCTTCAGCCCCTCGAAGATCTCCTGCCCGTAGTGGAAAACCGCGGCCGCGGGGTGCAGCTGCCACTGTCCCGTCGGGATGATGCGGGCATCGCGCCAGCCAAGTCCCTCGGTGTACTCGGCGACGGCCATGTGATCGGCGTAGAACTTACCGAACACCGGATCCGCCACGATGGCGGCGCGCTCGGCCTCGGGCGTGGGATGGTCGGTGCGGTGGAGTTCAAACAGTGACATGACCGAAGAGTAGTCCACCGGCCGGGATGAAACGGGCATCACACCTGTTCGCGGAACACCGCGGCACGACCACCCGCCCTGAAACCCGGGACCCGGCGGCCATCCCCCCGGCATCGGCTCATATCACACGATCCGGTCAATTTGGATATGCCAGGGTTCACCCCGACTCTCCCCTGAACTTGACTTCCTGAGAATCCTGAGAGAGTCTTTCCCAGTCCGTACCCGAAAACAGGAGATGCCGATGCGCAAGCTTGTGATCTGGTTGACCGCGGCCGCGGTGGCCATCGCAGGAATTGTTCTGGCAGCATCTGCAACCGCCAAGGGCGAGAAACCCACGGTGGGACCTTCGGTGGTCGGCATCCACGCTCCCTGCCCCGCCACCCATCCCTGGCCGGGCGACAAGACCCCGATCTCCGAGATCACCAAACAGCTGGCCGACAACTTCGGCGTGACCTTGGCCGGCAACGGCTGGAACGACACGAACCGCACCCAGATCAGCGTCGTGTGGCAGGCCCTCGACGCCGTCTCCTGCACCGACTTCCTGCCCAGCCTCAAGGCCAAGGCGAGCGGCACCATCGGCATCAACGCCGCGAACATCGGCGGATTCGCCTGGGGTGACTGGTCACTGACGAAACCCGGCTACCTGACCTTCGACTTCACCAAGTGGAAGGAAGCCGTCGACCTCGGCGACATCGGCCGCCTGTCGCGCATCGTCATCCACGAGTTCACCCACATCTTCAACGCCGACCGGGACTCCAACCCCAAGTACTGGACCGAGTTCCAGGCTCTCGCGGCCAAGCAGGGCGTCTTCAGTTCCTACGCGGGCAGGAACAACCTGGAAACCCTTCCGGAGGTGGTCGGCTACTACGTGGCCCGCTGCGCCAAGGACAACCCCTACGACACCGGCCAGTTCAACGCCTACTACGAATGGGTCAAGACCAACATCTTCGCGGGCCGCGAGTTCGGTCCCGCCCCCGGCACCAAGGCCAACTGCGACGTGACCCGGGAACAGATTCCCACCCCCACCCCCGACTGGGTGAAGGCGCTCAGCGGCGACTGACGGCGACCGACCCCGGGAGTCGATAGGCTCCTGGCACATGAGCAAGACCAACATGCCCTCCGTGCAGGGCGCCAAGGGTTCAAAACCAACCCTCACCTTCCCCGGCACCGAAGCCCCCGAAGGTCTTCACGTACAGCTGCTCGACGCCGGAACCGGCCCGGAGGTCAAGGCGGGTGACACCATCTCGACCCACTACCTCGGGCAGTCCTGGGCAGGCACGGTCTTCGACAACTCCTACGACCGGGGCCGGCCGCTGAGCTTCCGCGTCGGCGTCGGCGAGGTGATCCGCGGCTGGGACGACGGCCTCGTGGGTCAGCGCGTCGGTTCCCGGGTCCTGCTGTCCATCCCCGCCGAACTCGGCTACGGCGACCACGGCGTCCCGCAGGCCGGCATCAAGGGCGGGGCGACCCTGGTCTTCGTCACCGAGATCCTCGGCATCGCCTGAGCGCTCCCTTCCCAAGCCGGGTGAGCCGGGTCGCGAGGAACGAGCGACCCGAGTCGAAACCGACTGCACAGCCCGGAACCTCTACACTTTCCGCGGACGTGGTGGGAAAGGAGCACGAGGTGGCAAGGACCGGGCGGCTGGCCTGGATCGTGTGGGGCGTCGGCATCCTCGCCTACTGCATCGCGATCATGCAACGCACCAGCCTGGGGGTCCTCGGGATCCAGACGGCGAACCACTTCGGCACCAGCGTCGGTATCATCTCCACCTTCGTGATGGTCCAGCTCGCGACCTACGCGCTGGCGCAGCTGCCCGTCGGGGTGCTGGTCGACCGCTACGGGTCGCGGGTGGTGATGATCGCGGGTTCCGGGGTGATGGTCGCCGCGCAGGTGATCATGGCCTTCGCCGACTCCCTGCCCCTGGCCTTCGCCGCCCGCATCCTGCTGGGCATCGGCGATGCCTGCATGTACGGTTCGGTGCTGCGGCTCATCCCCGAATGGTTCGCGCCGTCGCGGGTGCCGGTCCTGACGCAGCTGGCTGGGTTGCTGGGGCAGATGGGGCAGGTGGCCTCCGCGACCATCCTGCTTCCTCTGTTCAACACCCAAGGCTGGGTGTGGGCCTTCCTGGGTGCAGCCCTCGCCTCCGTGGTCGCGGGGGTCATGAGCGCCGTGTGGGTTCGCGACGTACCCCCCGGCCGGACGCGACCCGCCCCGAAGGAGGAGAAACTCTCCGACCTGCCCCGCGGCATCGCCGACGCCTGGCGGCATCCCGCGACCCGGCTCGGGTTCTGGGTGCACTTCACCAGCGGCTTCAGCGTCAACGTGTTCGCGATGATCTGGGGCATCCCGTGGCTGCAACAGGCGGAGGGACGCTCGGAGGCCGAGGCCGCCTTCCTGTTCAGCCTCACCGTCTACGGCTCCATCGTCTTCTCGCCGCTGCTGGGCTGGCTGACCTCGCGTCACCCGCTGCGTCGCAGCAACCTGGCTCTCGCCGTCATCGGGTTCAATGTGCTCGGATGGGCGGCGGCGCTGCTGTGGCCGGGAAGGGTGCCGTGGTGGCTGCTGATCCTCCTGGTGGTCGCGATGTCCGCGGGCGGTCCGGGCACCGGCATCGGATTCGACTATCCCCGCACCCTGCTGCCCCCGCACCGCCTCGGCGCGGCCAACGGCCTGGTCATCACCGGTTCCTTCACGGGCGCCACCCTGAGCCTGCTGGCCATCAGCGCCTTCCTGGGCTGGCTCAACCCCTCCGGCGACTACACCGCCGAACAGCTCGACCAGGCCATGGCTTTGCAGTTCCCGTTCTTCGCCGTCGGCCTGATCGGCATCTTCGGCACCCGCCACCGGCTGCGCACCATGATGCGTCCCCACGGGGTGATCGTCCCGACCTGGCGGGAGGTCGTGGAAAGAATCCGCGCCAGCAGGCGGCGCTGAACAACCGGAATCAGAACAGGCCCTCGGGTTCCTGGGGTTGGGCGTAGGCGGGATCGACCCCGTTGAACAGTGTCGAGACCGAGTTTCCGCTGTGAATCCGGGCGATGGCCTCCGCGAACAGCGAGGCGACGCTCAGCACCTTCAGGCCCGGGAAGTTCTCGGGTGCGGGGACGGTGTTGGTGGAGACCACCTCCGAGATGTGGGTGGCGGAGGTGAGCCGCTCCACCGCCGAGCCGGTGAACAGTCCATGGGTGCAGGCGATGGAGGCCTCGACGCACCCGAAATCGGCCAGCCGGGAGACGATCTCGACGATCGACCCGCCCGTGGCGATCTCGTCGTCCAGGACGATTGCCTTCTTGCCCGCGACGTCACCGACCACCGACGAGATCACCACCTTGTCGTCGGCGAGGCGCTGCTTGTTGCCGGCGGCCACTGGCAATCCGAGGAGCCGCGCCAGCAGCGTCGCCTGTTTGGCGTTGCCGAGGTCCGGGGAGACGACGACGTGGTTGCTGAGGTCGCGGCCGCGGTAGTGGTCGGCGATGACGCCGAGCGCCGTGAGGTGATCCACCGGCACGGAGAAGAACCCGTGGACCTGCGGGGCGTGGAGGTTCATCGTCAGCACCCGGTCGACGCCGGCGGTGACCAGCAGGTCGGCGACGAGACGACCGCCCAGGGAGATGCGGGAGGCGTCCTTCTTGTCGGAACGGGCGTAGGCGTAGTGCGGGATCACCGCCGTGATCTGCGCCGCCGACGCGCCACGGGCGGCGTTGACCATCAGCAGCAGTTCCATCAGGTGCTCCTGGGTGGGTGGCACGAGCGGCTGCACGATGTAGACGTCGCGTTGTCGGCAGTTGGCGAGCAGCTGGGCCTGGAGGCAATCGTTGCTGAACCGGGAGATCTTCACGTGACTCCGGGGAACCTCAAGGTGGTCACAGATCTCGTCAGCCAGCGCATGATGGGCGGAACCGGAGAAAACAACGATGCCCTTCACGGTCTCTCCTTGTTAGACGGCTGTACATCCCCACCCTAGTGGGGAGGTCATCGGCGAGACCGTCAAGGTCGTCGCGACACGGTGGAGCTTGTCAAAAACTCTTCTCACCGGCCGCCAGCTCTCCCGTCAAACGCCAGCTCTCCCGTCGTTCGCTTGCTCTACCGTCGTTCGCTTGCCCTACCGTCGTCCGCCTGCCCTACCGTCGTTCGCCTGCCTTCCCGACGGAAACGCCAGCCCAACCGTCAAACGCCAGCGCTACAGCGCAAGCAAACGACCACAAGGCAAGCGAACCCCAACTGGCCCCGCCCCGGACAAGCGAACCCCACCCCCACCCCACGAGGTAGGCAGACGCTATCCCCGACCCGCGAGGCGACGACGCAGGGCACGACCCATCCGGGTGAAGTCATCGCCCAGTTCGTTGTCGGTGACGGTGTAGGCCCAGGTGGCGCTGGGAATCCGGGCCCCCAGCGACTCCAGGTCCAGCCGCCCGTCGACGACCGCAGCATCCAGGAGGGTGGCGACGGCGTCGTCGAGGATGCGTCCGGAAAGACCCTGGTAGGCCGCCCCCATCTCCTTCTCGAACTCGGTCAGCGGATCCTCACGGGCCAGCACCCGCAGGTGGATGCCCTCGCGCAGCTCGGCGGCGTGCCCGAGGTGCGCGCTCCAGGCGGCGTCGATGGCTGCGACCAGCGCCAGTCGCGCCGCCGCCTCGAGTTCGTCCGCCCCGACCCGCTCCCCCAGCCCCACGACCTCCTCGGGTGCGTGTTCGGCGAGCCGGTCGAGGGCCTCGGGCCCCTCGAGACAGGTTTCGCGCACCTCGACGAGGTGGGCGCGTTGGCGGCGCAGCAGTTCGCCGTAGCGCCACGACAACCACCTCAGGTTGCGCTGCTCGCCGTCGCTGACCCGCTGCGCATGGTCCACGGCTCCCAGGACGCGACGGTTCGCGCGGCACTGTTCGACCTCACCGTCGCCGTCCACGACCGCGGGTTCGGGATGGTCAGGGTCGTTGTCGGTGACGAGACGGTCCGCGAGGCTGGCGAGGAACACCGACTCCCCCGGATCACCCTGCCGGCCGGCGCGGCCGCGGAGCTGGTCGTCGAGCCGGGCGCTGGGGAAACGCCCCACCCCGACCACCAGCAGCCCACCCGCCTCGACGGCCTCGGGTGAGGGCACCACGTCGGTGCCGCGCCCGGCCATCTGCGTCGAGACCGTGACCCGGCCCGCCTCACCGGCCCGCGAGATGATCGCGGCCTCCTCGGTGGTGTTGCGGGCGTTCAGCAGCACGCATTCGATGCCGAGGCCGCGCAGCAGGTCCGCGATCCGCTCCGATTCCCTCACGCTCTGGGTCGCGACCAGCACGGGTCGCCCCCGCTCCCCGGATTCCCGGACGAGGTCCGCCAGGGCCGCGTCGCGATGCTCGGAGGTGGCGTGGAGCCGGGTGGGGTGGTCGGTGCGGCGGCACGGCAGGTGCGACGGGATCACCGCGACCTGCAGCCCGTACAGGGATTCGAGTTCCTCGTCGGCGGACCGCATGGTCGCGCTCATGCCGACGAGCCTCTCGTAGCCGCCGACCAGTTCCGCGATGACGAGCTGGTCGAGGACCTGGAGTCCGGGGGCGGTCTCGAGGGCTTCCTTCGCCTCGACGGCGAGCTGCAGCCCGTCGGGCCAGCGTTGCAGCCGGTCCACCCTTCCCCGCGACCCGCTGACGAGCCAGACGCGGTCGTCGGCGACGAGGTAGTCGACGTCGCGTTCCAGGGCGGCGTGGGCGTGGAGGGCGAGGTTCAGCGAGACGAGGAACTCGGAGTCGGTGCCGAACAGGTCGCGTCCGGGGTGGTCGTCCTCGACGCGGCGCAACCCGTCGTCGGTGAGGTGGACGGTGCGGCGGTCGGGCGCGACGACGTAGTCGCGGCCCGCCTCGAGGCCTCGCACGTAGGCGGCGAGCGCCAGGGCGTGTTCGTCGCGGTGCGGTTCGGCGTCGGCGGCGAGCACCAGGGGCACACGGGCCTCGTCGAGCAGGACCGCGTCGGCCTCGTCGACGAGCACCACCTCGCGGCGGGCCCCGGTGCGGTCCCCGGGCCGGGCGGCGAGGCGGTCGCGGAGCAGGTCGAAACCGGCCTCGGCCACCGAGGAGTAGGTGATGTCGGCGGCGTAGGCGACCTGCCGGGCGGGCAGGTCCTGGTCGGCCTGCACGGCCGCGCAGGTCAGTCCGAGGCCGCGGTACAGCGGACCCATCCAGTCGGCGTCGCGGGCCGCGAGGTAGTCGTTGGCGGTCAGCACGTGGACGTGGCGCCCCTCCAGGGCCCAGCCGGCGGCGGCCATCGCACCCACGAGGGTCTTGCCCTCCCCGGTCGCCAGTTCGATGGAGAACCCTCGCAGCAGGGCGGCGGTGGCCAGGTACTGGTTGGGGAAGGGGTCGAGCCCCACCTCCCGCCCCGCCACCTCACCTGCGACCGCCAGGAAACCGGCCAGTTCGGCGTCGCCGGTCACATCGAGCCGGTTCGGGGCCTCGGGAGGGTCCTGCGGCATGGCGTCCACCACCCGTTGGAGGCGTTTGAGGCGCTTGTCATTGGCGGAACGCCACATGGACTCGCGCAGGCGGTCGGCGACGGATGTGAGGGGCAAGATGACTCCTGGGTCGGGTGCCATCCAGCCTAGATGGCCAAGTCCAAGGGGTGTTGGCGGTCATGAGTGGAGGAATGGGAGTGTTGGTAAGGCCGTTGCCCCGGCGTTGCTGCGGAAAGATCTAGGCCTTCATCATCCTTGTGGACACCCGCAGTACGCACGACCGACTCGGAATCCAGCTCAGCAGACTCCGAAGAGCCTACAAATAAACGAACGGGCGTTCGGTTCGTGCTTGACTGACGCATGTGTCGAAGGTTCTGGGGTCGAAGTGGCCGCGCAAGCGACTTCCGGGACGAGCATCAAGGCGGCGATCAGGGCGCTGACAAGGAGTTTTTTCATGGCTGAGCTCTCTTTTCGTGGTGCTGGTGCCAAGCGTGTTCTCGGCTGTGTTCCGCAGTCTTGCAGCGCCCCCTCGTCCGCCTTCTGTACCGGAGGCTATTTGCCACGTGTACGAAAGTTCTGCCATCGGGCAGCTTGGGAGCAATCCTCATCTAGACTTTGTCCATGGCGCAACGATCGCAGGGGTGGGTCGGCCAGGCCCGACGACTACCCGGGGGAAGAGTCACTCGGGTGCTTCTATTCGTCGTTGTTGCCGCCTTGGCCGCAAGCGACGTCCTCAACGGCGATGTCGACCTGTCGACCTCCTCGGGGTGGTTCGAGCTCATCCTCCCTCTCTTGCCACTCCTGGCGCTGCTGGCGGGCCCGTATCTGGCCGCCGCCACATGGATCGCAGTCGTCATGGCTATCGCTCTGCTTGGCGCGCCGCTGCTGTTGATATACGCCACGACGATTCCCATGGTATTCGCTGTGGGGTTCACAACTTTTGCGCTGCCGCGAATACCTGCTCTGGTCTTTGCCGGTTTAGCCTTGATCACCGGCCCCGTATTTGGCATGATAAACCCTGACTCTCAAAAGGGCATGGTCGCCATGATCATCGTCGCATTGTGTGCGGCTGCTGCTGGCCTCGCGGCCAACACTTTTAAGTCGAGGGCAGAGCGGGCTGCCGATGAGGTTGAAAAGCTACGCGAGGAGCAAATCCGTATTCGTAACGAGGAGCGAACGAGGCTCGCACACGAATTGCACGACATTGTCGCACACGACGTCACGGTAATCGCGATGCAAGCGCGACGCGCAGAGACCTATGCCGATCCCGCGAAGAAGGACGAGTTGCTTGAGACGATCGGCGACGCGGCCTCGCAGGCCTTGCAGGACCTGCGCAGCCTCGTCCTCCTCCTGAAGCAGAACAACGAGGGCGACTCCCCCACCCCGGGCACGACGCCTGAGGAGGCTTTGGAGATCGCGGCGCCATCCGGCGAAACAACGACCGCCGCCGGGCTTGTCCACGACGCGAAGAACGTCGCGGCCGCCCTGGAAAAGGCCGGTTTCCGTGTCAACTTGGAACTGACCGGCCCCGTCGCGCGCGTACCCGAGATTGTGCGGCAGGTACTGCGCCGCACCGTCCGCGAGCTCGGGACCAATGTGTTGAAGCACGGCGCTCCCAACAGTGAGGTGCGGCTCGCTCTCACGGTTGAGGAGAATCGGGTAGCGCTTTCTTCGTCAAATCACATTGCTGCTGGCAAGCCAATAGCCTCTTCGCGGACCGGAATCGAGTCGATGAAGGCCAGAACTGAGGTATTCGAGGGCAGCGTTGTCGCCGAAGCCAAGGGGGGAGTGTGGACGACGACCATGATCATCCCGACAAAACTCAAGACTCTCGCCGCTTCAAGAATGGGAGAACTGATATGACCCGCGTGCTGCTGGTCGACGATGAGTCATTGACCCGCGAAACCCTGCGCGACTATCTCACACTGGACCCGTCCCTCCACGTGGTTGGCGAAGCCGCTGGCGGGCAGGTGGCGCTGCGCCAGACAGCAGCCCTGCGACCAGACTTGATCCTCATGGACATGCAGATGCCGATCCTTGACGGAGTTGGCGCCACCGCAAAAATTCATGCGGAATACCCCGAAGTAAAAATCTTGGGTCTCACCACGTTCGCGACGGACCGATACATCGTCGATCTCCTTCGCGCCGGAGCTTCCGGATACATAGTGAAAGACACCAAACCGCGAGACCTGATCGCCGCAATCCATACCGTGATGGCGGGTGAGGCTGCTTTGTCTCCGGAGGTCACAAAATACGTCATCAAAGGACTGGAAACATCCATTCCCGCAACCACGAGGCCAAACCAGGAACTCCTCAACAAACTCACCGAGAAGGAGATGGAGGTCATTCGTCTCCTGGCGCAGGGAATGAGCAACCGGGAGATGGCAAAGGAACTCTTTGTCACCGAATCGACAATTAAGCAGCGCTTCGTGAAAGTGATGGAAAAGATGGGGGTCCGAGACCGGATCCAGATCTTGATCGAAGCAATCCAGCACGGCTTGGTAAAAATCAACCGCAGCTAGGCCTGATCGTTCCGGTCACGCGGCTACCCCTAGAACCTCGCTCAGTGGCTCCAGCAGCCCAGCGAACCCGGCTCGCAGGTTGGGCGCGGCATCACGGACGGCGGCGTCGGGGTCGTGCACGAGGCAACCACCCCAGCCCATCACCTCGTACTCGGCGATTGCATTGGCCAGACCACCCGGCGACTGCCAGGCACGCCGCAGGTTCGCCCCGGCGAAGGCGATTGCGGATTCCGGCTCCGCTACAACGTCGCGCGCGAAGTCTCCCGCAACGTCGATGACGTCGTAAATGCCCCGTCCCTCGGCCTCGATGGCGAACGTCCAGACTACAGCAGGAATTCCGTTGATCAGCCTGCGGCTGATGGTCACGGCTGCGGGAAGTCCGGCTTCTTGCAGCACATCCTGGAGGGTTCGATGTGGGCCAGCGAGTAGCGCGCTGAGGGCAACGAATGTCGCTGCATGCCCGGCCTTGGCCGCCGGATCCAGCCCGATGACCGTCGTGTGCTCAATTCCTTCCTGACGTTTTTGCTGGAACGAGCTCACGATCTTTTGATCAGCCCCTTCCAGGTCGAGCGGGCCCCAGGCAGGCGCTGCTGCAAACTCCCCGGGCTCGCCCGGCCCGACCGCGACCACGACGGGGTGGGTCACCTCATCAGGTCGTGTGCGCAGCGTCCTGGCCACAGCTTCGCTCCACGCCTCGGCGCCCGCTTCTGGAAGGGTGGCGACCAGGCAGCTCGCCCCGGCTGCATGCCTCCAGGTGGTCTGGACAGGACGCAGGCGAGCCGGCAGCGGGGCGGCTGCCCCCTTGAGCGCTGTACGCTGGCCGGCGGCTGCGTCGTCATTCGTCCGCCACGCGATCGCGAGGCTGTGAAAGGCAGAACGGTCATCTGGAACGAAGAAGTGTCGAGGTGTCATGTCGCGTCTTCCTTTACCTGGATTCGAATGGAAGCGAAGGGTTGGCTGGCCAGGCGCGTGCTGGCTTCGGCCACGAGGGTTCGGATGCCTTTCGGGTGCGTCAGCAATCCGCGGAGTCGCGTGACGAGGTCGGGCGCGAAGGTCGGTTCCCCTCGAAGCAGCACATCGCGTGCGACGGCCCTTGTCAAGCAGCCATCGTCGGCGGTAGAGGCTTCGGCGCGGGCCGCAGCGCGGCCTACCGCGTGTAGCAGCAGGTCGTCGTCGGTCACCGAGGCAGCACGCAGCCGATCTGCGGGGTCAAGGGCGAATGCCGTGTCGTCGACGACTACGAACAAGTCGTCGTGCACCATGTCACCAGGGCCGAACAGCCCTGCACTGGCGTCCAGGCCCCTCTGGGCTGCCAAGAGTTCCGCGACGACGAGATCCCCCAGCATCGGTGGGGTTGGTGTCTTGGGTGCCGCAGCCGTCGCCGACAACAGACGTGGCCTTTCGCCAATAGCCGTCATCACCGAGCTTTGCGTGATTGCCTGCCCTGCCTGCTCCGGCACCTCCGCTTCGTCCCGGCGTCCAGGGACAGCACTCATCGCTTCGGCCAAGGCGGCCACGACCTCCTCGCCGGGCTGGTCGGACAACGCGACGACCGCAGCAGTGTCAGGCCGATAGCGCTTGGCGTGGAGATTTCGCAGCACGGTGGCGGTGGCGCGATCAGAAAGGTCCATGTCGCCACTGCCATCATGGGTATTGGAGTGGTCGCGCCAGTAGAGGGAGGTGAGATGAGGCCAGGGCAGCAAGCCGCCGGGGGCTTTGGCGAGTCGGTTCCGACGCTCCGTCGCTACCGCAGCGATCTGCTCCAGGAGCTGTTCCCCCTTGAACGCCGGGTAGAACGCCTGCTCTACGAGGCGCCGGATCATGGTTGAAACGTCGTCGAGACCTGCCGTCTCGCAGAACTCGGTATAGTCCATGTGGGTGTGTGCGCCGAGCACGCCAGCGGCCCGCGCCACCTGTAGTTGTCGCTCGAGCCCCTGACTCAGCGAACTGTCCTGATAGACCATGTGCTCGATCAGGTGCATCATGCCCTCCTGCCCGGGCAGTTCATCACGCATACCGGCGCGAACAGCCAAGGCGACGGTACGGTTGCGGGCGTGCGGCGCATGGATGGCGACCACAGTGGCGCCGTTTTCAAGCACAGTTTGAAAAGCCAGATGACCGCGGATACGTAACGTGCTGAGGTTCATAGGAATCCTTCCTCTGTCTGGCCATCGCATGCTTCCAGGTAGGTGCGGGCCAGCTGAATGAGGAGATTGGCGTGCTTGATTTCTGCTCCGGCGTAGTGATGCCAGTCGAAGGCATGCTGGAGGAGCCTGAAGGCTATGCCGACGCGCACCTGGTTCGGTGCAGGGAACGAACCGTAACCGGCTTCGAGTCCCTTTCGGAGGGCAAGTATTTGTGATCGGAGGCCAAGGTAGAAGTGATACAGCTCGGACAGTTCGCCGAGAACCCATACGATGTCGTAGCCCGGGTCGGCGACTCCGATGTCCTCGCCTGTCAGCAAAGCGATTTTCGAGCCTGTGCTATTTACGGTGCAGTGGGCCATACCGGGGCTGCCATGCACCACCCTCGTGTTCTGGTTCGTGGCTTGTGACGCCCAGCGTTGGATCTCCAGCATGCCGTCGGTGCCGAGGATGCGGTGGATCGGTGGCCACCCACCCGCGATCCAGGCGCGAGCTCGAATCAGCGTGCGGGGTGGGACCGCGCGCTGGGTGGGGACCGCGTGCTCGTGGATACGACGAATGGCGTCTCCCCAGCTGCGTCCGAGAGAACCGAGATCAACCGCTTGCTGGGCGCTGAACAGGTTCTGGAGAAGACTCGTGGTCGATGTGGCGTACACGCGTTGCGTTTCGTCGCCGGCTCCGAGAACCACCGACGCCACATCGCATTCGAGCCTGATCGACATCGACGAGAAGGGGATTGGGGCGTGGGGTCCGAGCCGATGGCTCCACCGGACACCGTCACCGTCCCCCTCGACGACGGTGTCCAGGAGACCCGTCCGTGTCGCGCGGATCGGAGCCAGCGGACCAGACATCACGCGGTCCTCGGTGAAGTCTGCGTTTCGAGAGCAGCACGGCGCCGTTCCAACTGTCGTAGAACCTCGGGGAACGTCGGTGGAATCCAGGCGTGATCGATGTCGCTGGACTCGCTGGGCCCGGGAACAGGGTCGAAGACGACAAAATTGTCAGGTTCACGCAGCAGACGAAGCGTCTCCTCGACGATGGGGTTCCCCTTCGAGCGGGGAGGCAACGATGGCGCAACACACACCGTCGCTCTCGTGGACAGGGCGGCGACGAGCGACGGAGAGTCGGCCAGGCCGCGAGCCAGTTTGGACGAGTAGCCAAGGGTTGCGGGGTAGATGAGCATCAGGTCCGCCCACTCTCCCAGCTCGATGTGGCTGGCAATGATCTCTTCTTGCCAACGATCTTCCTGAATGCGAGTCCGGAGTCGAGACTCGATGTTGTGTCGTGTGATGAACTGGTAGGCGCTCTTGCGCATGATGACGCGGAACTCGGTTTGTGGGGCTGCGCTCTGGGCCCAGTCGAGCCAATAGGGCATGACCTGAGTGCCAGCCGAGCCGGTCAGTACGACTGCGACACGCGAGAAACCGAAGGTTTCGAGGGACAGGTTGGATAGTAGGGATCTGGTGGTCTGTGATGCGAGGTTCATGGGAATCATCCCTTCAATCTGCGAGGTGAGTTTGAGACACGACCGGGGCGACGCTTTGTCGGCGCCGCCCCGGTCGGTGAGGGTCAGCAGCCGGTGGTCAGCGTGGCTCCGATGAGAACTCCTACGCAGAAGGGGCTGGTCGCCGGCGCATCCGTGGCGGCGTCGCCGCCGATCTCCTCGGGGCTGGTGAAGGTGTCGTGGGCCTCGGCCAGTTCGACGAGGTCGGTGCTGTTGATGTTGTTCGACATGTTATGCTTCTTTCTGCTAAATGGTCAGCGGCGCTGAACCGGGTTTTTGGATTTCGTTTGGCGATGAAGTTTTATCTTGGTGGCGCCGCTATCAGCACCCGGCGCCGTAGGTGGCGCCCACGATGATCCCGATACACAGCGGGGAGGTCGCGGGGGCTTCGCCAGCCGCGTCAGCGCCGATCTCGTCGACGGTGGTGAAGGCGTCGTGGCCCTCAGCCAGCTCGGTGAGAGCGCCGGCCTGGATTTCGGTGGCGTTGAAATCGGACATGGTGTTTCCTTTCGGGTTGGCCTCTTGTGAGGCGATTTCTTGGGTTTTCCCGACGGTCTCGGGAAGTTCTGGGTTAGCTGGCTAGATTTCTGCCAGGGTGGTGGGGATCGATTCGCGCTGCGCGCGCCTCCTCGTCCCACACGGAGGTGAGGGTTCGCTGCTCGTAGTTCGCCCGGATCATCGCGTCGGCGAGCACCCGGGAGCGGTGCTGCCCGAAGCTGAGTCTCCGGTAGGCAGTGCGCAGGTCCATGGGTTCGGCTGCCTCGGCCAGGCCGGGCACGATCTCCTCTGCGAAGATCGACATGGGCGGCCCCGAGGCTGTGCCGAGCTCGAGTACTCGCGTCACGATTTCTAGGGTTTTGAATCGGTCGGTTGTTGTTGTGTAGACGACCACGGCATCTGACCTGGGGTACGCCGAGCTGCTCGACAGCGCCTTTGCATGGTAGGCGACACCCGCGTCGTTGAGGCCTGTCAGGAGCGAACTCCAAAGCGCCAGGGTATCGCCGGCACAACTCCGGGAGATGTAGAAGCGCACCAGGTTCCCGCGTCCGATTCCTCGCTGCCCAAGGGCGAGCACGTAGCCGGGGGTGGTGTGGGTGCGCCAACTTGGCAGGCGGACTCCGATGATGGTGCCGCGGTCATCCTGGATTGCCTGTTCGAGGTCGACGAGCACCTTCAGGTCGTCAACCAGGATGGTTCGCAGGTGCGGCGCCACCCTCACCGCGGTGCTTGCTTCCGACGCTACGGCCACGACGTGGCGATGGGGGATGGCTTCGACAAGCGGTTCAAGGAGATCGGGGCGAATTGCTGCGCGGCCGAGAGCCTCCAGGTCGGAGTTACGGACGTGAAGCTGGGCGTAGAGTGCGGTGTACAGTTTGGGCCGCAGCTCGGCGAGGCTGGGGGCCTCAATCGTCTCTTCTCCGATCGTCGCGGCGGTGCCGCTGGGGTGGACGTTCAGGTCGAGTTCTTCAAGTAGGGTGGCGAAGCTCGTTGCCAGTACGGTGCTCATGCGACGGACTCCTCGATTCCAAGGGCAATGGCATATCTGTCGGGATGTAGAAGGATTCTGCGCCCGATGCCAGCCGCGGCGCGTTCAATACCGGGTAGCTGGGCGACAAACGAGGCCCGAGTAACGGTTCGATCGATCAAATGCCAGCCCAGGTGGGCGGTCGCTCGTGTGGCGAGACCCTCGTCGGTAGTGGCGGTCTCTGACCGATAGGCAGTCCACAGCCGACGGATCTGGGGTACCAGATGGGTCATGCGCTCCGTGATTCGACGCGTGGCACTGGCGGTGTCGAAACGGTCAGGTGGAGAACCGGCACCAGCTCGGCTGGTCACGGTGTCGAGCACCGCGCGGTAGATCCATTCACCGGCCAGCGTGCCGAGGTCGCGGGCGGGATCGCCCTGGCCAAACTCCTCCCAATCGAGGAGGCTCAACTCGTCCCCGTCGATATGGAATTGGTCAAGGCGTAGGTCCCCGTGGATCGGGGCAGTACGGTGGCTGTCTTCAACCGTCCTCAGCTGGGACACTGCTTCTACAAGTTCCGCGTCCTGCTGCAGGGTAGGCCAGAGTCGCAGCTCCGCCAGGGTGAGCTCGGCGTAACGATGGTGTGGAACTCCATGGAACATCGCGACCGGCGGGCTCGGGGGATTCGTGGGCAGAAGACCACTGGTCGGACCGGAGTGGAGCCGGGCCAGGAGGCGGCCCGCGGTCGTTGAGAAGGAGTGCGGGACTTTCTCGTCGACGAGCAGCTGCGCGAGGCTACTACCCGAGCAATACTCGAAGACCAGCAGTTGACGGCGGGAACAGTGGGCCAGGAGGCGTGGGCCCGGGGCGGCGAATCGAGGGTGCTCCGCGGCGAAGGTTGCGTATGCCAGCGACCTGGTGAACGCCGCCTCCCCCGCCTTTACCAGCGAGATCTGCTTGACGAACACTCTGCGACCGGAATCGAGCGTCATGACCCACGCACCGTTGCGGCCGCTAAAACCGGGGGCAGCGACGTTGGTGACGGTCGCGTGGTCGCCGAGCAGTGCGACGGTTGCTTCCGCGATGGAGCGGAACTGTGGGTCCGTGCGCCAGGTCGGGTGGGCTGCGGTGAGCGTCATGACGGGCTCGATTCTTCCGGTTGTTGGATCAGGCGAACAGGGTGACGAGGAGGTAAGCGACTGCGAATCCGGCAACCGCGAGCGCGATGTTCATGAGGAAGCGCTTGGCCTGGCTGGACTTGGCTGTCTGGGCGGTCATGATGATTTCCTTTCGCTGGTTTGGGGTTTGTGACTGGCCTCAAGCGAGGTCGTCGGAGGTCATGGATTTACGGAACGACACCCGAGAACCGGTACGAAGCGCGTTGTTTCGGTAGATGCGGGTCGTGAGTCGGAACAGGAGAGGCACCGCCGCGGCAGCGATGACCGCTGCGATGACGATCTCCAAGGTCGAGACACTGTTCGTCGCGAATCGCATCGGCATCACATACGAGGAGAACAAGGGGAGGTAGGAAACGACCTTCACCCAAAGGGCATCGAGATGGTGCGGCACCACGTGCATGGCGACGACGAGGAGCACCATCTGGATCACGGACAGCGGTTTGGAAGCCGTTCCGAGGTCTTCTTGTCGTGAAACAGTCGAAGCGAGCAGGGTGCTGAGGGTCGCGAAGGTGATGAAACCCTGCATGAACCAGACGAAGAACCACAGCAGGCTCGGGCCAAACTCGATGTTCAGGACCGACCAGCCACCGACGACCGAGAATCCAGCGACGACTGCAACCCCGACGACAAACAGCTGTGCGAAGGTCACGAGCCCAACGCCAATCATCTTTCCGGCCAGCAGCGGGCCGACGCCGATCTTGGTGAGCAGGATCTCAACAATTCTGGAAGATTTCTCTTCGACAACCCCCAGGGACAGGATCTGCGATGAGTAGACGAGCGCGGCCAGCAAAGCCGTGATCATCGCCGTCGCTAAGAGGACTCCAGTGTTAATCGGAACGGTTCCGGTGCCCCGATAGGCATCAACGAGGAACCATCCACCAACGCCCGCACCGACACCTGCGAACAGGGCCAGAACAATCGTCGCCATCACGATAGTCCGGTTCTTCAAGCGAGTCAGAAGCTCGCGTCGGATGATGCTCCCAGCTGCGTTGACTTGTGCGATCTCAGCCTGCTGGGAAGCGCGGGCCGGGGTAGCGGCCTTGACTTCAGTTCCAGTTACCAGAGTGGTCATCGGATTCCTCCAATAGGTTCAAGTTCGGGCTCGGGGTCGAAAGCAATACCGCCGAGACGTTCAGTAAGGATCTCCGCCAAAGACCGCTGCCGCTGCTCAATGTTGCGGAGACCACCGCGTCGCACTGCAGCTTGCAGAACACCGGCAGGGATATCGTGGTTACTGCCTTCCAAGGCGATCATGATCGAGCGCGGGTCGTCCGGAACAGGCGACGGCACCAAACCAGGAACCAGCGAGAGCTCCGCGGCAAAGGCATCAGTGACGTCGTCGGAGAGAGTCAGGCGCCAGCGCGACCAGGAGTCATCCTGGAGCTCCGAAACTCGACCACTCGCGACGACCTTGCCCTGGTCGAGAACACAGACACGGTCACAAAGTCGCTCGACAAGCTCAAGCTGATGCGAAGAGAACAGCACCCCGACTCCGAGCGCCGCCTGCTCCTTAAGCAGATCAGCCATCGTCTCAACAGCCAGCGGGTCGAGTCCGGAGAACGGCTCATCCAAGACAAGGAGCGTCGGCTTGCCGACAAGCGCCGCACCAAGCTGCACCCGCTGCTGGTTACCCAGCGACAGATCCTGGACCAGTAAGTTCTCGCGGCCACAAAGACCAAGAGCCGCGATCAGGTCGGATGCGATCTCCTTCGCCTCCGGCAAGGACTTACCTTCCAGCAGCGCGAAGTGAACCAGTTGGTCCTCCACGGTCATCCCCGGATAGAGGCCGCGCTCCTCCGGCATATACCCAATGGCGCGCCGGTCATCGGCGGTGACCGGCCGACCATCCCAAGTGATCTCACCAGCCGATGGGGTGAGCAGCCCGAGGATGAGCCGCATGGTGGTGGTCTTGCCCGCACCGTTACCGCCAATGAATCCGACGATCTCACCCCGGGCAACTGCCAGGTCAACACCGTGCAGCACCTGATGGCCACCGAAACTCCGGCTGACTCCGTTCAACTGAAGACCAAGCATTTTTCCCTCCGCAAAGTCATTCGGTTTTTCTGACACCTGAAACGCTACGGAGGTTTCCGGAAACTGGAGTGCTATACGTTTCGTGGACAGTGACGAAAAACAGGTTTAATCGAACATGTGAGGTAAAATCTGTATTATGTCCGCATCTAAGTACAGCGAAGAGTTCAAACAGCAAGTCGTGTTGGAGGTCGTTGAGAAGTCCCGCACGATCAGCGAGGTGGCAAAATCCTACGGTCTGGTCCCGCAAACCGTGGGAAACTGGGTGAACAAGTGGAGGAAAACCCATTCCGGCATCGAGGGTGAGGAAATGACGGCAGCCCAACTTGCCGAGTACAAGAAAATCAAAGCCGAGCTGCGTGAGGCCCGGATGGAGATCGATTTCTTGAAAAAAGCGGCGGCCTTCTTCGCGCAGGAGTCCCGGTAAAAACACGATACGCGTACATCCACCGCGAAGAAGGCAACTACCCGACCCGTTTGATGTGCCACTGCCTGGAGGTGTCGCATTCAGGCTATTACGCCTGGCGCAACAGGGGCATGTCGGAAACCCAGAAACACCGTGAAGAACTCGCCATTTTTGTGACGTATTTCTTCAACGACTCCAAACAAACCTACGGTTATAGACGGGTCCACAAAGTCTTGGAACGCAATGGTGTTGCAACCAGTCCGGAGACGGTGCGCCGGCTCATGAGGCAGGAGGGCCTGGTGGCGTGCCAGCCCCGCCCCAAGGCCCGCACCACCGTGCCTGCTGCCGACCTGGCAGGTCGCCCCGACCTGATCAAAAGGGACTTCACGGCTGATGCACCAGTTCCGGAAACTGGTGGGTGACATCACCTATATTCACACCCGGGAAGGATTCGTGTACCTGGCGACCGTGATGGACTGCTACTCGAAAAGAATTGTTGGCTACGCCATGGCAGAACACATGCGAACCGAATTGGTCCAAAACGCTCTGCAAAATTGGCGGTTCGGAACTGCCAGCCCATCAAGGGTGTGACGATTTTTCATTCGGATCGGGGATCGCAGTACACGTCCGCTGACTACACCGCCACCATGAACAAGTATGGTTTCCTCGCATCGGTGGGAAGAACCGGCGTGTGCTACGACAACGCAGCAGCGGAATCATTCAACACCACCTGCAAGAAAGAACTCGTCAACCGGAAGATCTACCACACCAGAAGAAAAGCAATCAAAGAGGTGACATCATGGATTGAACTCTGTTACAATCAGACCAGGCTTCATTCCGCGATCGGGTACCGTACCCCGAACGAAGTCCATCAGGAATGGGGGAAAACCAAGACGGCAGCCTAAACCATAATTCAAGTTTTTCACTGCCGTCCACAAAACCTATGGCAGTCCAAACCTCACCTGTACTTCGGTACAAACCCAAGATGGACTTAGGTGCAATCCCTCGCCCCGTCTGCTCCGCGGGGATTCCCACACGTCCCGGGTACTCATCAACCCGCGTCGCTGCCTTCCGGCGTCTCCCCTGCCCCACCTGCGAACGGACGGCAGCGGGCACCATCGTCGTCCTGACAGGGGCCATGATGCTGCTCGCGTCCGACGGGACGGTGCCGTCGCTGTCCGTGGCGGGGATCAGCCAGCCGCGCGGTGTCGTCGTGGACGGACACACAGCGATTCCACCCCAGCGCACACCCAGATCATGGTGGCGGTGAGTTTATGGATGCTTTTGTTGTACCGGACTGCCCCGGCACGCGGGCAAACCGGTGGCCGCGCCGCCTCGCGGGGAACAGCACCTCCTTCGCCTTCACCGACTCCGCCGGCATGAGTTCCAGCGCCCGCTTCTACCCGGCCGGTTCCGTGAGGACCGGACTGGTCGTCTACCTCGACGACAACGACCATCCGCTGCACGACCAGGACCACGACGGCGACAACCCGAACCTCCCCGGAGGCCTGGCCGGCCCCGGCAGCATCGTGGAGGCCGCCACCGCGCGGGGACTCGACGTCATCTCGGTGCACGTCCCCGACAGCGCCAATATCTGGTTGACGCCGCTCCCCCCACGCTCGTCAGCTACTTCACGGAGCTCTTCTCGCACGTGCAGTCCGCCTACGGGGCGAATCCGGCGGTCCTGTGGCTCGTCGGCTACGCCGGGGGCGCTGACTTCATCACCAAGGAACTCTTCCCCCGGTATGTAAACAACATGCCGGACGGCGGTTTCCTCGCCCTCGGCGGCGAACCCTCCCAGCATGCGAAGTCGACCCTGTCGCTGAACTTCGTGACGGGTGAGAAGGACGAGACCGCCTACAGCAACGCCATCAACAACGTGAAGATGGGCGTCGGCTATTACGAGGCCATGGGCTACGAGCACGTCTGGTCGGAATGGCCTGCGGGACATGACCACGACTCCATCGTCCCCGAGTTCGGTGCCTACCTCGGCAAGGTGCTCGACGCCCACAAGGGCTGAGCGGGGATTCTCCGGGATGTCCTTCCCGGGAATTGGTGAACCCGATTCCCCGGAAGGACCCCGATCCGGCGAACACCGAAGCACAGGAGTTACGATTTCCCGCATGCTGGCCGCAGTGATCACGTGTTCGGACCGGGCCGCCGCCGGGATCTACCCCGACCGTTCCGGCCCGCTGCTGCGGGAGGCCCTGAGCGGGCTGGGGTTCGAGACCCGGGAGCCGAGGGTGGTGCCCGACAACCTCGTCATGATCCGCGCCGCCATCCGGGAGGCCGTCGCCTCCGGGTCACGGGTGGTGCTCACCACCGGTGGCACGGGGGTAGGGCCGCGCGACGTCACCGTCGAGGCCACCCTAGACCTGCTCGCCTGCGAACTGCCCGGAATCATGGAGGCCGTCCGGCGCCGCGGCGCCGAGAAGAACCCCCACGCCCTGCTGTCACGGGGCCTGGCGGGGGTGGTGGAGTGCGCCGGGGTGCGCGCGGTCGTCATAAATGCGCCCGGCTCGACGGGCGGCGCCTCCGACACCATCGAGGTCGCAGGCCCGCTGCTGAGACACCTCGTCGAACAGCTCGACGGCGCCGACCACTGATCCCGTGTCGGGCGGGGAGGAAGTCCTGCGTGTTCCGGGCAGCGGACGAGACACGCAGGACTCCGAGCCCGCCGTCAATCTGACGAGCACAGTCTCCGGATCCCTCCAGCGCTGAGCGGATCCCCCTCCCGGCAAGACCCCTTCCCGGTCGGACAGCGAAACGTCGCCAACGCTCCTTTCAGAACTCGACAGCCGAGAAAAGTTATTCCCAACCCGCGAGGCTTATCTGCAGCCGGCCTCAAACGTGTTTCGGCCAGAGAGCTTTGCCGCCCGCGAAGGAACCTCACCGCCTGCCAAAAAACCACTCACGCATTTCTTCTTTCGAAATTATTCGACACCTGGGATCGCGCTTGAAGGCATCCTTCCACAGAGGATCGCGGTAGATCATTTTCCGCAACACCCATTCTTCGTAGGGCGCGTAAAAATTCCACACGCGAACCAAGTGCTCCTCGACGTCGCTGTATTCACTCCAAGTAAAGTCATCGCCAACTTGATCATCCACATCGATAGCCATTGTTCCGTATTTCTTGAAAGCACGGTAGACTGATCGCACAACGGGACCTTGCGGCCAAGCCTCGATTTCATCCTCAAATACCGGGTTACCAGTATCCCCCAAGAAGCGACCTTGCGCGTAATACAGCAACTGCTGCAGCTTGTGGTTACTGATTGGAGCCTCATTGCTTTGCGCCCAAACCAATAGCCAGTCTGCATGCCTCGTGCGGGGTACCTACTCATCGTTTGCCATTCACACTACTCCGATATAGCAAGCTAAGCCAGTAGCCATTGATGCTTGATCAGCGGGGATACCTACTGCCCTACGGAATCCCTACCAAGAGACCAGCAGTAAATAGCACTGGGGAAACTCTGATTTTCACGAGCACTCTCCTCTTGCTATCTGCTCTGCTCCCATGATGACTTCGTGTTCTTGGTCAGCGTAATGGCCATCGACCAGCGGCGTGCAAGTAATCTTGTCTCCCCACAGCACAACCACCTTTTTTGCCGAGGTAACCACCCAAGTTACGGGCTTACCATCGTTTTTTACCTCATATTTCTCGTCAACGCCTCCCGATGAAATCGAAAGTGCAAGCTTACCTTCATAGGTGCTTTTTGTCGCCCGGATCTCCACATTCAAAGCGACCATTTCCTGACTCTCCAGCGTATAACCCGGATTAGCCTTCGTCAATTTCTCACCCCCTGCTCCCTCCAAGTCTCCCTCAGAATTTCTTGAAACAACTTCTTCCTCTTCTTTGTACCAGCGGAAGCTTGTCTCATCGGGAGGAGAGGCTACCAGCGTGTATCCTCCCACGCCTCCTCCACCAAATTGCGGGCAAACTTGAACAACCACCGAGGGTTCGGTAATTTCTTTCACGTCATCAACGTAGGCGTCTCGAATGGCTACCGGGCGCTCTCCTGAATTGATTAGAGTGACGTGATACGCAGGAGCCAAATGCCTGCCACGCCCCTCCATCCATTCCAAAATTTCCCCGCAATCCATTCCAGCTGTTTCATCCCATTTCAGGTCTGCCGCGACCAGCCAAGATACTTCAGCGACCTCCGAGGGAATAAGCTGTTTTATCCCAAGAGATTCAGACGGAGATGAAGGCTTCGAGGAGATCACATTAAGAATGATGCTGCATTCAATGCATATAACGATGGCACATTTGCAGGTTTCCCATAAAATCCGCCCGACAGAAGGCGGAACTCTGGAATTTGCCAGTCGATAAGCAAAGAACAGTAGAATACCGCTGGCAAAAAATATAGCAGCGAGACCGAGAATCAATTTGGTTGGGGTAGTCCCGGGATAGAATAAGAGACCACCTATGACAATAATTTGAAACGGAAAATTTAGACCAATGAATATGAGCCACGTCCTGCGCATCGCCTCGCCTCCCCCGAATTTCCAAGGGACTTTTTGAGCGAACCACCGATTATTCTGCGCCATACAGGAACGTTACTGAGGGTTTACGCTGGTGTCAAGAACTACTTTTACGAGTTCCTGTCGACTAGCAAAGCTCCTAGTCAGAGGGCAATACATTGGTTCAGGTCATTCGCTGTTCTGGTAGTACTGGCCCGCGGTGAGCTGGGTCGGAAGCAGACAGGAGATTCATCACATCCGGTGGTCGGGGCTGGAAATCGTCAGACTGAGTGAGGATCTTATGATGGGCACACGGCGAACTTCACAGCTCTGCCGCGAGTTCATCGACGGCACTGCGGCGAATTACCTCGGCGCTGGCGAAGCGCTCGGCGAGCGCGCGGCGCTCCTCTTGGCGACGCCTCTCGAAGGTGACGACATCACGTCCGGAAACACGGCGGTCACGACCGACGCGATGGGACGGGATCTGCCCGGAATCGAGAAGTTTGTACAGATGGGTTCGGCTCATCCGCAGGCGCTGCGCCACCTGAGCGGGCGTGTAGTCGGCATCCACGTCGAGCAGAGCGACGGTGCCGCCGGATTCGAGTGTTCCGGTGAGCGCGAGCAGAAGGTCGCGCAGGGCGCTCTCCTCCAGCCCATCAACGAACTCGGACAGCGAAGCGAGTGTTTGCTCGTCGACTGCGGACGGCTCCACTTCAAGAACATCAACCACGATTCACCTCCTACCTGCCATACATGAAACACATGTCACAGATGAAACCATGTGTTCGAAAGCATGGTACTCCACGAATCACCCGCATCCAAGAACCGGCCTCACTCCCCCTTGGCCGGGGGCTGGTTGCCGTCGTCGCGCTGGGCTAGGAAATGTTCCACCGCCGCCGCGATCTCGTCCGCGGAGGGCAGGTCTTCGCTGGCTGGTTCGGTGTAGCGGTCGTACTGCTCCTCGAGCTGGCGCAGCAACTCGCGGGCGGTCTCGTCGCCGCGGGTGTCGGCCTCAATGGCCATCAGGTTGGCCTCGGCCGCCAGGTCGAGTTCGTCGGTCGACAGAGCCAGCTTCGTCACCTCCGCGTAGCGGTGGAGAATGGTGGCCGCCGCCTGCGTGAAGGACGCGTTGGCGAGGTAGTGGGGCACGTGAGCGGCGGCTCCGTAGGAACTGATCCCGAGCTTTCCCAGGTGGTATTCGAGGTAGGAGGAGAAGGACGCCGGGATCTCGAGACGGTCGATCCAGCGGGGGTTCTGCTGCCGCAACGCCGGGTCGGTGGCGTGTACGGCCAGGGGCGTGGGGCGCGTGTGCGGGAAGGCCATGGGCATGCCGTAACCGGTCAGCAGCATCGAGACGCCGAGCCGCTGGACCAGCCCGACCAGTTCGTCGCGGAACAGCCGCCAGCGATGATCGGGTTCCGGGCCGCGCATCACGAGGTACGGCTTCCCCTCGGCGTCACGCGCCAGGTGCAGTTTCAGCACCGGCTCCTCGAGCGAGGTCCAGTGGTCGCGGTCGAAGACCATGGCGGGACGGCGGGCGCGGTAGTCGTGGACGAGGTCCATGCTGAACGACCCGAGCAGCTGCGGGTCGGAGTGCTCCAGGAGGGCCTCGATCAGTGTCGCACCGACGCGTCCCGAGTCGATGAAACCGTCGAAGAAGTAGAACAGCGGAGGCCGCGACCCAGCGACGGTGCCCCACAGGTCTTCGTTAATGGCAAACCAGTCGGACATGTATCCAGCCTAACCGCTGAACCCCTGATTTTGCGCCCCAGCCGGAACCGGGGAGCCCTCCGGGGACGAACGGCCGGGCGAACCAGGCACCCGGGGAGGCGTTCCGCGCCGGTTGAACCGGGCTGCGGTCATCCGCGGTGCAGGACCTGCCGGGTCTCGCGCACGGGAATCATCACTACCAGCCCGGCGGCCAGCACCAGCACGATCCCGAGGATGCCGAAGTGCACCGCCGACTCGCCCGCCGGGACGAGGAACGATCCCAGCCACAGGGACAGCACCCACAGCGACGACGCCAGGAAGGACACCGCCCGGCCGGTCGTCGCGTACAGCCCGAACACCTCACCCGAGTGCCCCTCGGGGATCAGACGCGCCAGGAAGGACCGCGACGCCGACTGCGCCGGGCCGACGAACAGGGTCATGGCGATCCCGAAGATCCAGAACACCACCGGCCCCCGGTCGTGGAGCAGGAAGATGCACGCACCAAGCCCCACCAGCGCGCCCAGCGAGATCAGGATCACCCGTTTCGGCCCGGCCCGGTCGTCCAGGTGCCCGAAGACGATGGTCGCGAGCCCCGCGACCACGTTGGCCACCACCCCGAAGACGATCACCTCGCCGGTGCTGAACCCGAACACCAGTTTCGCCAGCACCGCGCCGTAGGTGAACACCCCCGCCAAGCCGTCGCGGAACAGCGCGGAGGCCAGCAGGAACCAGGTCGTGTGCGGGGAGACGCGGTGGATGCGGATCACGGAACCGACGAGTTCACGGTAGGCCCGCACCGGCGACTGGCGCGGCGGCGGGGAGGCCACGGGCCGGTCCTTGATGGCCACGAACATCGGAATGGTGAACAGCGCCGTCCACGCCCCGCACAGCAGCATCGAGTTGCGCACCTCGTCGGAGCCGATGTCGGTGCCCGCGACGGCGACGATCAGCAGCAGGATCGCGATCCCGCCGAGATACCCCATGCCCCAGCCGTATCCGGAGACACGGCCGACGTTGCCGGGGGTGGCCACCTGGTCGATGGCGGCGTAGTAGTTGACGTTGGCCACCTCGGAGATGATGTTGCCGACCCCGAGCAGCGCCAGGCCCAGCCACAGGTACTGCTGCCCGGGCGCGACGAACCACAGCGCCGCCGAGACCGCCGCCAGCGCCCACGTCTGCCAGCGCAGGTGGAACATCCGCCTCCCGGAACGATCCGCGCCCTGCCCCAGCACCGGCGCCAGCAGCGCGATGAGCACCCCGGCCACGGCCATCGCGACCCCCAGCATGAACGCCGGTGTGTCATCACCGGGACCGGTCCCGAACAGCGACCCGGAGGAGATGTAGGTGCTGAACACGAAAGTGGTGATGACGGTGGCGAAGGGCTGGGTTCCCCAGTCCCACATGCACCAGCTGAGGATCTTTCCCCAGGAGGTGCGTCGTTCACGCAGGGCCGCGACGGGCGTCTGGGCTTGACTCACAGGAACAACCTAGTGCCATCCGACCCGTCCCGCCCGGGATTTCCGCTCCGGACCGGTACTGCTACGGTGTGCTCGTCGGCGGCGCCCCGGGCGCCGGGGAACCCGGTGGGAATCCGGGGCTGACGCGCAGCGGTGAGAGGGACCGAACGGGCACATGGCCACTGGGAGAAATCCCGGGAAGGCGTCCGCCACGGGATGAACTCAAGTCCGAAGACCAGCCGACGATGTTGCCCAAGCCTCGCGAAAAGGCCCGACTGGAAAGAGTTTCCTTGCGTCTGAAAACCCGCGTCCTGACCGGCGCCCCCACCAGCACCACGTCCTCCCCCGCCGGGGTCGCCTCCACGCCCACGGGGCCATGGCGGAGGTGCTCACCGCGGAGATGATCGACGAGGTGTTCGAGGTGACGGCGCGCGTCGAGGTGGACGACCGCAGGCGCGTGAACTGGAGCCGCAGATGAGAACCCTTCTGGTGGCCCTCACCCTGTCCGACGCGGCACGCTGGCCGGAGCTGGCGGAGGCAGCGGACGGGCTGGGGGCCGATGTGGCGGTGCTGCAGGGCGACGGGCCGGCGTTGGTGAACCAGCTGGATGCGCTGGCCGGGCTGGGACCGGAACCGGTGCACCTGGTCGGCGTCACCTTCGGCGACGACTTGGGACCGGCGTCGTGGCTCGGTCGCGTGGCGCGCTGGTGGCTCGATTCGCGTGGGCCGCTGCTGGAGCTGTGGTGTTCCCGGCGTCCCCTGCACGGGCTGCCCGGGAAGCTGCCCCGCCCCGGGGAGGCCCGCCTCCTGGGGCCGCGCGATTCCCTCACCAACCCGAACTGGGAACAACCCCCGCCCGTTTCCCGGCAGGTGCTGGTGTGCCGCGGGCCACGCTGCAACGCGAAGGGCGCGCCCGAGACGCAAGAGGCCCTCAGCCGGGCGCTGGCGGAGGCCGGGGCGCTGGAC
This sequence comes from Arachnia sp., assembly GCF_057238465.1. NCBI lineage: Bacteria > Bacillati > Actinomycetota > Actinomycetes > Propionibacteriales > Propionibacteriaceae > Arachnia > Arachnia sp. Next base: position 299,523 of record NZ_DBHHFZ010000003.1, read on the forward strand.
GAATCGGTGCTGCTGACCACGGCGGGCTGCTGCTACCCGTGCAACCGGGCCCCCGTCGTCGTGGTGCAACCCGACATGGAGTGGCTGGGTCCCATCACCCCGGACGGCGCGCCCGCGCTGGTGAAGCGCCTGACCCGGTGAGCAGACACGGACCGGGTCAGTTGTCCATGCGGTCGGGGTGGAGGCGTTCCGGCAGCCCCAGGCGCGGCCACCGGATGCGTCGCTCCTCGCTTCTCGGGAAGAGCCCGAACACCTTCCGCGTGATCTCCACCCACGACTCGTAACAGAACCCGTCGAGGCTGGTCCAGCCCCACACATTGCGCAGCACGTGCCCGGTTTCCGCGACGATCGTCGCCGCCTCCCGCCGACCCACGGGACGGGGGAAGTCGCGACGCCACAGCCCGGCCCATTCGTCGGTGAGCCGCCAGTGCCGATCCCGCAGGCGGGGTTCGTCGCCGGGGGAGTCGTTGCTGGCTTCCACCGCCATCCGGCCCTCGTCCCCGAGGAATTGCACGAACCGCCCCTGGCCGCTGAGGACGAGCACGGCCCCGTCGGGCAGATCGACGAGCACCTCCCCGAGGGCCGGATCGAATTCACGCCAACCGGTCATCGCACCTCCTCAAAACCATGTCCGGGGATTCTCAATCCTCCCATCCCGGTCAACCAGTGCTCCTTCCCCTCGCGCACACCACCGCCAGAAACCCCTGGTGGTTCGTGCACGAAAGTGAGCAATCCACAGAAAACAAACTTTTCCACAAGTTCTTGTGGAAAGATTTTCCGGGAAGTCCGGCCCCGAGCCCGGGCCGGTGCCGGGCGGCGTCTCAACGCGAACCACGCCGGTTCCCGGGCCCGATCACCGACCTCACGGGCCCGCCGATCCGGAACTCGCCGCTGACCGAAAGTTGCCTTTTCCGCACTCCCCCTCCCGCACGGCTCCGGGTGCTACTAGGCTTGATGCACCGGACGCCACAGGCGACGCCCGAAGAGATGAAAGGCATCATCATGGAGACCACGGAGGCAGTAAGCGAAACCAGAAGCGTAGCGGTCACCAGGGTGGCCCCCACCCAGCTGGAGGCCGTCTGGAGGACCCTCATGACCCCCGCCGGAGCGCAGATACTGCTAGGTGCAGGCGGGCAGCTCGGCAACAAGGGTGAGGCGTGGAAGGCCGACGACGGCACCTACGGCATCACCCGCAGCTTCCACCCCAAGGAACAGATCCGGTTCTCGTGGCACGCCTCCGAGGGGGCGCCGACCACTCGTGTCGACCTCAGGATGCGTTCCGTCGAAGGTGGCACGGAACTGACGATCGTCCACGACCGCCTTCCCGAGGACGCCGACCTCGAGGCGCTCCGCACCCGCTGGGAGACGACCCTCGAAAACCTGATCAGCGCTTCCTGACGGCGACGGAACCATCCGGGACCCCAAGGACCTGCAGAAACCGGCCCGGCCGGCGGTTCTCCGCCGGCCGGGCCGCCCTCGCTTTCGCGACACCCAATCCCCTCTAGATCCTTTTCACCGCCCTTCCGGGCTGCAAACCGCAGGCGTAAAGTGTGCCGGGACAGACTGACAACGCAGCCAGTACAAAAGTGATCGCTAGGGAGCATCATGACCGAGCTGCCGCGAGAAGCGGTGACAGCACCAGAAGAAAAAGTCCCCCACACCACGACGGACCCCCGGCCCGCCCGGCGCAATCCCCTGAAAGGTTTCGGACTGTTCGGAGCCGCGGTCGGCTTGCTCTGTCTCACCTCGTGTGGCTCCGGTGGTGGTCAGTCCGGAAGCCACGCGGGCGGGGAGGCGAACCTCCAGCTGCCCGACCTCGGCTCCGTCTCCTTCCTCGGCATGCCGGGCAGCGTGCTGCTCAGCCTCGGACTGATCGTGTGTGCCCTTGGCCTGGTGTTCGGGATCACCACCTACTCGCAGCTGAACCGCATGCCCGTGCACACGGCGATGCGGGATGTCTCCGAGCTGATCTACACCACCTGCAAGACCTACCTGAAGCAGCAGGGCCGTTTCCTGCTGCTGTTGTGGGTCTTCATAGCCACCATCATCGTCATCTACTACCTGTTCCTCGTCGATTTCGGGGTGGGCCGGACGGCCGTGGTGATCCTGTTCTCGCTGATCGGCATGGGCGGCAGCTACGCAGTGGCCTGGTACGGCATCCGCGTCAACACCTTGGCGAACTCCCGCACCGCGCACGCCGCGATGTCCGGACGCCCCCACCCCTGCCACGACATCCCGCTGCGTTCCGGGATGAGCATCGGCATGGTGCTGATCTCCGTCGAGCTGGCGATGATGCTGGTCATCATGGTGTTCCTGCCCGGCGAGATCGCGGGTTCGTGCTTCATCGGCTTCGCGATCGGTGAATCGCTGGGTGCGTCGGCGTTGCGCATCGCGGGTGGGATCTTCACCAAGATCGCCGACATCGGCGCCGACCTGATGAAGATCATCTTCCACATCAAGGAGGACGACGCCCGCAACCCGGGTGTGATCGCCGACTGCACGGGCGACAACGCCGGCGACTCCGTCGGCCCCTCGGCGGATGGTTTCGAGACCTACGGTGTGACGGGCGTGGCGCTGATCACCTTCATCCTCCTCGGTGTCCAGGACCAGATGGTGCAGGTGCAGCTGCTGGTGTGGATCTTCGTGATCCGCGCCGTGATGGTGGTGGCCTCCGGCATCTCGTACTTCGTCAACGCCGCCATCACCCGCGCCCGCTACCGTGACGCCGCCGAGATGGATTTCGAGGCGCCCCTGACGTCGCTGGTGTGGCTGACCTCGGTGCTGTGCATCGCGTGCACCTTCGGCACCTCCGCGGCGCTGATCGGTGACCTGCCCGACGGGCTGTGGTGGAAGCTGTCGCTGATCATCAGCTGCGGCACCCTGGCCGGGGCACTCATCCCGGAGCTGGTGAAGGTCTTCACCTCCACCAAGGCCCGCCACACCCACGAGGTCGTGGCCTCCTCCAACCAGGGCGGGGCGTCGCTGAACATCCTCTCCGGCCTGGTGGCGGGCAACTTCTCCGGCTACTGGATCGGGTTGGCGATCACCGGTTTGATGGGGTTGAGCTTCATCATCTCGACGATGGGGCTGGGTCAGATCATGATCGCCCCCGCGGTGTTCGCGTTCGGTCTGGTCGCGTTCGGTTTCCTGGGCATGGGTCCCATCACGATCGCCGTCGACTCCTACGGCCCCGTCACCGACAACGCCCAGTCGGTGTTCGAGCTGTCCACCATCGAGGAGCTCCCCGGCATCGCGGAGGAACTGGAACGTGACCACGGCATCCGTCCCGACTTCGAAAACGCCAAGCACCTCCTCGAGGCCAACGACGGCGCGGGCAACACCTTCAAGGCGACGACGAAACCGGTGCTGATCGGCACCGCCGTGGTGGGGGCCACCACCATGATCTTCTCCATCATGATGGGCCTGACCAACAAGCTCACCGAAAACATCGACCACCTGTCGCTGCTTCACGCCCCGTTCCTGCTGGGCCTGATGCTGGGTGGCGCGGCGATCTACTGGTTCACGGGCGCCTCCATGCAGGCCGTCACCACCGGCGCCTACCGGGCAGTCGAGTTCATCAAACAGAACCTGCACCTCAACGGCGAGACGAAGGCCTCCGCCGAGGACTCCAACAAGGTGGTCGAGATCTGCACCCAGTACGCCCAGAAGGGCATGTTCAACATCTTCCTGGGCATGTTCTTCGCCACCTTGGCGTTCGCCTTCGCCGAGCCCTTCCTGTTCATCGGGTTCCTCATCGGGATAGCGCTGTTCGGGCTCTATCAGGCCATCTTCATGGCGAACGCGGGCGGCGTCTGGGACAACGCCAAGAAAATCGTAGAGGTGGATCTCGACGCGAAGAACACGCCACTGCACGCCGCCACCGTCGTGGGTGACACCGTCGGCGACCCCTACAAGGACACCTCCTCGGTGGCGCTCAACCCGGTGATCAAGTTCTCGACGCTGTTCGGTCTGCTGGCCGTCGAACTGGCCACCGAGATCACCGCCCAGGGCCTGGGTGCGCTGTCCCACGTCCTGGCCGCGGTGTTCCTGTTCGTCTCCGCCTTCTTCTGCCACCGCTCCTTCTACGGCATGCGGATCGACGAGAGGATCGAGGACATCAAAGCCTGAGGGACCGCGACGGGTGGGGCCGGGAACCGACACCCCGGCCCCACCCTCCGTCCGTTCCGGAGCGGGAATGTGCAAGAGTGGTCGGTGACCGAGTGCGCCCGTGTGGAGAGGAACCATCATGAGCAGTCCGCAGTACCCCTACAGCGGCGACCAGCAGGGAAACGTGTGGGAGCAGTCACAGCCCACCGGGAACATCTGGGACCCGCAGGCCACGGACACCTGGAGCCAACAGGCGGCCTCCAACGCCTCCCCGCAGGGCCTGCCTCCCTCCCCCTCCCCGGGCGGACCCATGGGCCAGTCCGCGCCCCCGCTCCAGCAGCCACCGCAGGTTCCGCCGAGCCCGAACAACTTCTTCGCCGCGCTGTTCGACTTCGGCTTCAAACACCGCTTGAGCGCCGCCGCCATCAAAACGGCCTACCTGCTCGGAACCGTCACGGCGGCCCTCCTGGCGGTCGCGATCCTCGTCATGGGGCTCACCAGCCAGAACGCGCTGCTCATCGTTGTCGCACTTTTCCTGGCTCCCCTCGGCTTCTTTACCACCTTGGCCGCGATCCGTGCGATACTGGAGACGCATCGGGCCGTGTCAGGTGAGCCCGAGTAAAGCTGGTTGAGCCGGACCATACACGACAGAGACTCGGTCCGGCTCGACCTTTGCCCCCAGGCCCACAGCCGGGGGAGCCCGCAATGTGAACCCACCACAGCCGGTAGGTTGTAGTTGTGAGCATCACCGTCAAGACGATCAGCGCCGACGAGCACCTCGCCTTCGTGGCGGCTCGTGGTCAGGCGAGTTTCCTGCAGCTTCCCGCGTGGGGGAAGGCGAAACCGGAGTGGCGTTCCGAATCCGTTGGTTTCTTCGACGGCGACACCCTCACCGGCGTGGGGCTCGTCCTGTACCGGCAGCTTCCGAAACTGCCCCGCTACCTGGCCTACCTGCCGGAGGGTCCCGTCCTCGACTGGGACCGCCCCGACATCGACGCCCACTTGGAGGCGCTCGTCGCCCATGCCCGCCGCAACAAGGCGTTCGCCGTGCGGATCGGCCCGACCGTGGTGCATCATCGCTGGCTGGCGCCGACGGTGAAGGCGGCCATCGCCGACCCCGGGATCACCGCCTTGTCGCAGGCCACCCCCGACGAGACCACACTGGTCGGCACCCGGGTGCTGCGGACCCTGGACCATCTCGGCTGGCAACCCCAGGCGGAGGGCCACGGCTTCGCCGCCGGGCAGCCGAAATTCAACTACCAGCTGCGCCTGACGGATGCCGAGGGCACGGCCCTGAGCGACGAGCAGCTGCTCAAGGGCATGAACCAGCTGTGGCGCCGCAACATCAAGAAGGCCGACAAGCTGGGTGTGACGGTCACCCGGGGTGAGCGCGCCGACCTGGCCCGGTTCCACCACATCTACCTGGAAACCGCCGAACGCGACCACTTCACCGGACGCGGGCTGCCCTACTTCGAAACCATGTGGGACGCCCTCAACACCGAGGAACCCGACCGGATGCGCGTCTACCTCGCCGAACACGAGGGCGACCTGGTGGCGGCCACCACCTTCATCCGCATCGGCACCCACGCCTGGTACTCCTACGGCGCCTCCACCACCGCGAAACGCGAGGTCCGTGGCTCCAACGCCATCCAGTGGCGCATGATCCGCGACGCCCGCGACGCCGGGGCCACCATCTACGATCTGCGCGGCATCACCGAGGGGTTGGCGGCCGATGACCCGGAGCTGGGGCTCATCCAGTTCAAGGTCGGCACGGGAGGCGAGGCCGTCGCCTACCTCGGGGAATGGGACAAACCCATCAACTCGTTCCTCCATTTCGCTTTCCAGCAGTACCTGAAGCGGCGGTGACATGACCCTCAAGCTGAACATCGACACCCGCGCCTGGCGCGACCACGTAAAGCACGTCCAAGAGGAGTTCCCGGGGCTGGTGCCCGTCGCCAAGGGCAACGGCTACGGCCTCGGACTGGATGTGCTGGCCCGCGAGACCGGACGTTTCAACAACGACTGCCTGGCCGTCGGCACCGCCCACGAGGTCACGGCGGTGCGGGAGGCGGGATGGTCGCGCGACGTGATCGTCCTCGGCCCGTGGCGTCCCTTCGACGAGACCGCCACGGCCCTGCTCGACGATCCCCGCGTCATCACCGTCGTCTCCCGCCTCACCGACCTCGACGAGCTGCGCACCACGCACCCGGGAACCCGGGTGGTGGTGGAACTCATGACGTCGATGCGCAGGCACGGCATCAGCCCGCAGGAGATCGCCTCGGTGGATGCCGGGAAGCTGGGATTCGAGGGCTGGACCATGCACCTGCCGCTGAGGGGACAGCTGTCGGAGGCCAAACAGCTCGCATCCGCGGCCGTCGCCCACCAGCGGGGCGCGGTGTGGGTTTCCCACCTGGGGGTGAACGACTACCGCAGGCTCCGCACCCAGCTGGGCGTGCAGACCCGGATGCGGATGGGAACCCGGCTGTGGCTGGGGGCCCCGCAGACCCTGAGAACCACCGCCACCGTCCTCGACGTGCACCGCGTAACCCGCGGTGCCCGCTACGGCTACAACCAGTCCCGAGCCCCCCGCGACGGCTGGCTGGTGATCGTCAGCGGCGGCACCTCCCACGGGATCGCGCTTTCGGCACCGTCGCCGGCCAGGTCGCTGCGGCAGCGGGGCGTGAGCCTGGCGCAGGGCATCCTGGACGCCGCCGGGATCTCAAGGTCGCCGTTCAACATCGCGGGTCGCAAACGCCCCTTCGCGGAACCCCCGCACATGCACGCCTCCATGGTGTTCGTCGGGGGCTCGAGCGCCGGGGTCGAGGTCGGCGACGAGATCCCCGTCACCGCCCGCCAGACCACCACCACCTGCGACGAACTCGTCTGGAACTGACGGGCACCACAGCCGATCAGGCCGACGGTGAAGGCCACCCACAATGGCCAGGGATTGTTGAATACCATGATCTTTCCCCTAGGCTGAGCATAAAATATTCAACATGGGACGCAGGGCTGTTGAATTCACGCCGTACGCACGCGAGGCTGCCGAACTGATGGGAGCCAACGTGCGGCGAAAACGCGTCGCCATGGGCTGGACCCTTGAGGAACTGGGCGCGCGTGCGGGATGCACGCGATACACCGTCGCTGCGATCGAGCGCGGTACGCCCAGCGTGTCGGTGGGAAACCTCTTCAACGTCTACGCAGCACTCCGGCTCCCGCTGTTCACTCCCGACCCCGTTGAACTCTCCCGTCTGAACAAACTCAGCCAAGACCTCATCGCCCTTCTGCCGGGCAGGGTGGATCCCGACACCGAGGTTGACGATGACTTCTGAACGCCTGTACGTCTGGGCCTGGTTGCCAGGTGCCAGCACGCCGATTGTATGCGGCGCGGTGGAGGAGCAACATGGCCATCACCGCTTCAACTACGGTCGCAGTTATGTGGAAAACCCTGATGCGATTCCCCTGTACGGGATACCCCTGAGGCAGGGGGCCGCGCCTCTGCCGAACGGCTTGACCCTCCACGGGGCTTTGCGGGACGCCCTGCCGGATGCGTGGGGGCAACACGTCATCCTGCAGCGGCTCACCGGGCGATCCGGCACGTCCGGCGACCCGGCAGAGCTGTCGATGATGACCTACATGAGGGAGTCAAGTTCCGATCGCTTCGGGGCACTCGACTTCCAAGAGTCACCAACGGTCTATGTCGATCGCAGTGATTCGGCCAGCCTGGCAGATCTGGACGAGGCCACTGAACGTCTCCAGAGAGGAGATCCGCTACCGCGGACCCTGGAAGCCGCCTTTGCCCATGGCACCAGCATCGGAGGAGCACGTCCCAAGGCGACCTTGACCGAGGGCGACCTCCACTGGATTGCGAAGTTCTCCTCAACCACCGATCGGCGTCCTGCCATGCGGCATGAAGCGCTCGCCCTGTTCTTGGCCCGGCGAATGGGTATCGACACGGTAGACTTCAAGCTCACCGAGGTCCGAGGTCGTGATGTTCTGCTGGTGCGACGTTTTGATCGCGCCGAGGGCGGGCTGCGGTTCATGACGGTATCCGGACTGACCATGCTCAACCTGGATGAGATGTTCGGCCGCTACGCAACCTATCCCGATCTGCTGGACGTTCTGACAAGCCACGGAAACGATCCGGCCCGCGTTGGGCGAGATCTCTTCCGCAGGATTGCCGCCAACATCGTGCTCGGGAACAGTGATGACCACGCACGCAACCACGCGGCCCTCTGGAACGGCAGGCACTTGAGACTTTCGCCGGCTTTTGACATCGATCCCTGCCGTTCCCCGGGCTGGGACAGCAACCAGGCCATGGCCTACGGACGCGAAGGTCAACGAGCGTCGACGTTGAAAGGGCTCGTCCGTTGCGCACCGACCTACCGTCTGTCATTCACCGAGGCCACAGAAATCGTCGATCAGTGTGTGGCCGCCGTTGAGGACAACTGGGCTTCGGCTCTTGAGCATGTGAGGCTGACGGCCCATCAGGCCAGGTCTCTTCGAAACATCATCCTGAACAAGGGGATCCACGACCACCCGAACGCGCCAGGGAACGGGTAGCCACCGAGCCTGCGACCTCGTTCAGCACCCCACCGATCGGGTCGGCTGCCTGCGGGGTGCGCAGCGGGTCGCGACCCGGATCGGCGGCGTCGCGCAGACAGGAGAGGAAAATCCAGCACTCCACGACGACCCGCAGGATGATGGCGGTGAAATAGATGTTCGGGTTCGAGTTGAGATGCCCGGCCAGATACCCCCAGATCGCGGCCCAGTAGATCACCTGGGTGGCGGTGAAGGCCACCCACTCCGGACGGCCGGGACGCCCCACCAGCAGCGCCAACAGCAGCCACAACGCGGTCTGGGGGGCGTAGGTGGCGCCGAACAGCGCCGTCGGGAACACGAACAACACCACCAGGGTGCCGACGCGCGGCCTGTGTCCCCGCAGGTAGAACCAAGCCGCCACGACCACCAGCAGCAGCGCCGTCAGCATCAGTCCCAGCGACCCCGCAGCCCGCACCTCCCAGCCGAACAGGTGCCCCAGATAGAACAGCGACCCGTAGGACAGGTTCCTCGTGGCCTCACCCTGGTAGTACCCGGCGACGGCCTCCCAGTTCAGGATCAGAAACGGCAGGTGCAGCAGCACGACGGTTGTCGCCGCGGCTCCCAGGAATTTCCCCACCTGCGCGGAGCGGGTGTGCAACGCGAGGGCCAGGGCCACGGCAAACACCACCGCGATCGCCATCAGACCCGCGCCAACCGCGAGCCCGAGCACGATCCCCGACCACACCAGCCGCCCCTTGGAGAACAGCAGCAGCCCGGCGGCGGCCAGCGAGACCGCGAACAGGTCCCACGAAACCAGCCCCGAGGCCAGGACCACGGGAGAGGCCGCCAGCCACATGCCGTCCCAGGAACGGTACCGGCCACCCCGCGAGTCGCGTCCCATGAAGACCTGGCACAGCACCCACAGCAGGAAACATGCGAACAGCAGCACCATGCAGACGGCGTAGAACACCTGCGCCCCGTCGAGCTGGGCCTGCACCCCCAGCGACGCACCGACGGGGGCCCCGAGCAGGCTGGAGATCCCGATCGCGAGGAACAGCAGCAGGCCGAGCAGCGGCGGGTACTGCATCTGCCCGCCGTTGAGGGGGTGGGCGCCGAGCGCGAACCCGCTGTTCGTCCACGCCAGCGGCACATCCGAGTAGCAGAGCACGATGAACGCGTTGACCCGGACGTCCTCGGAGGTCTGGACGCACGGTATCTGCCTCAGCGAACAGACCACGAACAGCACCGTCGCCACCAGCAACGACCACGGCAGCGGGTCGAACCAGGGACCCGAACGCCGGGCGTAACGCCCAACCGGCCCGCCGAGCCCCTCCAGCAGCGCACTGTTCATGCGAACACCTTAGAGGCTGCGCAGGCAACGGTCCGGACGAGGAAGCGGGAAATCCCCGCTGCCCGAATCACCCGCCGTTGCTCTGCCGGCCGCCGCTGGGGCCTCGTTCTTCGTCACCGGGGTTAGTCGGTTTGTCCCCGCCCGTCGGTTGGGACGTGCCCCTGCCGTCGGTCGGCTGGGAGGTGGGGGCCTGCGACTTGGTCCGGGTCGGCTGCGCGGAGGGCGTGGAACGACCCGAATCCGTGGGTTCGGAGGCGGACCGCCCCCCGGGCGACGATTCCTGGGTGGGTTGCGCACTCTCGGTGGGTTGCGCACTCCCGGTGGATTGGGCGCTCTGGCTGGGGGCCTCCGACGGCGCCAACGACTTCCCCTGGATCGGTTTGGCCTTGTCGAACTGCTTGACCTCCTGCCCCTTGGTGGCGGTCTTCATGTACTCCACCCAGGTCATCAACGGGTACGTGGAACCGAAGAAGGTCTTGTCCTGCGGGCGTTTGTAGGCGTCGAGGTTCTCGTTGCCGGAGTCACCCGCGACGTACATGACCGCCGTCGAGATCTGCCGGGTGTAGCCGACGAACCAGGCGGAGGTGATGGAATCACCGACGCCGTTGGTTCCGGTCTTGCCGGCGACGGGCCGGTTCAGTTCCGACGCCTTCGAACCGGTGCCCTCCTCGACCACGGAGGTCAGGGCGTCGGTGACGTTTGCCGCCACGTTCTCCTCGATGGCCCGGGTGCCCTCGTTCTTCGCCTCGTAGATGGTGTTTCCGTTGCGGTCGATCACCTTCGCCACGAAATGGGCTTCCTTGCGTTTCCCGGAGTCCGCGAGGGTGGCGTAGGCGTTCGCCATGTTCAGCGGGCTGACCTCCGCGGCCCCCAGGGCGATACGGTTGTTGGCGTCCCATCCGGCCCCGCTCGGCGCGCCCGCGTCGTTGGCGGCCTGGATCACCTCCGAAGCCCCGTCCTTCATGGATTCGGTCATGTCGACGAATGCCGTGTTGATGGACTCGGCGACGGCCTTGCGCAACGTCACGTTGCCGTACTGCTCGCTGAACTCGTTGCGGATCGGGACGCCGTCGCCGCGCGGGGTGAAGGTGTCGCCCTTGAGGGTGCTGTCCAGGGAGTATCCGTTGCGCAGGCCCGCCACCGTCGCGAACGTCTTGAACGTGGAAGCGGCCGGACGCGGCGTCGTCGACCAGTTGCGGGAGTCCCTGGTGTAGTCGGGGCCGCCGTACATCGCCAGGACCCCGCCGGTGGCGGTGTCGACCGACGAGATCGCGACATGCAGTTGGGACGCGTCCTGCTGGGGTTTCGCCTTGGTCGCGGCCTCCTCCGTGTACTTCTGCGCGGTGGCAACGGCGGCGTCCTGCATGTTCTTGTCGAGGGTGGTGATCACCTTGAGGCCGCCGCCCTGCACCTCGGCGTCGCTGTAACCGAGGTTCGACAGTTCCTGCTCCACCTGGGCCACCAGGAATCCCTTGGGGCCGCCGTAGCGATCGGAGACGGGCACCTCGGGGAACTCGGGGAGGGCCGGGCGGGCCGCGGCGTGCTCGGCCTGAGTGATGTAGTTGTTCTCCAGCATCTGGTCGAGCACGTACTGGTAGCGGCCCAGGAGCCGTTCCCTGCTCTTCTCACCAGCGGACGGGTTGAGGCCGGCGGGGTTGTTGAGGATGGCGGCGAGGGTGGCGGCCTCGGACAGGTTGAGTTCGGAGGCCGACTTCAGGAAGTACGACTTGGAGGCCGCCTCGATGCCGTAGGCGCCCCGGCCGAAGTAGATGGTGTTGAGGTAGCCCTCCAGGATCTTCTCCTTCGACACCTCCCGGCCCATCTTCATGGCGAGGATCAACTCCCGGATCTTGCGGCCCGCGGTGCGTTCGGAACTCAGGTAGAGGATCTTGATGTACTGCTGGGTGATGGTGGAACCGCCCTGCACGTCACCACCGCGGGCGATGGTCCACAGGCCGCGGAACATACCGGGCAGGGAGAACCCCGGATCGCTGAAGAAGGTGGAGTTCTCGGCCGCCACCACTGCGTTCTTCATCACCTGCGGCATCTGGTCGTATTCGAGGGTGACGCGGTTCTGCACGGCGAGGGAGCCGAGCTGCTCCTGCTCGTCGTTGTAGTAGATGAAGGTGGTGTTGGTGGTGAAGTCGCTGTTCGGGTCAGGCAGCTTCGTCGTCGCGTACAGGTACAGGAAGGCACCCACACCTGCCAGACTCGCGACGAGGAACAACACGAGCATCGCCAACCCGGTCCTCATCAGAATCTTCCGGACGCGGGACTTCGGGCGTTTCGATGCGCCTTTGCGCTTCTTCTCCGGTTCGGGCACCGGCTGCTGATCCTGCTGCTCCATGGGTTCCAGACTATGCGCTGACGCCGGGCACCTCATCGGTGAGGGGCCGTCACGTAGCCCGAGGACTACGTGAAAACTCCGAACCGGGGGTTCGGCAACGCCCGGCGGGGGCCGTCATGGTGATCAACGCACCCCACAGCAGAGGGGAGGATCCCAGGTCCGGTTTCTCCCGCCAGGCGGCGAGTCTCCCGCGTTGCAGGTCGCACAGCGACGCCACCGGGTCGGCGTCGGACTGGGCGTGGTCGACGGCCTGCGCCAACCATTCGAAGGCCCCCACGGCCTCGGTGTCCACGAGCCCGATGGCGTGGTCGGTGGGCAGCGTCCACAGGGTCGCGTGCACCACCTCGGTGCCGTTGATCAGCAGCGCGGTGCAGAGCCCGAAGGGCTCGTGCTGGGCCAGGTCGGTGCCCGACGCGCACGCCACAACCCCGACCCGGGGTGGCATCCGCCACCTTCCGGCCTCCTGCAACAGCCGCGAGGCCCGCAGCTTGTTCGCCTCGCCGTAGCCCATGAGGAAAACGGTGTCAGCGGTGTCCCTCGACCCTCTGACGCAGTGCCCGATCATGAGCAGCCGCGCGATGCTGCCGGCCTCCGTTTCGAGGCGGGCCCGGAGCTCCTCAAGGCCGTCGCACTCGGCGCGGAACCGTTCCGCGCCGTGCCCGTGGCAGCCGCAAGGCTCGAACCTCTCCGAGAGCACCCATCCCCGGCTGGTTCTCGGATCGACGATGTGCAGCGCCCGGTCACCCGTCGCGGGGGTGGCGCCGGGCACGTCCGGTTCGATGTCGCGGGGCAGGATCGGGGCGATCCAGGAAACGTCTGCGACATCCAGCAGCCGCATGTCATCGTCATCGAGCACCAGCAGCCCCCACGGCACGACGGCGGCGGGCGGGCTGGGCGCCACCCGCACCTCCACGCGTTCCCCGCCGGCGGTCGCTTCGATCAGCTGACGGCGCAGGTCGCCGGGCAGCAGCGCCCGCGACAACGCCCGCATCAACTCCAGTTCGCCGTCACGGCGGGTCAGGGGGCCGTACAACCCCAGCCTCCTCAGGTCGTCCCGCAGACTCGCGGTTCCGGAGGTCACGAGCCACCTCAGGTCGCGGCGGTTCTTCTTCCTGCCCGGGCCCAACTCCCGGGGCAGGGCGGCGCGGAACGCCCCGACAGCCTCCCGGAGCCCCTCCACGCGATGCACCCCGACCGGCCGGTCGGGGTCGCTCCAGCGCCACGTCAACCAGTCGCCGTCCATGCCGTCACCGACGATCTGCAGCACCCGGCCGCACCTTCCCGCTTCCTCCACGTCACGCCCTTCCACGCGGATGCCAGACTTGCCCCATGCCTCAGGATGCCATTGCAACACCCGGGACTCGGCGGATCGGCCCCGATGTCCACGACGACGTCACGGCGAGGCTGCTCACTAAGCGGCTGGCCACCCCGGGGGACGCGGCGATCGAGGTCGTCTTCCGCGACGAGGCGGTCGCGGCGCTGTGGGAGGGGCATCCGCGGGTGCGGGCCGCCGCCTACGGGAGGCGGCTGGCGCGGATTGTGCTGGCGTCCGTGGCGCCGTCGACGCCGGACCGGGCGGCCCCGCCTCCGGTGATCATCGGCGACGGCCCCTTGAACGCCACCCTCGCCGAGGAGCTGGTGGCGGGCTGGTCCGAACCGGGCCAGCCGATGGTCGTGCACTGCATGGGTCGCGACGAGAACTGGGCCCGCGACGTGGCCGACTGGGCGGGCGGGGCGGCGCGGATCTCGTGGTCGCAGGGGTCGCTGCGCCCGGAACCGGTGCTGCGGCGGATCGGCGAGCTGCTGGCCGGCTGGGACGCTCCTCCCCCCAGGCGCGGCACCCCCACCGGGCCGGCGGTGATCGTCGCCTGCGCCGACGAAACGCTGACCCCCGTCGTCGCGGCCGCGGTGGCCCGGGAGGTGCGGGAGGCGCGGGTCGCGATGATCATCCCCGGCGGGATCCGCTGGCCTCAGCTGCCCGGGGTGGCGCAGTTCACGCTGGAGGATTCGGCGGTGCTGGCCCTGGACCCGCGGTTCTCGCCGACGCAGCAGCTGGCCCAGCTGATCCTGGACGACGTCGCCTGGCTGAGCAACGCGGACGCCAAGGCCACCCGGCCCGAGGGGCCGATCCTCGCCGACGTCGTCCACTCCCCGGACGGCAGGGCGGTCTGGGAGGCGCAGTCGGAGGAGCTGCGGGGGCAGCTGACGAGGCTCGCCGGGGCCTGCGGGGAGCTACTGGCGGCGGGGTCGGTGGAGCTGGCCCCCGGCGGGGTGCGGGAACCGTCGGCGATCCTGCTGGTCCCGTCGGAACTGGCCGCGATGGCGTCGCGAATCCTGGGGCTGCTCGGCCGGGACAAAACTCCGGGCACCTGGTTGACGGCACTGGAGTTGGCGTCGCGGCTGCCGGTGCTGGCCGCCCGCGCCGGTTTCACCCCCCGCCGTCCCGCCGGCCACGACCCGCTGCTCACCCCGGAGCTGGTGGAGCTGCTGGCCCCGCAGGTGCACCTGGCCTACCAGAGGATCAGCGAGGAGACGGGCAATGCGACGGGCTCGCCGCTGGCTTTGGAGCTGTGGGAGGACCTGGACGATTTCAACAAGGCCAGCAACCGGGCGGCCATAACGGGCAGCGCGGTGACCCATGCCGCAGCGGGCCTGACGTGGCGTCGCCCCACACAGGAGGGAGGGGTGCAGCTGGACGAGGCGCTGCTTGAGGAACTCGGCCGGTTGGAGCACCGTCGCTGGGCCATTCACGAACGCCGCAACGGTCGCGGGGGCCACGAATGGGCCAAACCCTGGAACGAGATCAAGGATGTCCAGCACTACGACATCGCGCTCATGCGCCACCTGCCCCGCATCCTGGCCGCCGCAAACATGGAACTGGCAACCACCCCGACCGCCACCCATGTCGACATATCCCCGGAAGCTGGTTGAGCCGGGTCGCGAACACTCCTCCTCAGAAGCTGGTTGAGCCGGGCCGGGGTCGTCGCCCCTCCTCCCGTGCACGAATCGCGGAGGTTCGACGGTTCGACGTAACCACACGACGGCGAACCGTTTTTCTTCCGCGTTTCGTGAGCACGGGTGCGGGGCCGTCTCCACAAGCTGGTTGAGCCAGCACGTGAGCGTCAGCGAACGGCTGTGTCGAAACCACATCTGGCGCCCGGTGGCCAGAACCTGACCACAAGTCCTCGGACATGCGCACGATGGTTTCGCCTCGACCAACTCGCTGACGCTCGCAGGTCGGCTCAACCGGCTTCGGGAGCGGGGCGGTAGTTCGCAGTGAAGACATCCTCTGGGACGAACCACGAGTTGCCGTCATCGTCGGTGACCCGCCACTGGCCCTCCCCCGCGACGTCATCCCCCTCCTGGGTCGCCACCCGCTCCCCGGGTTCTGCACGTCGCGCCCACACCTCCCCGGTTCGTTCGTACACATCCCCCTTGACTTGCGCGTAGGTGGCGGCGAAGGAGTCGGGTTTGATGCTCCAGGTGCGTTCCCCGGAGCTGACGATCATGTCACCGGGTTCAACGCTCATGGGGCTGCCGGATTCGGTGGTCCAGGTCTCGGCCCGTTCCGCCACCCGGAGCAGCTTGACCCGACCCGAACGGCGAAACCGGATAGTGACATCCATACTCCGACCTTACGCGACCCCGGTTCGGTTCCGACCGCGTCCTGTCCGTCAATTGGTGTTCATAAAGGTCCAACCGAGCTCAGGAAGACACCGTGTCGATGCATCCAACGAACCCCAGAGCTCCTCGAACGAGTTTCGGATTTCATTCCTGGACATCGCCGCGAGCTGGATGAACGCTTCGGTTCCGGGTAGGAGTGATCCAGGCCGGTGATGATGCTCGACGGTCCGCCGCGCTGGACACGGTGAACCGTCGAACGTCTTTCCGCCTGGAGTTCAGCTGGCGGCACCGACCTCCTCCTCGACGGTTCTGAGAAGCTCCTCTACGGTCATGACCTCGCCCTCCAGGACGTCCTCCACCTCCTCCTTGGAACAGATGGGACATCCCTTCACCGACTCCACCTTCGGCCAGACGCTCTGCGGCTGGAACTGGTGGGCCATGTCGTGGAACACGTCCGGGAAGAAACCCCAGTCCGGGGTGGTGGAGATCAGGCCAAGTACCCTGCTCTCAGCCAGCATCCGGCCCAGCCCCGCACCGGCCGGGCTGCCCGGGCCCGCGAGGAGACCAATCGCCAGCAGGGAGGCCACCGAGGTGACGAGATTGATGGACGCTCCCAGTCCGGACTCGGCGACGAGGCGCCCGTCCACCCCGTAGTTGGTGTCCGGTCGCTCCGACGTGGACAGCGCGGAGGTTCCGACGGCACAGGCCCAGCAGGGGGTTCTCGCCTCCGGCACCGCGATCATGACCTCACCGGCCGCCGCCTTCCGGTACATGGCTGCCGCCACCTGCACGATCCTCTTCTCGTAGGCGACCTTGGCCAGCGTGGCCTGTTCTGTCATGTCGTCGGTGGCCAGGACCACCAGGTCAACACCGTCGAGGATGTCCTCCGGAGTGATCTCGCGCAGGAACCGGCGCGTCGTGGACACCTCCGTTTCGGGAGCGATCCCCCGCAGACGTTCGGCGAGCACCGCGACTTTCGCTCGTCCGACATCCGCCCGGGCGTAGACGCTACGGGCCATGTTCGGCAGCGACACCTCGTCGGGATCCACCAGCACGAAGTGTCGTACACCAGAGCGCGCGAGGTCCTCGGCGATGCGGGATCCAACGGAACCGCACCCGGCGACGAGGACGCGACGCTCCCCCATGGAACCGACGAGCTCCACCACCCGGTCGAGGGGAGTGACTGGAAATCTGTTTGACGAGACCTCTAAAATCAGTGTGCCAAGGAGGTATCCACCAAGTGAGTGACCGTCTGTCTCTAACGCACGTTACAGGTCTGTCAATTGTTGGCACTGAGCATGAACAACAAGATACCTGGGATGAAGCTGGGGAATTAGCTTGGGTTTTGGATGGAGCAACAAGATTCACCAGCAAAGAGTCAACACAAGTAACCGATTGGGTTTCTCGCTTGAGCTCCGCGATAAAAACGAGTTATCGGAACACCCCAGAAGCGACTTTGAATGACATACTTGCTGACGCAATATTAAGCGCAGCAACTGACGGATCCACGTTCCACCCATCAGCCACAGTTGCAATGGTTCGTTTCATAGAGGGTGATGCAGAGTGGCTAGTACTTGGGGATGCCGCGGTACTAATTTCCTCGAGAAATGGCCAAGTAACCTGGGCTCAGGACAGACGAATTTCCAGAGTAGGCATGGAAGTACGAGAAGCCCGGAGAGAAGCTCGTCACGCAGGGGACGAACGTCGCGCATCAACCTTGACTATAGACTTGCTACGCTTAGAAGACGATCATCGCAACAAAAAAGGAGGGTTCTGGGTTGCCCAGACAAACCCCGATGCCGCATATCAGGCGATTTCAGGAATGACCCGTCAGGCCACCTCTGCAATACTTATGAGCGACGGTGTAGCGAACGAAATTCGATTGGGCCATCTAGGATCTTTCGAAAAGGCATCAGAACGAGCCTCCCAAGAACCAGAAAGCGTAATGCAAGAACTTCGGTCACTTCTAGTGAATCGCGGCGCACCCATCGACGACATGACCATGGTGGTCGCGCAGTGGAAATCTTGATTTCTCCCGCGGATTGGGCAGACTTGGTTGACTGGATAGAGCGCGTCTTAACAATCGGAACGCTACTGATAGCCTTAGGCCGCTGGACACATCGCGTCAACCAACGACATGTCGTGCAAAGTTTCTTCGGAAGAAGAACTATCAAGACGTACTTCCCGCTCAGAACCTTGGAAAATAGGACCGTAATAGCAGAAGCGGATTTCTTAGCAGCACAGCACTTGGCTGAATTCTTGTCAAAGTATCGAATAGATGTTGAGTTCGACTACGTCGCCCCCGATGGGATTATAAACTTGACACAGCCGGGAATCATAGCTATATGCGGACCAAAATCTTCCCCTATGATAGCAGATGCCTTATCGCACGACGATGCGATACACTTCAGCCAAATTGACGCCGGGGACTATGTTCTGGATAATCTTAAAACTGGAAAACGATATTCTTCAATGCATGATACGGCCGGAACCAGCGCCGACATAGGCTACTTAGCACGAAACGCTATAACCCCGGGTGCAAAAAGCACTTTTATCTCCATAGCAGGGGTCCATGCAGAAGGCAGCGCTATAATCGTCCGCCATCTATGTTCATACCGCACTATCAAGACCTTGCACAACAAGACAAAAGGGAAACTATTTTCATCAATAATTGGCGGACTGTATCAATGCGAACCACTAAAAGTGACCGACACTCGACTAATAGCCCTAGAGCTTCGCAACCGGGAAACTATCGACGTAAATCGACTTGCCGAAGTTACGGAACTACCCGACTGATTCACACTCCAATCGTGGCGCAATTACTTATCTAACAGTCTTCACACCTAGAGGCTTATTCATGGGGTGTAAGCGAAGATGAGTCCGGTGACGGCTTGTA
>NZ_DBHHFZ010000004.1:0-30120 GCF_057238465.1 Arachnia sp.
GTTCAACGTCGTGTGGCGACGTTGAACCGTCGAACCTCCGCGATTCGTGAACAGGAAGAGCACAGGCGCGGTGACCCGGCCGACCGATTCCCACGACGAACCTCCGCGATTCGTGAACAGGAAGAGCACAGGCGCGGTGACCCGGCCGACCGATTCCCACGACGAGCTTCCGCGATTCGTGTATGGGAAGGAGCAGGGCGGGGTGAGGTGAAGTGAGGGTGATCGGGGTCTTGTGGCTGGGTCTGCTGTTCGGGATCCGGTGGTTTCGACACAGGCCGCTCGTTCCTCGCAGCCCGACCCAATCAGCTTCGTCACGACCCGCAGCCCGACCCAACTCCGGTCCCCTCGCCACTCGGCAAAGACCCCGGGGGCCCACGGACGTTCGGGAGAATGCGCAGGACACCAAAAACTTTTGTCATGAAAAATACCCCTGCGGGTATGGACAGGACTTAGGGTGAGTAGCAGGCTATGGGCAGTTCCACATCAACAGGAGTGAGCAATGGTCGCCAATGTCATGTTGATCGTCGAACGAAAGTTCGACTATCCCCAGAAACGTGTCTTCAGGGCGTGGACCGCCCCCGAGGAGATGATGCTCTGGCGAGGCAGCCCCGGGTGGCACGTCGAAAAGGAAACGGTTTCCTCCGAGCTGAAGCTCGGCGGCAAGCACCACCACGTGAAGATCCGCGACAACGACCCGACGGTCAGGGTCACCACGGATGCGGTCTTCACCGAGTACTTCGATCCGGATGTCTTCGTCGCCCGTCAGCGCATCACCGGCGACCCCGGCATCGATCCCGACATTCCCATGGAACTGCGCGTCGAGTTCACCAAGTACGGCGGCGGAACCCTCGTGCGCATCGTGCAGGGACCCTACGAACCCTCCCGCGCCGAGTACCACGCCACCGGTTGGGAGCGGGAGCTGAACCGCCTCGAGGATTTCCTGGCCGCCAACCCTGAGGGAGTTTCCCGATGAGCGCGACGATCGTGCGGCAGAAGCCGCTCATGACGATGCCGCAGATCCTGCTGATGAACCTGGGATTCTTCGGTGTCCAGTACTCCTTCGGCATGCAGCAGACGGCCATCAACCCCATCTACCAGTTCCTCGGCGCAGACCCCGAGGAAATGCCGCTGCTGAACCTGGCCGGGCCGATCACCGGCCTGCTGGTCCAGCCCATAATCGGCGCCATTTCGGACAAGACATGGGTTCCCAAGTGGGGCCGCAGGCGTCCCTTCCTGCTGGCCGGCGCCATCGGCTGCTCCGTGTGCCTGTTCCTGTTCCCCTTCGCCTCCGCGGTGTGGATGGCCGTGCTGCTGCTGTGGCTGCTCGACGTGTCCAACAACACCGCCATGGAGCCCTACCGGGCGTTCATCTCCGACAGACTGCCGCCGTCGCAGCTGGCCAAGGGCTTCCTGGCCCAGTCCTTCTTCGCCGGCCTCGGAATCACCCTGGCCAACGTGTCGCTGTTCGTGTTCCAGCAGGTCGTCCCCGGCATCTTCGGCAGCCTTCCCTCCTGGGTGATGGCCTCCTTCATGCTGGGTACCGTCGCCTCCATCGCCACCGTGCTGGTCTCGATCCTCAGCACCAAGGAACTCGAACCCACGCCCGAGGAACTCGCCGAGCTGCGCGCCCACAAGACCGGTTTCGTCGGCACCCTCAAGGAGATCTGGGAAGCCATCGTCGAGATGCCCGTCCAGCTGCGCAAGCTGGCGCTGGTCTACCTGTTCCAGTGGTACGCCATGAACTGCTACTGGCAGTACGTGTCGCTGTCCGTGGGGGAGTCCATCTTCGGGGCGACCCATGCACTGAAGGAAGCCGATCCGGATCGGTACAAGACCTTGTTCGAGCAGGCCACGGCATGGACCGGCCTGGTCAACGGTGCCTACAACGTCGTGACCTTCTGCGTGGCCTTCGCTCTGGTGGTCCTGGCCAAACGGCACGGCGCGAAGTTCGTCCACACCACCTGCCTGCTGCTGGCGGCGGTCGGCCTGGCCTTCTTCCCGCACATCACCGACAAGTACCTGCTGTTCGTGCCGATCATCGGCCTGGGTATCGCATGGGCCTCCATCTTGGGTGTGCCCTACATCATGGCCGTCCGCATGATCCCGTCCACCCGCTACGGCGTCTACATGGGCATCATCAACATGATGATCGTCATCCCGATGCTCATCCAGACCGTCACCTTCGGCACCGTCTACAAGCTGATCGGTGACCACCCCGGTAACGCGATCACCTTCGCCGCCGTCCTCCTGGCCCTGGCGGCCATCGCGATGCTCTGGATCAAGGAGCCGCCGATCGTCAAGGACGTCGACGATCTGTCCGAACCCGTGCCTGCCGAAAACTGATCTCCCACGATTGGAGGGGAAATGCTCAAGGACTACACCACGGTCGTCGTCGGAACCGACGGTTCCGAACTCGCCGGACCGACCGTCACCCGGGCCGCGTGGATCGCGACCAAGGAGGACGCCGACCTGGTCATCGTGTGCGCCTACGGCGGCGGTTCCCGAAGGGCCGACGCGAAGGTGCCGCTGACCGAGACCGCACCGAGCCGCATCGGGCAGGTTCCGGGCAAGGAAGCGGCCAAGCTGGCCGTCACACACGCCAAGGACATCGCCATCGCCGCCGGGGCGCGCGTGAAGGCCACCCTGCTGGTGGAAGCGGACCCCGCCGAGGCGCTGCTCAGCAGCTCGAAACAGCACCTCGGGGATCTCATCGTGATCGGCGCCATCCGCGACCGCTCGATCGCCGGCCGCCTGCTCGGTGACGTCGCCAGCGTCGTCGTCAGGCGAGCCCACTGCGACGTGCTGGTGATCCGCCCGGTCAACCCGGACGAGGGCGAACAGATCCGCCCGGAAAGCGACGCGTGACAGGTCGCACGGCAGATCGTGAACAAGATGGAGGGGTCGCTTCGGCGGCCCCTCCACAACGTTGCGCCGGCGACGGGGTCAGTTCCGGCGGCTCATGCCGAGCCAGAAGATCATGACGATGAAACCGACGAACAGGCCGATCCACAGCCCCGACCAGCTGAGCAGCAAAATCAGGGTGTACAGGACACTCGGCCAGTCGTTCAGCAGGATCATGAGCAGGTATCCGAGGAAACCCGGCCACACGCTTCGTGTCCTGAGCGCCACCAGCACCGGCGGAATCGCCAGCAACACCCCCCGGACGGCCTCGGCGGCCACCCGGGTCGGGGAAAGGGGCGCGAAACCGACCTGCAGCAGCGTGAACCCCAGGATCACGATCACCGCGGCCCACGGCGTCCCGAGCCGTTCGCGCAGCCGCGGCAGCGCGTAGCCGAAGAACAGCAGGCCGTCCACGAAAGCCACCCAGGCCGGTACCAGCAGGACCTGCGCAACCAGCAACCACAGCGGGGTGTCCAACGCGGGGGTGGGTTTCCCCTCCACGCGGAGCCAGCTCTCCGCGAAGGCGTAGGCCAGCAGCGCGACGCAGACCATGCCCGCCCCGACCGCCAGCGACCATTTGAGGTCGCTGGCGGTGAAGGGCCCCATGAACCTCCGGAAACCCGTCCGTTCCCGCCTGAGCAGCCACCACAGCAACGCCAGGTTGAGCACACCGGCGATTGCCCGTCCCTCGTCGTACCAGTAGGGATTGTGCCCGGCCGACAGCAGCCAGAAACCGAACACCAGCAGCGGAACCACCCGCACCGCCAGGGCGAGCAGCGGATGCCACAACGCAACCGGGGGCCGGGGTTTCGCGGTCTTCTTCCTCGTCACCCCACCAAGTCTGCCCGGTTCCGGTGGAAACCAGGGCTCAGTCCTCCGGGAGGGTGATGGCCGGGTCGTCGTCTCGGATGGGGGCCTGCGGGTCGTGGGTGGCGACCACGACGACGCACCGTTCGGCACGCGACTCGATGATGCGCCACACCCGGTCCCTGAGGTTCGCGTCCATCCCGGCGGTCGGTTCGTCCAGGACCACGATCCGGTTGGATTCGTCGGCGAGCGCCCGGGCCAGCGCGACCCGGCGTCCCTCACCCACCGAGACCCCACCCCGGTCGGGGGCGATCACCTCGTGTTCGCGGGCCCCTCCCCGGGAGAACTCCCCCAGGCCGAGTTCCCGGAGGATCCCGTCGACGGCACCGGGCGGCAGGTCGCGTCCGAAACGCACGTTGTCGATGACCGTGCCGGCCAGCAGGCCCGGTTCCTGGGGCAGGTAGGAGAAGCCTCCCCCGCGGCCGGGTCCGGTACGGAGGCTTCCGTCGGCCAAGCCCCGGAGCCCAAGGAACCGTTCCGCCCAGGTGGTCTTGCCTGCCCCGCTGTCGCCCAGGCACCAGACGGGCCTGCCGGGCGCCCACACCGGTGGTTCCGGCGCGGCTCCCAGCGCCCCGGTGGCGTCGTCGACCGGCGGGTCAATCCTGGTCTGCGCCTCCCGGTACTGGCTCTCCGAGACCGCCAGGGCGGACAGGCCGAAACCGGCGTCCTGCAGGGGCGCGATGGCGGACAGGAAAACCCCGGAGACCGCGATCATGACGCCCAGCGACGGGGGTTCGCCGGCCCGGGCGAACAGGCAGAGCGCGACGGCGATCCCGGCCGCGAGCACCAGGGCCTGGCTCACCTGGAGGCCGCGGGTGGCGCGGTAGGAGCGCATGGCGCGGCGCTCGACCCTCGACCTGTCGCGCCGGTACCACTGCCGGGCGTGGGCGTGGCCGTCGAAGATCCTGGTTTCCCGCCACAGGGACAGCAGGTTCACCAGCACCCCGAAGCTTCGCATCGCCTCCTTGAAGAAGAGCGTCTGGAGGCGCTGGTGGCGGCGGATCAGTGGGGTGCTGGTGGCGGCGTAGACCAGCACGGTGGCCAGGAAGACGGCGAGCACCCCGATTCCTCCCACGAGACCGACCGTCGCCATTCCGGCGAGGATGCTGACCCCGGCGGGCAGCAGGGACAGGTGCAGACAGCTCAACCCCTCGCGCAGCGCGGCCGCCGCGGCGTCAATGGCGAAACCCACGGTGGACTCGTCCACCCGTCCCCTGGTGCGCGGGTCGGACCGGTTGCTGCGGTCCAGGGCACGAACCATGAAACGGGACTGCATGGCCTGTTCCAGGCGGCCGTAGGTCGGCAGGAAACAGGCCCGGCCCGCGCTTCCCAGCCACCAGATCGCCGCGTAGAGCACCGCAACGACGGGCAGGCCCCAGCGCCACCACGCGCCCTGGAGGGCGAACTCCAACCCGAGCCCCAGCACCACCGGGGCGAGGATCCGCGCGAACGCCCCCGCAACGACAGCGCCGATCACCGTCAGGTTCCGCGCCCGGGAGGTGGCGTCCGCCTCCCGGCAGATCAGGAGCGCGAACCGCCACATCGCGCGGTCGGGTTTCGATTGTCCTTGGTGCTTCCCGGCAGATAACATGCACGCCCTCTCGCCCAAACGGCGCCGAGCCATCAGGCTACTACCCCACCAGCCGGCCTTGCCGAGTCCACGACGCCGCTACTCGCCCGCTGGTCGTTCAGATCACTCTGCCTCCGGGATCAAGGCGGATCGACTCCCGGCACCACGGATCGCACCTATCCGGAGTTCAGCACGATTCTCTCGACCGACAGTTTTCTCAGGGAGAGGAAGCACAGCAGACCGAGCACCGCGGCCGCCAGGGCCAGGAACAGGACGAGAGCGCTGACGGACACGGCTACACCCCCAAGCATCGGAAGCGCCAAGCCGCCCCCGTAGAACCCCACCACGAACATCTGAGCCCACTTCGCGGCGTTCTCCGACATCATCCACATGGCGTAGCCAACCAGTATTGCCGATTCAACGGCCAGAATCCACCCGAAGACCAGGAACACAGAAACAACGGAAAACACCCAAAGCGAATCAAACCCTTGAGCGTGAGCCCAGTACAGATTGAATGCGGCGAAAATGCAGCCGAGACCGAAACCCACCAGGGAGGGGACGAAGAGTTTCGAGAGAAAGATCGAGCGCACCCCGTAGGGAAGCCCGAGGAAGGATTCCAGGGTGCCATAACCCTTCTCCTCCCAGAACCGGACGGTGGACAACATTCCCACCATGGCGGAGAAGAGCATCGTGAACAGCGACCACGAAACGGATTCTGCCGGACTGCTTTCCGCCGCCGAGACGGCTTTACCGAGCATCATTGCGGGGAGCACGATAGCAAACCCCAGTCTTCCGGCCAGCCCTTTCGCCAAGAGTCCCCGCCATTCCTTGTAGGCGACGGCTTTCATCAACCTCAGGACCCTACTCATCGAACGCCTCCGAATATCTCTCCAGCAGATCCTCGGAACCGTCCCAGAACTGCCCGGGAGCGGCGTCGAAGACAACCACTTTCTTGAGGCCGACCACCCGCTGCGCATGCGCGAACACTATGTGCAGGTCGTGCGAGGAGAAGAGAACCCCGACCTGACCGCGCAACTCCTCAAGGAAGGAGATCAGATGCCTCTGACCGGATGGGTCGAGACCGGCAAAGGGTTCGTCAAGCAGCAGAAGAGCGGGAGATGAAAGCATCGAGCGAGCAATTGCCAAGCGCCTTCGCATTCCCTTGGAATAAGCCGACACGGGGACGTTCGTCACATCGCTCAACCCGAGAAGCTCGATCATTTCATCGACGCGGCCGGCATCCACCCCCAAAGCCATCTGGAAGAAGACCAGATTCTGCGAACCGGTCAAGGCCGGATACAGCCCGTCGTTGTCAAGACAGTACCCAACACGCCGCCTGGACAGCGCATCCTCTGCCGGGCGGCCATCAATGATGACCTTTCCCTCATCCGGCGACAGGAGCCCCAGGATCAGCCTGAGCAGGGTGGTTTTTCCCGCACCATTCGGACCAACCAGTCCTACGATCTCCCCCTGCTCCACGCAGCAGCTGACCTTTTCGAGAACTTGAATCCCCCGAAGGGATTTCGAAACCGATTCAACTTCCAACTGCATCGGACCCATCCTTTGGCCTACAAGTCAGAAACCGATCATTCCTTCACGCCACGGGCAAGTCATCGTTGCGGAGAAGAACAGCAGCCAGTGCAGATTCTCCAGTCCTTACCAAGTGCAATGGTATACGAAGGGGCCGCACCCAATGGGTGCGGCCCCTTCGCGTGGTTGACGGGTCAGAGCTCGATCAGGCCCTGGCCGCCCTGGACGGGCTCACCCGGCGCGACGAGGATGGCCGAGACCGTGCCGGCGGCGGGGGCCGTGATCTCGGTTTCCATCTTCATGGCCTCCAGGACCAGGAGCACCTGGCCTGCCTCAACCTCGTCGCCCTCGGCAACGAGGATGCGGGCCACCGAGCCGGCCAGCGGCGCGACGACGGCGTTGGCGCTGGCCGCGCCAGCACCCGACGGGGCCGGGGCCGCCATCGGTGCGCCACCCGAGCCACCGATCACGATCGGCGGAAGGCTCGGGGTTTCCTTCGCGACCTCGACATCGATCTCGTACTCCGTCTGATTGACGGTCACCTTCAGTTTCATGGGTTGTCTCCTTCAATCAGCGAACGTGCGGGACAGCACGGTTGTGGGACTGTTCGCGGGTGGCCTGGACCCAGCCGGGCTGAGTGCTGAAGCGGACCGCCCGCACCTTGGCCTTGTGCCCGAGGGAAGCCGCGACGGCGGCTCCGATCGCAACGAGATCCTCTTCGGGGATCTCCTGCCGGGCTTCGAGCTTGGCGAGACGCTCATCGAGGGTCTTGAGCTGAGCCGTCAGCTTCTCGACCGCCGCAAGGAGCGCAGCGTTGTTGTCAGACATCTGCGACTCCGATCAGGCTGGGAAGAGGCCGTGCTTCTTCGCGGGACGCAGCTGGCGCTTACCGGCCAGCAGTTCCAGCGACAGCGCGATCTCGCGGCGGGTGTTCGCCGGGTCGATGATGTCGTCAACCAGACCACGGGAGGCAGCCATGTACGGCGTCGAGAAGGTCTCGCGGTACTCCTCCACGAGCTCCTCGCGGCGAGCCTCGGTGTCCTCGGCGGCCTCGATCTCGCGGCGGAACACCACGTTCGCGGCGCCCTCGGCACCCATGACGGCGATTTCGGCGGTCGGCCAGGCGAACACCTTGTCGGCACCCAGGTCCTTCGAGCACATCGCCAGGTAGGCGCCGCCGTAGGCCTTGCGCAGCACGACGGTGATCTTCGGGACAGTCGCGGCGGAGTAGGCGAACAGCATCTTCGCGCCGTGACGGATGATGCCGCCATGCTCCTGGGCGACGCCGGGCAGGAAGCCGGGAACGTCGACGAGGTTGACCACGGGAATGTTGAACGCGTTGCAGAAGCGGATGAACTTCGAGCCCTTGTCCGAGGAGTCGATGTCGAGGACACCCGACATGACGCTCGGCTGGTTCGCGATGATGCCGATCGAGCGGCCGTTGATGCGGGCGAAGCCGACCACGATGCTCTTGGCCCAGCCGGCCTGCACCTCGAGGAAGTCGCGGTGATCGACGATTTCGGCGATGACATCGCGGATGTCGTAGCCCTTGTTGCCCTCGAGCGGGATGATCTCGCGCAGCTTCTCGTTGGGCTCGATCGAATCGTCGGGATCGACGATCGGGGGCTCCTCGGAGTTGTTCTGCGGCAGGAAGCTGAGCAGCTTCTGCGCGATCAGGATGGCCTGCTCGTCGTCGTCGGCAACGAAGTCGATGACACCGGAGCGGCCCATGTGGGCGTCGGCACCGCCAAGGGCGTCCTGGGTGACCTCCTCGCCCGTGACCTGCTTGATCACGCCCGGGCCCGTGATGAACATGTGGGCCTTGCGGGTCTGGATGATGAAGTCGGTCAGGGCCGGGGAGTAGGCCGCGCCACCGGCGCACGGACCGGCGATGATCGAGATCTGCGGCACCGCACCCGAGAGCAGAACGTTGGCGTAGAAGACCTTGCCGTAGCCGGACAGGGAGTCGATGCCCTCCTGCACGCGGGCGCCGCCCGAGTCGTTGATGAAGATGAACGGGGTGCCGGTCTCCAGCGACGCCTCCAGCATCTCGGTGACCTTGATGGAGTGGGTCTCACCGGCCGAACCACCCATCACGGTGAAGTCCTGGCTGGCCAGGTGGACGGGACGACCCAGCACGGTCGCGGAACCCGTGACCACACCGTCGGCGGCCATGTAGGTCTTGTCCATGCCGAAGGTGGTGGTGCGGTTGCGGCGGAAAGCGCCGGTTTCCTGGAAGGAGCCCTCGTCGATCAGCTTTTCGATGCGGTCGCGGGCGGTCATCTTGCCGCGGTCGCGCTGCTTGTCCAGCTTGTCGGCGCCGCCTCCGGCCTCGACCTTTGCCCGGGCATCCTCGAGCTGCTGAAGGCGCTCGGCCATGGTGTGTTGCTTGCTCATTTCGCTCCTCAGGCGGGCTCGACGGAAACGCTGTGCGAACGACCAGCGATGGTGACGTTGTACTTGACGGGACCGGAGATCCCCTGGGCCTTGCGCTTGGCGGCCTCTTCCTCGGCGGCCAGCTGCTCAGCGGTCTTACCGACGTTCTTGGGGCCCTCGGCGCGGGTCTTGAAGAACCCGGGAGCCACTCCCGGGAACATGGCGTTGGTCAGGACATCCTCCTCGGTGCCGTCGGCACCCTCGAGTTCCTTGACCTGGGCGACGAGCTCGTCCCATTCGGGCTTGAGCAGGTCCGCGGGACGCACCGTGATGGGGTCCTTCTTGGCCTGCGCCTGCGCCAGCTCGATGACCTCGGGGTTGCGCTCACCGAGGCATTCGCCGTAGTAGCCGAGCATGAGGTCCGCGAACTCACCCGTCATCACCTTGTAGCGGCCCATCAGGACGTTGAAGACGGCCTGGGTGCCGACGATCTGGGAGGAGGGGGTGACCAGCGGCGGATGACCTGCGTCGGCCTTGACCCGCGGCACCTCGGCCATGACCTCGTCGATGCGGTCGCCCGCACCCTGGGCCTTGAGCTGCGACTCCATGTTGGAGAGCATGCCGCCGGGGATCTGGGAGGAGAAGATACCGGTGTCCACCAGCGTGGCCGATTCGAACTCGGCGTACTTCGGGCGGATCTTCGCGAAGTGGTCGCGGATCTTGCCGAGGCGCTCCACGTCGAGGTCGGTGGTGTAACCGGTGCCCTCGAGCATCTCCACGAAGGATTCGGTCGGGTTGTGGCCGGGGCCAAGGCTCATCGACGAGATGGCCGTGTCGACCACGTCAGCACCCGCCTCGATGGCCTTCATGAGGCTGACGAGGGTGACACCCGTGGTGGAGTGGCAGTGAACGTTGATCTGGACATCGCCGTAGGTTTCCTTGATGCCGCGGATGATGTCGTAGGCGGGCTGCGGCTGGAGGAGGGCGGCCATGTCCTTGAGGGCGATCGACTCGGCGCCCATGTCGATGAGCTGCCCGGCGAGCTTCACATAACCCTCGACGGTGTGGACCGGCGAGATGGTGTAGCAGATGGTGCCCTGGGCGTGCTTGCCGACCTTCTTGACGGCCTGCATCGCCTGGGCCATGTTGCGGGGGTCGTTGAGGGCATCGAAGACACGGAAGACATCCATGCCGTTCTCGGCCGACTTCTCGACGAACTCTTCCACCACCGTGTCCTCATAGTGGCGGTAGCCGAGAAGGTTCTGGCCACGCAGCAACATCTGGAGACGGGTGTTGGGCATGAGTTCACGGAACGTGCGGAGCCTGACCCAAGGATCCTCATTGAGGAATCGGATACAGGAGTCGAAGGTTGCACCACCCCAACACTCCACGGACCAGTAACCTGCGGCGTCGATGTCTGCGCAGGCGTCGACCATGTCTTCCAAGGCCATTCGGGTTGCCATCAAACTCTGGTGTGCGTCCCTGAGCACCAGCTCGGTGACGCCGATCTTGCGAGGACTCATGGTCCCTATCCAACCATGCCGGGGCAACTTCGGGGAAAGCACCCCCTGCATCAGCACAACCCCACGATTCGGCTCTCACCCCCAGCTGACAGGGGCAAACGCTTGAACGGTGTTCAAGATTCCGGGGTTCCCGGACAGGTTCTTCCCTGCCCGTCCCCGACGGTCGCGGTCACGGACATCCGCGGAAAACCCACGCCCGGTCCCGAAGTGGCCTAGGTTGGCTGGGTGTCAGTCACACAGCAGATGCCGTTCCCCCTCCGACCCGCCCGGCCCTGGTGGCCGCAGCCACGCCACACGCGGGTCATGGGATCCCGCGTCCCCGGGCTCGACGCCGCCCGCGGTCTGGCCGTCCTGGGCATGGTTATCGCGCATTCCGTGCTCACCCCCGCCTGGGGTTCGGGACCGGCCGCGCTGCTCGGTTTCGTCCACGGCCGATCGGGCATCCTGTTCGCCACCGTGGCGGGGGTGTCGCTGGCCATCATCAGCGGGGGATCCCAAAGACTCGGGGGCGACGACCTGCTGCGGGCCCGCACCACCATCCTGGGCAGGGCCGTCGTGCTGCTGGTGCTCACCGGTGCGTTGTCGATGCTCCCGACCACCATTCAGGTGATCCTGGCCTCCTACGCCTTCTGGTTCGTCCTTTCCCTACCTGCGCTGCGCTGGCGGCTCCGCACCCTCCTGGTCGTGGCCTGCTGCCTGGCTTTGGTGGGCAAGCTGTTGGTGACCGGGTTGCCGCTGTGGATCCCCACCTGGGGGTACGGTTCCCCCGACCTCGGGGGCAATTTCGTCCCCACCCTGCTCGCGACCACCGCCTCTCCCGCGCTGGTGTGGATGGCCTTCGTCCTTGCGGGCATGGCCCTGGGGCGTTTCGGCCTGGACAATGTCAAGGAGCTGCGGGGTTTCCTGGTGGCGGGTCTGGCGCTGTTCGCCGGTTTCGCGGCCCCGTTCGTGGTCTCCGCCGGTTCCCCGGCACCGCTGTTCAACGACGTCCAGCGCTCGGCCACCTCGACCACCGGGATCGACCAGACCACGGATCCGGTGACCGGCATCGACTGGCAGCGTGCGCTGTGGTCCTTCGAACCCAACTCGGGCACCGTCTTCGAGGTTTTCTCCTCGGGTGGTCTGGCGCTCGCGTTGATCGCCGGTCTGGTGTTGCTGGGCCGGCTGCCGTGGTCGCGGTGGGTACTGCTGCCCCTGACGGGTGTCGGGTCGATGGCGTTGACGGCATACGTGGTCCACGTCGTGGTCCTGACCGATGCCCAACCGAAGGGTCTCGTCGCCGACGGTGGGGCCGGGGGATGGCTGTGCCTCGGGCTGGTGGTGGCGTGCGGAGCGTGGTCGCAGATGTTCGTCTCGGGGCCGCTGGAGCAGCTGACCGGCGCCGTCACGGACCGGTTGGCGGGATACCCGGTGCTCTGCTCCCAGGCGGCCGGCCACCGGGGCACCACCCCGCAGGCCGGGCCGGATGCGTCCCGGCCCGGCCGGTGAACCGGATCAGAGCAGCTCGGGCCGGGTGAACCCGGCCTTGCCGATGCCCGCCTCGATGAAGGAGAGCACGGTCTCGTACCAGAGCTCGGCGTGCTGCGGGGACAGGATCCAGTGGTTCTCGTCGGGGAAGTAAAGGAACCTGTGCGGGAAGTCCTCCGGTTTCCCCGCCCAGCCCGCGGCCAGTTCCCGCCACAGGGCCAGGCCCTCGCTGATCGGCACCCGGTAGTCCCTGTCGCCGTGGACGACCAGCATCGGGGTGACGATGTCGGCTGCGGCGCTGTGCGGCGAGTACCGCTCCCGCATCTCGGGCGACATCTCGCGTTCCCAGTACCAGGCGGCGTCGGTGGTGTTGCCGAAGGCATCCAGGTTCCACAGGCTGGCGTGGGTGACGATGGCGCGGAACCGGTCCGTGTGTCCCGCCACCCAGTTGGCCATGTAGCCGCCGAACGACCCGCCCATGGCGACGGTGCGTTCCTGGTCGATGTCGTCCCGGGCTACGACATGATCGGTCAGGGCCATCAGGTCGGTGAACGGTTCCGCGCCCCAGCGTCCCCAACCGCGCTGGATGTGGTCCTGGCCGTATCCCGTGGACAGCGCCGGATCGGGCAGCAGCACCGCCCAGCCCCGGCTGACCAGCAGCCACGGGCACCAGCGCCAGCTCCACGAATTCCAGGAGTTCAACGGACCACCGTGGATCCACAACGCCAGCGGCGCGGGGCCGTCGCCGGAAGGCAGCAGCAGATAGCCGGGCACGCGCGCCCCGTCGGCGGCGGTGGTCTCGACGCGCTCCAGCCTGCCGGGCAGCTCCGGGTAGTCGACGGGCAGCGGAAGCCCGGTGGTCTCCCCGGTGGCGGTGTCGATGGCGACGACGCTGCCCGGATCCCGGTAGGAGGACCGCACCGCGTACAGTCTCCGGCCGTCCTCGGTGATCCGCACCGAGGTGAAGGCGCCCTCGCCGGTGAGACGGCGCACCTTCCCGGAGGCCACGTCGATGGCGAACACCGGGGCGTCGCCGTCCTCGTCGGCCACGGCGTAGAGCGTCCCGGCGTCGGGACTGAAGGCCACCGGCGTGCCCCAGCGACCCCAGGCGGGGGCCAGCTCCCTGCCCTGGCCGTCCTCCCCGACCAGCCACAGACGCTGCACCGGGGCGGTTTCCGGGGTGGAGCGGATGATGCGCACGCACGCGATCAACCGGCCGTCGCGGGAGATCACGGGCCCGGTGAACTCATCGGCATCATCGGAGGCGACCACCCGGTGTTGCCCCGTCGTCACGTCAATGAGCGCCACGGACAGGGCCACCTCCGCGACTCCCCGCGGCGAGGCCCAGCCTGCGGCAAGCCTGTGGCCGTCGGCGCTCAGCGACAGCGTCGCCTCCTCCAAGGCCCGGCCCACGTCCCCGGTCAGCGGTTCGCAGCCGCCGTCGAGGTCCAGGACGGCGAGCCTGTCCGCTACGGGCCCAAGGTCGTGGTCCCAGTACCGGACCGGGTAGCTGTCATGGAGGATGGCGGTCACCTTGCGTTCGCGGCGGGCCTTGCGTTTGGCGGCATCGGCCTCGTCGTCCGCGGCACCGATGTGGGCCGGGGTGCGGGCGATCACCGTGCGGGAACCGGTCGCGGCGACGACCCCGCTGAACCCACCGGAGCGGCGCGCCACCGGATGGGCCTCACCACCCTCGGCGGGCAGCAACCAGACCACGCCGTCGTCCTCATCCGGTTTCGTCGCGTCGGTGCCGGGCACGGGTCGTTTTGAACCGAACAGGAAATCCCCGTCCGCGGTGAAGGCACCGAAGCCCTCGCCCTCCTCCGAACGGGTCAGGCGCCGCGCGGGTCGCTGGCCCTCGGGGTCGAGTTCCCACCACGACGACCGGTAGCCGGTGCGTTCCCGGTTCCGGTGGGCGACGGACACCAGCACCCGTCCCTGCGGGGAGATCGCCAGCGAACCCAGCCTCGGCAGGTTGGTGTAGTCGCCCAGATCACTCCATGCGTTGGTCATTTTTCCTCTCCAATCTTGCGCAGCCAGTTGGCTGCCAAATCCACCTAGGAAGCGACATTGACCGGCAGCGATTCCCGGTCGGCGTCACACAGCTCGTCGGCGGTCGACAGGCCGTGGCGGCCCCACTGGAAGTGGTGGTACTCGAACGGCACCCCGGCCTCGGCCAGGGCGGTGACGAAACGCAGCGACTGCGAGGGCGGCACCACATCGTCCTGGCCGGTGGTCCACACGAAGGCGGGCGGGGTTTGCCCGGTCACCGCCGAGATGCAGTCCACGCGCTCCTTGGTGCACCGGGTCTCCTCGTCGCCGTCCACCCGCTTGGCGCTGAGCGCCCCGTAGCAGATCACGAGCGCGTCGGGTCGTGAACTGTGACGCAGCAGGTCGCTCCGGCCGGTGGCCTCGTACTCGGCACGTTCGGCCGCCACCAGGTCGTCGCGGTTCCAGTGGGTGCCCAGCAGCGCTGCGACGTGCCCACCCGCAGAGAACCCCAGTAGGTTCACCTGCATCGGATCGACGCCCGTCTCGCCGGCATGGGCGCGTATCCACCGCACGGCCTGCGCCGCGTCGACGGCGGGATTGGGGTGGGCGGCGTGTTCCCGCAGCGAGTAACGCAGCACGAACACGTTGAACCCGCGGCGCAGGAAGGCGACCGCCACCGGGTCGGACTCCCGTTGCGACAGCATCATGTATCCCCCGCCCGGGGCGATGATCACCGCGGGCCGGGGATGCTCCAGCGGGGTCGGTTGTTCCTCGGCGGAAGGGGCGTCGAAGAGGACCGCCTCCAGGGTGACGGATCTCTCCTGGTTCAGATCAACGGTGAAATGACGCATGCGCATCATCGTAGAACCCGGGGTTCGCAGACGGGGCCATCCCGGGGCCCGGCCGTGGGGCTCACCCGATACCTGCCGGGTCGCTGGTGCGCGGCCCCGAGGAGCCCCACCGCCCTTCCCAGGAACCTCCCCATGGGAAAGGATGGTGTCCATGCTCTACGACTACGACGAGGATGAACAATCCCAGAACGGCACAAAGAGTCCCAGGGACTACGCCCCCATGCCGAAGCAGAGCCACACGGCCTCCGCCCCCGCCGCCCGGTCGCGGTTGATACAGCGGCTACGGGGCAGCGGTCCGAGCGGACTCCATCCCTTGGTTCTCCTTGAGGCCCTGCTGGTGGGGGTTTTCGTGTGCATCTGCACGTCCGATGTCTACCACCTGGGCCGTGACGCCGCGATAACGGTCGGGATCATCGCCGGAATCCTGCTGATCGTCATGTTGTTCATCCCCTTCCTCGGCCCATTGGTCGGGGTCACCTTCTCTCTCTTCTGGGGATTTTTTGGTTACGCCCTCGGTTCGTCGTTCGCCCGCAGCATCGGACCGGTGAACAGCATGATCATTGGGGGTGTTGCGGCGCTCATAGGATTCAGCGCAAGCCTGAAAGCGCATCTGTCCTAGAGCTGAATGCCCTTTTCACGACGTGATCCCACCCCCACTTCACAGGCCCTTCCCAACCCCACGACCATCTTCATCCGGGAGAAACATGCAGCTCTTGAAATCCTCGTACCGCGACCCGCTCCCCGATGCACCCGGCTCCGCGGGAGTGTTCCCCGGCGGGGCGACGAACCGGTCGCGCACCTTGAAACCGGCCGGGGGAGACATCGGTTCCTTTCGCCGGTTCGCCGCGGCCGCGGCCTGCGCCTCGGTGCTGACCAGTTGTACGGCTGGCCCGGCATCGCCTCCCACCGAACCGGCCACGGCAGCTGGGACCCCGAGCACCTCCACACCGGAGACGCCCCCCTCCCCCACACCCACCGCGGTGAGGTGCCGCGCGAAAGCGGATTCCCTGACCACCGAACAGCAGGCCGGGCAGTTGTTCATGATCGGGGTGAACACCTCCGGTCTGGACAGCGCGACCCGCAAGGCCATCGAATCGAGGAGCGTCGGGGCCGTGGTGTTGCTCGGCAACAGCAGCGAGGGCGCCGGCCAGATCAGCACGATCACCTCCGAGCTGGCAGCGATGCGCTCCGCAGGAATGCCCTTGCTGGTCGCCGTCGACCAGGAGGGCGGTCAGGTACAGCGCCTCAGGGGACCGGGGTTCAGCGACATCCCGAACGCCGTCGAGCAGGGCTCACTGCCGGACGGGCAGTTGCGGAGCCGGGCGCAGGCATGGGGCGGGGAGCTGGCTGCCGCCGGGATCCACTACGACCTCGCGCCGGTCGCCGATGTGGTGCCGAAGAACAAACAGAGCAGCAACGCCCCGATCGGGAAACTCAACCGCAACTTCGGCAACGACGTCACCGCGGTTAGCAGGTCGGTGGTGGAGTTCACCCAGGGCATGCAGGACGCCGGGATCGCGACCTCTCTGAAACACTTTCCCGGGCTGGGTGAGGTGACGGTCAACACCGACCACGGGGTGGCCAGGGACGACGACACCACCGCCGACGGCGAATCCCTGGAACCGTTCCGCAAAGGCATCGAGGCCGGGGCCGACTCGGTGATGATCTCGTCGGCGATCTTCACGAGGATCGACCCGGACCAGGAGGGGGTTTTCAGCAGGAGGATCGTCACCGACATGTTGCGCGGCGACCTCGGTTTCCAAGGAGTGGCGATCAGCGACGACCTGGGCGAAGCGGCCGCCGTGGGGAATGTCAAACCCGGCGACCGGGCGGTTCGGTTCTTCGCAGCGGGCGGGGATCTGCTCATCAACGCCGACCCGTCGCTGATGGACGAGATGCTGAAGGCCACCATCGCCTGGGCGGCCGAGAACCCGGGCAACGCCGACCGGCTGGCCGAATCCGCCGGCCGGGTGCTGGCGCTGAAGGAGTCGGCGGGGCTACTGACCTGCGGGTGAGGTCAGCTCCCGGGCGGGGCTTCCCCGCTCGGCGAGCCGGGTCTCGTGGTCCGTGGCCAGCCGGGGCAGGTCGGCCCGGGCCCGCGACATCACGCACCGCCCGTCGACCGCGGGGGTTCCCTCCTCGGCCCAGCGCCGGGACGCCTCCGGCACGAGGTGGGCGGGCAGCCGTCCCGCAGCGTTGACCACCCTCCACCACGGCACCCCCGACCCGGCGGAGGCCATGACGGCCCCCACCCGCCGGGCGGACGTACCCACCAGCTCCGCGAGGTCGCCGTAACTGACCACCCGTCCCGCGGGTATGCACTCCACGGCGCACAGCACCCGCTCGACGATCAGTTCGGCGGCTGCATCCGGCATCGAGCGGGTCTCATCCCACCTCAGGCGTGCCGCGTGAGGCGCTGCTCCAGCACGGCCCGGAGTTCGCGCACGATGAAATCGATTTCGTCCTCGGCGATCACCAGCGGGGGCGCGAACCGGAGGGTCTGGCCGTGGGTGTCCTTGACGAGAATGCCGCAACCGAGGAGGTCCAGGCTCACATCCTTGGCGGTGCCGATCGCAGGGTCGATGTCGACTCCCGCCCACAGCCCCACACCCCGGACCGCGGTCACACCGTGACCGACGAGGGTCTTGAGCCCGGCGTGCAGACGCTCGCCCATCTCGGTGGAGCGGCGCTGGTACTCGCCGGTGGCCAGCACGTCGCAGACGGCCGCCCCGATGGCGCACGCGAGGGGGTTGCCACCGAAGGTCGATCCGTGCTGGCCCGGTTGCAGCAACCCGAGGATCTCGCGGTCTGCGATCACCGCTGACAGCGGTACGATGCCCGCCCCCAGGGCCTTGCCGACGGTGATGATGTCGGGGTCGATGTCCTCGGCCTGGAACCGGAACGTCGTGCCGGTGCGGCCCATGCCGGTCTGCACCTCGTCGCAGATCAGCAGGACGTTGTTCTTGCGGGTGAGTTCCCGCACCTCGCGGAGGTATCCCACCGGCGGCACGATGATGCCGGCCTCCCCCTGGATGGGTTCCAGCAGCACGGCGACGGTCTCGGGGGTGATGGCCCGCTCCAGGGAGTCGACGTCACCGAAATCGGCGAGCCGGAACCCGGGGCTGTAGGGGCCGAAGTCGGCGCGTGCGGTCTCGTCGTCGCTGAAGCTGATGATCGTTGTGGTGCGGCCGTGGAAGTTGCCGTGCATGGCGATGATCTCGCCGCGGTCCTGCGGCAGCCCCTTGACCTGGTGCCCCCACTTGCGGGCCACCTTGATGGCGGTCTCGACGGCTTCGGCGCCGGTGTTCATCGGCAGGACCATGTCCTTGCCCGCGAGGCGCGCCAGTTTCTGGGCGAACGGGCCGAGCCAGTCGGAGTGCGCGGCACGGCTGGTGAGGGTGAGCCGGTCCAGTTGCCGTTTCGCGACATCGATGAAGGTGGGGTTGCCGTGCCCGAAGTTGAGGGCCGAGTAGGCGGCGAGGCAGTCCAGGTAGCGGCGGCCGTCCACATCCGTCAGCCACGCGCCCGACGCCTCGGTGACGACGACGGGCAGCGGCGAGTAGTTGTGTGCTGCGTAGGTGTCGACGAGTTCGATGGCGGTGCGAGTGTTCTCGCTCATGGTGTGTTGGGTCAAGATGTCGCCTTCCGGGATTGATTGCCGGGGAACGGGCTCCCCGGCCGGGCTGTGCTGCTCGAAGCGCATCGGGGCGCTGAGCATCATGCGAATCGTTTCAAAGACAAAACGCTACCACGGAAGATATCGGGGGCTTCCGGGCTCGGGGCGGCAAAGGTCGCTGAGCGGCACGGACATCAGCCGCCGTTCGATGGGCTGATGCCCGTCCGCAACTCGTGACCCGTTCTCAAACCTTGTGTTCCACCACCGATTCACTCCCCAGGCTCGACGCTCCCACGCGTTTTGCGAGCCAGCCACCGACCGCCGCGAGCAGGGCCGTCAGGGCGAAGGTGCTGGAGAGCTGCACCGCGATCTCGGGCACCGTGAACCCGAGCGCAACCACCGCGGCCACTGCGGCCAGCGTCGCCCAGGACAGCGCGACCGGGAATCCCTTGGGTGTGGGATTGCCGTCACGGGCGGCGCGGCGTCGCAACACCACGTGCGAGGCGATGATCCCCAGCCAGATGACGATCATGGTCGAGCCGACCATGTTCAGCAGGAAATTCAGCACCTCCTCCGCCCAGAAGTAGTTCAGCGCCGCCGCGACGAAACCGAGGAAGGACGTGGCCAGCACGGCTGCCACGGGCACGCCTCGAGCGTTCGTGCCGCGCATCATCGCGGGCCCCATGCGTCGCTCGGCGAGCGAGAAGATCATGCGGGAGCCGCCGTAGAGGTTCGCGTTGAGCGAGGACAGCAGCGCGACGACGATCACGATCCCGATCATCGCCGCGACGGCAGGCAGTCCCGCCGCGTTCAGGACCGCGACGAAGGGCGCTTCCTTGAGGGAGGGATCGTTCCAGGGCAGGGCGAGCAGCATGATCGTCACAGCGCCCATGTAGAAGATGAGAATGCGCCACAGGATCGTGTTGACGGCCTTCCTGATGCTGCGTTCCGGGTCGGCGGTCTCGGCGGCGGCCACCGCGACTATCTCCACACCCCCGAAGGCGAAGATCACAACCAGCAGCGCCGAGGCGACGCCCTTGATTCCGTGAGGCATGAGGTCGTTTCCCGACAGGTTCCCCCACCCGGGTGAGGGCGCGGGGGTCAACCCCAGCAGGAAAGCCGCCCCGAGCACCAGGAAAACCACCACGAAAGCGATTTTGATCAGCGAGAACCAGAACTCGAATTCACCGAAGCTCCCCACCTTGACCAAGTTGATTCCCGTGAAGACCGCCATGATGATCAGCGCGAAACCCCACTGCGGGAAACCGGGGATGAGTGTGCTCAGGTAGCGTGCCGCCGCAGTTGCCTCGGTTGCGACCACCAGCCCCATCTCGATCCACCACAGCCAGCCGATCGCGAATCCGGCGGCGGGACCGAGGGCCTTGTCGGCGTAGTAGGAGAACGCCCCCGGGTTCGGGTCGTCAGCCACCATCTCGCCGAGCATGCGCATGACGGCCAGGACGATCGCCCCGGAAATGACATAGGACAACAGCACCGCGGGTCCCGCCGTCGCTATGCCCGCGCCGGAGCCCACGAACAACCCGGCACCGATGGCGGAGCCGAGGCTCATCATCACGAGGTGGCGGGGTTTCATCGCGACCTTCAGGTCGCCTTCCGGAGAGGACATCGGGGCTTCCTCCTACATCTTCTGCGTCGTCTTCACGAGTCGTGTGAACAACGCGGCTCACTATGTCACATCCGGAGCCTCAGACCTCCGATCTTGCCTGCGGCGAGACCCGGCCGCGCCACGGGACCCCGGTCCGGTGTTTCCCCCACCCGTTATCCTCCGTTCGACCGTGACAACTGGAGGAACCTTGCAGGACTGGGTGAACAATGGCCTACTCGCCGCGATCATCGGAGCCGTGGCTTTCGCGGCGCTGTTCCTGCCAGGCATGGTCTGGCAGTACCGCCGCTTCGGCCGGCTGAGTTTCGCCCGCCTGCTCGGACTCGCGGCGGTGTGCCTCTACGCCACCGCGCTGCTCACCTACACCCTCCTGCCGCTGCCGGAGCGTTCCGCCGGATGGTGCCGGTTCCACGCCCGCGGAATGAACCTGCAGCCGTTCGCCTTCATCGACGACATCCGGAAGGCCACGCCGGGGCGTTCGCTGCGGGGGCTGCTGACCAGCTTCGCGGTGTTGCAGGTGGCCTTCAACGTGGTGCTGTTTGTACCGTTCGGGGTCATCCTGCGCCGCTACTTCAACCGCTCCGTTCTCGTCACAATCCTTCTGGGGGCAGTCACCAGCCTCCTCATCGAACTGACTCAGCTCACCGGTTTGTGGTTCTTCTATCCCTGCGCCTTCCGGACCGCCGATGTGGACGACCTCATTACCAACACCCTCGGCACCATCCTGGGAGCGGTCCTGGCCCCGGTGCTGCTGTGGTGGATGCCGCGCACCCACCAGCTGGTACAGGACAGGCTGACGCCGCGCCCGGTGACGATGTGGCGACGCTGGATAGGCATGCTGATCGACGCCATTCTCGTGGCCCTGGTGGCCGTGACCACCGCGGTGGGTCTCCGCGTGGCGACGTTGCTGTTCCTGGGGGACGTTTCTGAGAAGTGGACTCCGTTGATCGTTCCCGTGGCCATTGCGGTAGCGACCATCGCGGTGTTCGTGTGGCCCGCCTGGAATCATCTCGCCGCCTCCGTCGGGCAGACCGTGGTGTGGCTCACCCCGAAGTGGCGCAACGCTGACGGCACCCTGCACGACGGTTCCCGTTTCCGCAGGGTTGTCAGGTCGCTGGTGGTGCCCGCATCATTGCTGATCCCGATGTTCCTGGCCCCCTTCTTTACTTCCTCGCCCTTCATCTGGTTGCTGCCCCTGGTGGTGCCGCTGTCCCTGGTCATGGTTCCGTTCACCCGCACCCACCGCGGCCTGTCCGGCTGGTTGACCGGCGCGCAGATGGTCGACATCCGGGTAGAAGAAACCGACAAGGCCCTCCCCGTCCACTGAACGCCTCTGCCGGGGCGTTTCACCCGGTTGCGCAGCACTCAATGCCCAAAAACCGTCCGCAACAGCCCGAAACGGCGTTGAGTGCTGCGCAACCGGGTTCTTGCTCGTCCATCCGGTCCTCGGTTGCCGTCCGAACCGGCGAGCGACGTGCGGGCCGGATAACATGAGGCGCGGAACAGGTCGCACTTGGAGCGATTGCTGCTTCACCAAAGATTTGTTGAAGCTCGCAACAACCACCCGCGGATCCCGAGCGCCCACAGCAGCCCATCCGTCGAACCGAATAGGAGCCAGCATGAAAGCGGTCACCCACTCTCCCAACGCCGCGGCGAGACCCGCCTCCAGGTGGCGACTTCGCGGGGCCGCCGCCCTGATGGGTGCCGTCCTGATGACCACGTCGTGCTGGGGTACAGGATCCGAGACACCGTCGTCGGCCCCCACGATTCCATCATCACCCGAGTCCTCTCCACCGCCGACTCCCCCGGCCCGGCTCACAACCGCCTGGGAGGTCACGGTTACCGGATCCGGTCCCCTCATCGGGACCCACGAGGGTCTGGTGGTCGCTCCGGCCCTCACCGCGGGCGGCAGCAAACTGAGAATGCTCAACTGGGCCGACGGCTCCGAGGTGTGGTCGGTAGACATCTCCGGTGACCTAACCGGTTTCGAAAGACTCGAGAAGGTGTCCGACATGATGTCCGGGCAGGTGGCGTTGTGGGCCAAAACTTCCCAACAGCAAAGATCCCTCTTCGTCTACAGCACCGCCGATGGCAGCCTCATCGGCCGGTTCGACGAGAAACCCGAGCACTACCTGGCCATGGCCGCATCGGGCGCGATCTACGAGATGGACACGTCCAAGGAGGGTAGCGTCCGAATCAGCCGCGCACCTTCCGTCAAGGAGGCACACACCAAGCAGTGGTCCATCGACCTGCCCAAGGAGGCCCGGGAGTGGTTCTGGGTGAGGGAACACGACGGCGTGACCGATTTCTGCGTCGACGGACAGGCCGGCCCCGTCCACGAGTACGCCTGCTACCTGAGCGTTCACACCGACGACGGCAGCCCGGTGGTGAAGGACGGGGTGTGGCACCGCTCGGCCTGGGTGGGCAACGTCCTGGTCGGACACAAGGAAAACGGACCGCTGAAGGGTTTCGACCAGCATGGCAAGGAGCTGTGGACGTCCGAGCTCCAGGACGGTTATCCATTGGGCTGGGGAGACGACCTCGTATACGTCACGGAGAGCACGCATCGAAGCTTCGTGGGCCTGGACCCGGCGACGGGGAAAGAGCTCTGGCGCAGGGACTGGGACGAAGGTTCTTTTCCTGGCTTGGTCTTCGACAGAACCCCCTCCCCTCAGGACGGCCCCCTGAGCGTCTTCGTCCCGTCCCCCTCCATACGGACGGGGGTGCTGGACCCCAAGACCGGGCAGCTCGACCTCGTGGACCATCAGATCACCAAAGCCCACAATGTCATTCCAACCCTCGGGGGCGCCCTGCTGATCCCAACGGGTGATTACTACGCCCCCACCTGGATTGCCTTGGATCCCGGGAAACCGGGCACCCTGTGGGATGACGTCCTGAAGAACTACGACACCTACAGCATGCTCGACGGCCGCCTCGTGGCCTCCAAGAGAGACCGGATCGCCCTGCTCGCGTGACGGCGTGGCGGCCCCGGCTGTCCGCGTCCTCACGCCGGCTCCGGGGCCTGTTCACGGCCGGGGCGTCAGCCGGCACCCTGCCCGGGCTCTCCGGTGAATTGCGGGTCTCACCCCGCCGCAGGCATGACCGCGACCTTGAGTCCGTCGCGTCGCGCCACCGCAGTGACGGCGGCATCCAGATCGGCGAGCGGGAACCGGTGGGTGACGAGCCTCCCCACATCGAGGGCCCCACTGGACAGCAGCTCCACGGCCCGTCTCACATCCGCCCGCCTGGCGTTGGATCCGCCCGTGACGGCGAGTTCGCGGTAGTGGATGAGATTCGGATCGATGCTGGCCATCCTCCCTTTCGGGAAACCCGCGAAATAATTGACGCGACCGCCGATAGCGGCCAATTCGAGGGCCTGGTTCGCCAAGGCGAGGTCACCCACGGCGACGATGACGACGTCGGCTCCCCTGCCGTTTGTTCGTTCGCGCACCTCGGCCGTCAGGGCCTCCCCGGTGAGGGCGAAGGCGCAGGTCGCGCCGAAGTCCGTCGCTGCGGCAAGCCTGCCCTCCCGGCCGGCCGCCAGGATCGTCGTCGCGCCGGCCAGTTTCGCCAGGGCGATGTGGAGCAGGCCGATCGGCCCGGTTCCCAGCACCACCACGCTCTCCCCCGGCGCCACGGCCACCTGCCCGGCCCCGTTGAGGCAGCACGAGACGGGCTCGGCCAGGGCCAGCGTGGTGGCGGGGATCTCCTTTTCCAGCACCACGAGGTTGCCGTGGTCCATCGCGACCTTGGGCACGAGGAGGTATTCGGCCAGCCCGCCGTCGAGTTCGTAGCCGAACAGCACGAGGTTCTCGCACAGCTGTTCCCGGCCCGACAGACAGGCC
Organism: Arachnia sp.; assembly: GCF_057238465.1. NCBI lineage: Bacteria > Bacillati > Actinomycetota > Actinomycetes > Propionibacteriales > Propionibacteriaceae > Arachnia > Arachnia sp. Next base: position 24,163 of record NZ_DBHHFZ010000004.1, read on the forward strand.
CGGCACCGCTGGCAGCTCACCACGATCGAGCAGGTCACCTGCGCTCCGACGGGCACACCGTCGACGCCCCGACCCACGGCCGCGACACGTCCCGCGAACTCGTGACCGAGGATCACCCCCGGCCGGACCCCGGCCGTCTTTGCCCCGGAGATGATCCGCAGGTCCGTGCCGCAGATGGTGTTGGCCTCAATCCTCACGAGCACCTCACCCGGTCCGGGTTCGGGGACGGGCACCTGCTTCAGCCTCAAACTGCCGATCTCCTCCAGCACAGCCGCTCGCATCATGGGGCAAGCCTAGAGGCCAGGGGCCCCGCAACAGGGGTTTACGCGGGGTTAAACTGGGTCCGGGTTCGCCGAGAACCCGTGTTGGTTGGGCCGACTCGCGAGCACCGGCGAACGTGTCGGGCCGAAACCTCTGGCCAGCAATCGAAAGGCACGCAGTGACGCGACTGACAAACGATCCCGCTGATTTTCCCGCCGAGGCCCTCAAAGGTTTCATCGCGGCCAACAAACGCTACGTGAAACCCGTCTACGGGGGCGTGGCGCGTTCCACCTTCACGCCTGCCGGGAAGGTCGCGGTCGTGTATGGCGGCGGTTCCGGGCACTACCCGGCCTTCGCGGGCTGGGTTGGCCACGGGTTCGCCGACGGCGCGGTGTGCGGCAACATCTTCAGTTCCCCCTCGGCCGCCCAGGCCTATTCGGTGCTGAAGGCGGTTCATCGCGGGGCCGGGGTGCTGATGGGGTTCGGCAACTACGCCGGCGACGTGCTGCACTTCGGGCAGGCCATTGAACGGCTTCGCGCCGAGGGCATCGAGGCCGACACCCTGGTGGTCACCGACGACATCGCCTCGGGAGATGCCGCCGAACCGGAGAAACGGCGAGGAATCGCAGGGGACTTCCCGGTCTTCAAGATCACGAGCGCGGCGGCCGAGGCCGGGCTCGGGTTCGACGAGGTCAGGCGGGTGTTCGCCAAGGCCAACGCGGCCACCCGCAGTTTCGGGGTTGCCTTCGCCGGCTGCACGCTGCCCGGCGCGAAGGGACCGTTGTTCACCGTGCCCGCGGGTCGCATGGGGATCGGGCTCGGGATTCACGGCGAACCGGGTGTCGCCGAGGCCGACCTGGGCAGCGCCGATGACGTGGCCCGCACTCTCGTCGATGGCTTGTTGGCGGATCGTCCCGCGGGAGCCGGGAACCGGGTGGTGGCCATCGTCAACGGGCTCGGATCAAGCAAGTACGAGGAACTGTTCGTGGTGACGTCCTGCGTCGTGGCCCGCCTGGAGGCCGCCAGGCTCGAATGCGCCGACATCGAGGCCGGCGAGTTCGTCACCTCCCTGGACATGGCGGGGGTGTCGCTGACCCTGGTGTGGGTGGACGACGAGCTGCTCGGCTACTGGGATGCGCCGTGCGATGCCCCGGCGTACCGGAAGGGATCGGTGGGTTCAGTCGAGCGAGACGACGCCGCGCTCAGCCAGTCCGCCGCCCCCGTGGAGGTGACCACCCCGGGCAGTACCGCATCCCGGGAGGCGGCCGAGGTCGCGGCCGGGTTGCTCGACGATGTCGCCGAGATGCTGGCTCGGGCACAGGAAGAGCTGGGGGCGCTGGATTCGGTGGCGGGGGACGGCGATCACGGGATCGGCATGGCCAACGGGTCGCGGGCGGCGGCCGGGGCGGCACACACCGCCGTATCGGCCGGCGGGGGGCTCAGGACGACGCTGACCGCCGCCGGGGATGCCTGGTCCAACCGGGCCGGCGGCACCTCCGGGGCGTTGTGGGGCGCGTTGCTCACGGCGTTGGGCAGCGCGCTGGGTGACGAGAAAACCCCCGGCAGCGACGATCTCGCGGTAGCACTCCAGGCCGCCCTGTCCGCCGTGCAGCGCCTGGGCGGGGCCGAGGTGGGCGACAAAACCCTCGTCGACGCGCTCTCCCCGTTCGTCGCGGCGTTCGTAGCCACCGACGGCGATCTGGCCGCGAAGTCCGCGGCCGCCGTCGTCGCAGCCGAAGCAGGGACCGAATCCACCCGGGCATTGGTCGCCCGGCTGGGCAGGGCCCGCCCGCTGGGTGAGAAATCCGTCGGCACCCCCGATCCCGGCGCGGTGTCGCTGACGAAGGTGGTGGCCCTCCTGAACAGCCGGCTGGGTTAGAGATTGAGCCCGAGGCCTGCCAGCCCGCAAAGCTTCCCTGAAGCTGGTTGAGCCGGACCGCGACGAAGGAGCGGTCCGGCTCGAAACCACCCGGCAGCCGCACAACAGAGCCCGTTGCAATTCCCCGGACGTGGCCGCCGAGGGTTCGAGGTGGCCTGCTCGCTGAGCGAGCAGACCGGCTCAACCGGCTTCCCCATGCATCTTCCCCGGCTTCTCCGCCACCCACACGTCGCCGAGGATCACCCATTCCATTCGGCCAGTGGGTCCTCCATCAGGAAGTCCACGATGTTCACGTGCTCGATGCCGTTGCGACTGCGGGAAACGGGATCCATGCTGACCACGGTCTTGGGGTGGTTGTCCGGGATTGATTCCAGGACCCCGAACTCGCGTTCTACCGTCGCCTCGTCGGCGAGAAGGTAGCTGACCTGGATGTAGCGTGTCGCCGTGCCACGCTGGGCGATGAAATCAACCTCCCTGGAGCCGCGCCACCCCACATGAACCGTGCAGCCTCGTGAGCGAAGTTCCTGGTACACGATGTTTTCCAGCACCAGCTCGATGTCAGCGCGATTGTCGAAACCGAGAGCGGTCCGAAGCCCCTGATCCACCACGTAGTACTTCTCGTCCGCTCGAAGCGTCTGTTTCCCGACGACATCGAACCGCGGCACCTTGTCCACCAGGTACGCCTCAGCGCAGTGCTGCAGATAGTTGAGGACGGTATCGACGCTGACCGCACGCCCCTCGCTTTTGAGATACCGGCTCACTGACTGCGCCGAGAAGGTGCGTCCCACGTTGCCCACGCAGTAGCGCAGGATGCGGCGGAACATGTCGACGTCGCGGATCGCGAAATGCTCCAGCACGTCCCTGACCACCACGGTATCGAGCAGGCTGTCGAGGTATTGCACCGAGGCCTGGGAATCGAGGTCGAAGTATTTCAGGAGCGGGAATCCACCCAGGACGAGGTAGTGCTCGAAGAGTTCCCGGGCTTCGGCACTGGAAACGCCGTGTGGGCGGCGCAGCTCTACGAACTCCCTGAAGGACAGGGGACGGATCGGGAACTCAACGAACCGGCCCGCGAGGTGGGAACTCAGTTCGCTCGCGAGCATCGTCGAGTTGGATCCGGTGAGGTACAGGTCGCAGTTCCAGTCGACCCGCAGCGCATTGACCACGTCTTCCCATCCAGGAACCTGCTGCACCTCGTCCAGGAACACGTAGGCGCGGGCCTGCTTGTCGGGTAGGCGTGCAGCCAGATGCTCCATGAGCGCCGACGCGGTGCGAATGCTCAGTCCCTCGCTGGATTCGAGATTGAGCCGGACCAGCGAGACCCCGGGGTTCTTCGCAACCACCTCGTCGGCCAGCATGTCCAGCAGCGTCGACTTTCCGCAGCGCCGCACCCCGGTCAGGATCTTCATGACCGGAACATCCACGAAAGGCCGGATCCGTTCCAGGTAGCGGGGACGATCAACGATCCGTTCCACAGCAACCACCGTCCTCTCGTTGTCGATCATAGTCGACAAAACACACCTCCAGTCCTGGTTTGTCGATCATGATCGACAACTTGCCTGGACGGATCAGTTCCGGGGAGCTGTCCGGAGATGCGACAAAGAAGACAACCGAAGCAGTGGCCAGGACATGGATGGCCAGCCGTATCGCCAGCGGGGAAGCTCCTCTGGCGTGGCCTCCGATTCAGGCGGGATACTGGTACCGGTTCTACAGGGGTGCTCGACGGAGGGTGGAGCTCATGGCGATGGCGCGGCGGTCCGAGTTGGTGGACGCGCTGGCAGCCGTCGCGGTCAGTGCCCTGAGCGAACCGCTCGGAGCGATTGGGGTGAGTGCCGCCCGCGAGCTGGTGAAGCTCCTCCGGAACGCCCGGGGCCGAGCGTCTGAGGAAAAGGAGCTGCGGAAGCAGGTCCGGGAAGCGATCACCGCATGGGCCGAGGGCGAGCACCTCGACCCCGACGTCGTGGACCGCGGACTGGCCTGGGCGATCGAGTATGTTCAGGCAGCCGGATGCCAGCATGAGTTGATCGCCGACGCGGATTTCGATCCCATGCGAGCAGCCGAGGTCGCGCTCACGTCGGCCAAGGCGAGGGATGAGTATTGGGGAACGGACCCCGAGTACGGCGTTGCGGAGCGTGCCGTGCGCACCACCTATAAAGCGTTGTGCCCGAAGCTCAAGGCCGAGGGTGGGGTGGTTCTCGCGGCGATCCGGGCGTCTCGAAACGAGATACGCGGCAGCATCGACCAGTTGCGCGAGGACCTGCTGGGAGTAGCGGACAGGCATGAACTGATCGAATACCTGGAGAAACAGATTCGGGACTGGGATTACTCGCCGTGGACTCAAGGCCGGAAGTGGTCCCAGAATCGGAAACCGTCGCGGCTGGAGCGGACGCTGGAGATCGCGGACGAGCAGAGGACCATGTCCCCGGCGGAGGCCCTGGAAGGGGTCTGGCTGTTGACGGTGCTGGGTGGCCCGGGGTCAGGAAAGACGTGGCTCGCTCGGCGCCTCGCACGTGAGGCTGCCGAGAAGGCGCTGGAGCAGCTCCGGGACCCACGGGTGGATCCCGCGTCGGTCGAGCTTCCCTTGTTCACCACGGTGGCCGAGTGGGTCAAACGGCACGAAACCGGCTTCGACGGGCTGGTCGAGGCGGCGCTCCCACACGAATCGCAGGAGAAGATCCGCCGGCTGGTCCTACACCCGGGGGCACGGGTGTTGGCGGTGGCGGACTCCCTGGACGAGGGCGTCTCGGCTAACAGCGCCAGGACGTTGCTCAACTCTTTGACAAGTACGCCGGGTCGCCGGCTGGTGGTGACGTCGCGACCGGAGGCGTGGCACAGCGCGGTCTCGGGCCTGCGTGCAACGCAGGACACCCGGGTCGGTACCCTCACCGAGCTGCGCTATCCCGAGGATGTCCACGGCTACATCGAGGCCTGGTTCACAGAGAACCCGCCAACGGCCCAGCACCTGATCCAGCAGCTCGAACGTCGACGAGAACTCCGCGCCACCGCGACCAGCCCACTGCTGCTGACTTTCTACTGCATGCTGACCGAGCAGGAACCGGATCAGGAGTTGCCGAGACGCCGCCGGGAACTCTACCGAACCATCATCGACCTGCTGCTGGCCGGAGGCTGGGCGAAGGCGAAGGAGCCGGTCGACACGGACGAATGCCGCGCAATCCTGCAGCAGTGGGCCTGGGATGCCGTCAAAGATGCGGTCACCCCCGCGGGGCTGGGCGTGTGGCCCGAGACAATCACGACGAACCGCACGCCGCCCCACATGTCAGCGGACATGGAGCGTGCCCTCGACAATGTCGCGCCCAAACAGGAGTATGCCCTCTCCCACTTCCACGACCGCTCACAGGTCGAGCGCCGGTTCCTGCACCGCACCCTGTGGGAGCACCTGGTCTCCGAACACTTGGCCACTTTCTCAGCCGCCAAGGCGGCAAAAGCGCTGCTGCCCCACATCTGGTTCGACCCGGAGTGGCGAGTCGCCCTACCCATGGCCGTCGCCGCCCATAGGAGGCGCAGCAGGCTGGTTGATCTACTCTGGACCCACCACACGGATAGCCCAACCCCAGCCCAGAAAGTAGTCAACGATCGTCTCGAGGAATTCGTGCTGGAGGTGGCCGCCCAGACCGATCCGAAGGACTGGACCAAGGCAAACCAAGCCCGGATTTGCGCCCTGAGAAAGAGCCTCGCGCCCCACCACCCTGAGCTAATCGCCAGTTTCGCACATTGGGGCGACATCAACCACGAGAAGGCGATCCTCGCAGCGCTCCTCCACGCCGCCCCGCAGGAGGTCAACGATCTAATCGACGCGC